>CAYLSM010000245.1:0-6377 GCA_964386505.1 uncultured Gemmatimonadales bacterium
TAACGTGATGGTGGGCAAGGCCACCGTGGCCGCCGACCTTTACGGCGTATCGTTTGTCCTGCGCTTCGACAGCACGCTGGTGAAGAATGTTGAGGTTGCGAGCGGCGATTTCCTCGGCTCGAATATCCTGTTCGTCCCCACGGTTGAGGGTGAGCAGGTGGCGATCGGCATGACCTCCACCGGTGGAGTCGGGTTCAACGGCAGCGGAACACTCGCAAGGATGAAGTTCCGGGTGGAAACCCGGGCGGTCAATGCTGTGAATGCCGTTTTCTCGCTCGGCGATGTCAAGGCCAACAACCCCTCCGGCTCGTCGCTGAGCATTCAGCCCGGCACGCTGACAGTCCCGGTGGCCGCAGCCCCCGCCCCGGACATTCGCCTTTCCTCCAGCAGTCTCATCCTGGGTCAGGCCACAGTCGGACAATCGATCCAGTCCAGTGTCACGGTTTCCAACCAGGGAGCCGGGATGCTGGTGGCAAGTTCTGTCACCAGCAGCAGCACCGCTTTTTCCGCCTCTCCCTCCAGTTTCGAGCTGCCCGCCGGCGGGAGCCGTCAGCTCACGCTCACTTTCTCACCGGCCTCGGTGGGAGCCCAGTCGGCTGTAATCTCGATCCAGAGCAATGACCCGGACCAGCCCACGCTTAGCCTGTCGGTCAGCGGGACCGGCGCCCTGCCCACCTATCCCCTGCTCCAGGTCCGCCCGGACACCCTGCGTTTCGGGACGGTCGAGGTCGGGCGGAGGGACAGCCTGCGGACCTGGCTGGTCAACGCTGGTACGGGCTCTCTTTCTTTCGACAGTGTAAAGAGCATGGATGGCGAGTATTTCAGAATCAATCAGCGCCAGGGAACTGTCCAGGCCGGCGACAGTCTGGGGGTTTGGGTGGTTTTTGTTCCCAACATTCCCAACGGAATGAACAGGATTGACGTTATCACTTTTTACAGCAACGGCGGCAGCCACAAAATATACGTGACCGGCACTGTCGGAGGTGGTGGCGGTGGCGGGGGTGGTGGTGGAGGTGGCGGCGGAGGAGGAGACAGCGGAGGAGGAGGGGGTGGAACCAACCCGCCGCCACCGCCTCCGGCTCCCAGTCTGAGCAGACTGACCCCGTCGCAGATATACCCGGGCCAGAGCCTGACCTTGCACCTCAGGGGCCAGAACCTGACCGGCGGGACGCTCAGCCTGAGCGGTGCGGGCTTGAGCGCATCGAACATAGTCTTCACCGACACCTCGGTCACTTTCACTCTGAGTGCGGCTCCCGGGACCGCCGCAGGCCAGTATTCGGTGAGCGTGCAGACCTCCGGGGGCGCCGCCACACTGAGCGGAGCCCTCACCGTCCCGGCTGCGCTGACTCCATCGATCAGCGGAATCTCACCCTCCAGCATCCGTCAGGATGCCGGCAGCTTCGATTTCGTGATCAGCGGGGGGAATTTCCAGGACGGGGCCACGGTCAGTTTCAGCGGCGGCGGGATCAACGTGCTCCAGACCGCTTATGTCAGTGCGGCCAGCCTGCGGGTGACGGTGGAGGTGCTGGATAATGCCCCCGCCGGACTGCGGGATGTAACCGTAACCAACCCCTCGGGCCCCTCAGCCACCGCTTCCGGACGGCTGGAGGTCACCGCCCTGCCGCGGATAAGCGGGGTCGATCCCGCCAGCCTTTTCCAGGGTGTGGACGCGGTGCTGACGTTTACTGGCAGCGCGCTCTCTCCGGATGTCCACCTGAGTTTCAGCGGCAGTGGTATCACTGCCGGAAGTCTGGTCTATGTCTCCGAGACCCAGGTCCGCCTGACGGTGAGCGTGGGCGTCGCCGCCGAACCGGGAGCGCGCAGCCTTACCCTGACCCGCGGCAACTATAACAAGGTCTATCCCGCCATCCTCGAAATCAAGGCCAACCAGCCGCCGGTCCTTGAACTGCCCGGCGAAATCACCCTGAACGAGGACGAGTTCATCGAGGTGGTGCTCAAGGCCAGCGACCCGGAGAACGGGCCGCTCACTTTCAGCGCCGCGGACCTTCCGGAGGGCGCCGCCCTCACCGGCCGCTCGTTCCGCTGGCGTCCGCACACGGGCCAGGCCGGGCAATACCGGGTGACAGTCACGGTCACCGACCGTCAGGGCGCCTCCGCTGCCGGCACGCTCGTACTCACGGTGGTGGCGGTCAACCATCCGCCGAGCCTCGACCCGCTGGCCAACCAGAGCACTAACCGGGGAACAGAACTGGCATTCCGGATCGTGGGGCATGACCCGGACAAGGACGTGCTGAACCTTCAGTTGAACGGACTGCCGGAGGCGGCCTCGCTGAGCCGGGTGGATGATTCGACTTTCGCTTTTGCCTGGACTCCAGTCAGCGGCGATATGGGCAATTACAGGGCCTCTCTCAGTCTGACCGACCCGCAGGGGGCCGAGGACCGCGACGGTTTCCTGGTCACGGTCAGTGAGCCGGGCCGCAAGATCAACCAGCCGCCGGTGTTTACAACTCCGGAGGAGGCGCTGGTCCAGGAGCAGGAAACTTTCGAATTCAAGCCCGACGCCACGGACCCGGACGGCGACCCGGTGCTGTTTTACTGTGGCACCTTGCCGCGCAACGCAACGTTCGATCCGCTCAGCGCCACGTTCCGTTTCACTCCGGATGCCAGTCAGGCCGGCACTTACCAGATTACGTTCCTGGCCAGCGACGGCAGGCTGACCTCGCGGCTCAAGCTTACTGTCCAAGTTACGGAGAAGGATTTCGTGCCCACTGTCACCCCGGTTGTCGACCGGACGGTGAAAGAGGGCGAAACGCTCTCGCTCATGCTCGAAGCCGCGGATGCGGGCGGCGATGTTCTCTCGTACGCCGGCCGTGACCTGCCCTCCGGGGCCGCGGTGGACCTGCTTACCGGAGTGTTCGAGTGGACACCGGGTTACAGCCAGGCCGGCGATTACAGTTTCACTCTGCTGGCTCGCGATCCGGCCGGTCAGAGCGCCGAAACCACGGTGCGGGTCACCGTGCTTGATGTCAACCGGCCACCGCAGCTCGACCAGATTCCCGGCCAGGCGGTGCGCACCTCCGGCAGCCTGCTGTTCCTGGTGACAGCGACCGACCCGGAAGGTGACCCGGTGAGCCTGTCGTTCCATTCCAGCCAGATAGCTGAGAACTCTTTCGACCCGGCGACCGGGGAGTTCCGCTATCAGGCCGGGACAGCGGCCGCCGTTCTGGAAGGCTTGTTCGTGGCCGTGGACGAGCACGGCGCGGCGGACAGCCAGCTCGTGCTGATCAATGTCACGGCCTCGGACAACGAGCCGCCGGTGCTGGCCGCGATTCAGGACCAGCGCCTGTACACGGGTGACACCCTGCGTCTTCAGTTGAGCGCCTCCGACCCGGAGGGTGCGACGCTGCAATATTCGGTGCGAAACGCGGCCCAACTGCCCAACGCCCTGCGCAGCATCTCCTCCGGCGGGCTGTATCAGGTCGTGGCGACCCGTGCCCTGGCCGGTGCTTACAGCGTGGTTCTGCAGGTCTCGGACGGGGAACTGGCCACCACGGCCACGCTCCGGGTGGGGATTATCGCCCGCAACACCGCGCCGAGTCTGCCCGCTCTGGCCGATATCTCGATTGCCGAGGGCGAGACGCGCCAGGTCAGTCTCAAGGCCACCGATGCGGAGAGGGACGCCCTGATCTACACGCTGTCACCCCTGCCTGCCTGGGTGGTTTTCGACCGCAGCAGCGGCGTTCTGCAACTGGCCCCCGGCTACGATCAGGCCGGAACCTACCGTCTGAACCTGACGGTCTCGGATGGCAGCCTGCTCAGCTCCGGTTCGTTCAATCTCCAGGTGAGCGACACCAACCGTCCGCCTTTCATCCACCGGGTGGAGGATGTGACAGTGCAGGAGGGCGAACTGGTGCAGTTTGAGATCGACGCCGAGGACCCGGACGGTGACGGTGTGGAGCTGGTGCTCGATACCCAGGGCATGCCGTTCTTGCAGGGCGCCTCGCCGGCGGCCTCCATCCGCGGCGGCAATATCCTCGTGTTCGATACCGCCCTGCTGGATGCCTCCCACCCGATTCCCTCGGCCAGGGTCAGTTTCCATGCCGTTGATTCGCGTGGGGCGGTAAGCGAAACTCAGACCGTGGAAATCCGGATTGTGCGTCGCCAGGAATCCCGTATCCAGAGCCTTCCCTCCGGACAGCAGCAGAACCTGAGCTGGAACGGCCTGTCGGTGAGAGTGCAGCTTACCAACCACTCCTCCGGCTCCATGAACGGCACCCTGCATGTCTCGGAGCTTTCCGGGCGGCTATCCCTGTTCGGACGGGGATTTTTCTCCCAAACCGCCCTGGCGGCAACCGGGGACCAGAACACCGTGTTCAACGGCATCCTGCGCTCCTGGGAGTTCATCCTCGACGGCCTGGGGGATTCGCTGGAGTTGAAAGTGGTCCTGAGTTACGATGAGGCCGACCTTCCCACGGATGTCGAGGGCTTTGTGGAGCAGAATCTCGGCCTGTTCGGGCTGGACCCGGAAAGCGGACGTATGGTGGGCTTGAGCGACGCGGTGATCGACACTCAGAACAATACGGTCACTTTCACCCTGCGCGACCCTTCGCTTACCCAATACACGCTGGGCTGGGAAGCGGTTGATGCCTCGCAGACCCTGACGGTGCGGCTGCTGGCGGGTGGACGGGGCGTAACGGCGGACTCCACCACAGTCACGGGCGGCCCCTATGTCTTCCAGGCCCAGGTGCGCGACGCGGCCCTGGTTTCCTCGGCGCAGCTTTTCTACCGGATCGATGCCGAAACCCAGTACAGGAGTGTCGGCCTGGAGCGGACCGACCCGTCGCAAAACCTGTTCGAGGCCAGCCTGCCCGGACTGCCCGATGGCGGTGAGATAAGCTACTACCTTATGCTCAACGTGGATTACAACGACATTTCCTGGCCTGCGATCAACCCGGTCAGCTCGCCCGCGCAGTTGCGGGTGATAAAGCTGCCCTATACCCCGGGGGACATAGACGAGGACGGGAAGGTGAACGTGTTCGACCTGCTACAACTGCTGCGTGTGCTGAGCGGGACAGTCCAGGCCACGCCAGCCTCCGACCTGGATCTCAACGGCAAGGTGGATGTTTTCGACCTTCTGGCCCTGCTGCGTCTGATGGTCAGGTAGGACAGACATCCGGAGCCGCTTGTCCGGAACGCAAGCCCGTCACCGCTTCGCCGCGGGGCGGGCTTTCGTTTTGAGCCTACGCCTGCGACAGGCCTTCCCGAGAGCCGGGATGTAATTCTCCCCCGCGTTTTTATTCCGAAATTCTGAGGCGCATTGTATATTCTCGGCGTTGTATTGTCGGGATTTTCGGCTTTCACCCTTAGCGCGACACAGTTCGGGAGAAGGAATGCATTCTTTGGATGAGATCAAGGCGCAGATGCTGCATGTCTGCCGTCGCATCTACGAACACGAGATGGTGGCCTCCAACGACGGCAACGTGACCGTGCGGGTGGACGAGAGGCATATCCTGGCCACGCCCAGCGGCATGAGCAAGGGTTTCCTCACCGCCGAGGACCTGGTCCTGACCGACCTCAAGGGCAACCCGGTGGTCGACAACGGACGCAAGGTGACCAGCGAGATAAAGATATACTGCCGTATCTACGAGTTGCGGCCGGATGTGGGTGCCGCGGTGCATGCCCACCCGATCTACGCCACGGCCTGCGCCGCCGCCGGACGGAGCGTGAACCCGCGCGTGCTGCCCGAGTCGGTGCTCTCGCTGGGTGAGGTGCCGCTGGTGCCCTACGGCACTCCGGGCACGGATGAGCTGGCCGGACGGGTGGCCGAGTATCTGGAGGGCCACGAGGTGTTCCTTCTGGCCAATCACGGCGCCCTGGCCTTGGGGACCAACGTGATCGAGGCCTACCACCGGATGGAGTGCCTGGAGCACACTGCCAGGATAGTGCATCTGGCCGACACCCTGGGCGGGGCGATCAGCCTGAGCGGGGAGCGGATCGGGCAGATTTTCGAGGTCCACGGCAGCAAGACCAGTGAGCGCATCCGGGCGGCCGGCGCCAGGATGAGCCGCGAAAAATAAGTCCGCCATACTTCGTATCACAACGAAGAAGACAGCGAAGACTCCCGCGCCGGGCGCTTGCCTGACGGCGCGGGAGGTCCCATTCAAAAGAGCATCCACTCCCCACCACCCGCGGCTCGAGGCTGACCGATGAGCGGACCGTCGAAAGCAGGCCTGACCCAGAAGCTGGACGCACTTTACGAGTTCGACCGGGAGCCGGTCTCCGGCTCCAAACTGCAGAACCTCGGCAATTTTGTCGGCATGTACGCCGGCGAGCACGTGGCCGGCACCGAGTTCGTGATCGGGCCGCTGTTCGTGGTCCACGGCGTGGCGGCGCGCGACCTGTTCCTGGGCCTGGCC
>CAYLSM010000246.1:0-6347 GCA_964386505.1 uncultured Gemmatimonadales bacterium
CTTGAGCGCTGCGGCGTAGGTCTGCGGTCCGGTCTTGTCCTGCTTGAACCCGCCGGAGCAGGTCTTGATCGCGATTATGTCTATCCCGGCCTTGCCGCAGTTCTCCACCGCCTGGCCCAGGGCCTGGGCGTCCCAGCTCATGTGGCTTCCGCCCAGCATGTGGGTGAACGCCCCCATGAAATTGAAGGGGGTCATCACCACCTCGTAGAACCGGTCCGCGGCGGCGGCGTTCAGCATGGCGGGAAGGTCGCCGTGGCAACTGAACCCGGTCACGCGGGCCTTGCCTTCTTCCTTGGCCCGGGTGAGGAACTCCTTGTGGATTTCGCTCGTGATCTCGGAGGTCTCGCCGATCCCGTGGACCAGCAGGCAGTCGACATAGTCGGTGCCCAGGGCGGTGAGGCTCGCCTCCAGATCAGCGCGCATCTTCTCCAGCGTTCCGGGCTGGGTCTTGGAATTGATCACCACCTTGTCGCGGCGGCCCTTTATCACCTTGCCGATCACCACCTCGTTCTGGCCGTTGTTGTAGGAGCGTCCGGTGTCCAGAAGGTTGATCCCGCGGTCCAGGGCGAACGCCATCAGTTGCGGGTCCATGGTGCGGCTGGCCCCGAACCCGACCTCGGTCACCTGGATCCCGGCCTTGCCCAGGGAGCGGTAGGCCGGGGTGATTGAAGTAGCGGCTGAGGAGGCGGCGCTGTCCGCGGCCAGGGCCCCGCCGGCGGCTGTCTTGCCTGACTTGGGGCCGCAGGATGCCGCGCCCAGGCTCAGGCCCAGCACGGCCTTGCCGCAGCCGGAGAGGAACTCTTTCCTGCCGATTCTGTTCTCGGGTGCGGACATGTCTCTGCGCTCCTTGAGGCTTGGGGTTCCGGTTATCGGGGGGCGGTGCCACAGATAATACTCAGAAGGGGTAAAGCCTGTCAACGCAAAAAGATCAGGCCACGCCGGGGGCAAGAGTTGCCCGGAGCGCGGAAAAGCCCTGCGGCGGATAGTGTATTATAATTGCTTGAAATTCAATAATAAGCAGCGGTCGGCCCTCTTGTCCTGGCCCGGGAACGCTTCTTGCACCTCTGTTCCCCAAAGTCAACCTCCTGGATGGAGATACAGCCATGCCGCAAAGACTCAGCACCGCCGCCGACATTTGCCGTCTGGTCCTTCTCACCACCGCGCTCAGCCTGCTCTGGAGCGTGGAGGACGTGTTCTGCGAGCCGGAGAGCGGCTGTCCGCGCAAGGACCACGCCGATACTGAGCACACCTCCCTCTGAGCCGCCGTGTCCGCGTCCACGGCTTTCCCCGTGCGCCCGGTGCGAAAAAATCCCCCGAAAAATTATCGTTGCCGCCTTCCGGGTATTATATTGTCAGAAAAAGGGGTGTTTTTCTGTCAATCATAAAAGGGGAGAGGTGGATGCAGACTGCAATCCAGGGTTTTCCGCGCCTGGGCGCGGAGCGTGAACTGAAATTCGCTCTCGAATCGTTCTGGAAAGGCGAGATCGACGCCGCCGAACTGGAACGTCGCGCCGCGGCGCTGCGCAAGCAGAACTACGAGTTCCTGGCTTCAGCCGGGCTGGACCTGGTCCCGGTGGGCGATTTCTCTTTCTACGACCGCATGCTCGACACCGCGGTGATGGTGGGAGCCGTGCCGCCGAGGTTCGCCGGGGCGGCCCCGGGCCTGGAGCTGTATTTCCGGATGGCCCGCGGCGGAGCCACCCCGAGCGGTAATATCCATCCCTTGAGCATGCTCAAGTGGTTCAACACCAACTACCACTATCTGGTGCCCGAGTTCAGCCACGGCGAGAGTTTCCGCCTGGCCGACCGCACCCTGCTGCGCCTGGTGGATGAGGCCCTGGCCCTGGGGGTCAAGGCCATGCCGGCGCTGATCGGGCCGGTGACATTCCTGCGGCTGGGGCGCTCGACCGACGGGGTGGAGCCGCTGGCCCTGTTAGAGGCCCTGTTGCCGGTGTACGAGCAGGTGATCGCCGAACTGGCCAAGCGGGGCGTTCAGTGGATACAGATCGATGAGCCCTGGTTCGCGGGCGAGGCCACGGAGCGCGACCGCAAGGCCCTGGCCCTGGCCTGCACCCGTCTCAAGAGCGCGGCCGGCAATGCCCGCCTTGTTGTCCAGACCTATTTCGACAGCGTGGGAGATAACTATGACGCCCTGGCCGCGCTGCCGGTGGACGGTCTGGGGCTGGATTTCGTGCATGGTCCCGAGAACCTGGAGCTGATCTTTAAGCATACGCTTCCCAGGGACAAGCAGCTTTTCGCCGGGGTGGTGGACGGCCGCAACATCTGGGTGCTGGACACAGAAAAAGCTCTCCCCCTGATTGAGAAACTCAAGGCCATGGTGGGGGAGCGCCTGGTGCTCAGCACCTCCTGCTCGCTGCAGCACGTCCCGGTGACCGTGGAGCCTGAGCGCCACCTGCCCGATGAAGTGTTCAACCTTCTGGCGTTCGCCCGCGAGAAAGTGCAGGAACTGGCGGCCCTGGCCCGCAGTGTGGAGGGCAAAGCCACCTCCGCGGACAAGGCCCGTCTGGAGGCCTGCACCGCGGCCCGGAAAGTCAGCGCCACGAGCAAGCTGCGCGTGGCCCCGGAGGTGCGCTCCCGGGTGGCCGGCCTGACCGAGGCCAGTTTCAGCCGCGGGCTGCCTTTCAGTCAGCGTCAGCCCCTGCAGCAGAAAAAGCTGGGCCTGCCGCTGTTGCCCACCACAACTATCGGCTCGTTCCCCCAGACCTCGGATATACGCCGTCTACGGGCCCGTCTGCGCAAGGGCGAGCTGACCGAGGCGCAGTATGTCGAGGCGCTGCGGGAGGATATCCGCTCGCTGGTCAAGTTCCAGGAGGAGGTGGGCCTGGATGTGCTGGTGCACGGCGAGTTCGAGCGCAACGATATGGTGGAGTATTTCGGCGAGCAACTGGAGGGTTATTTCTTCACCCGGAACGGCTGGGTGATCAGCTACGGCAGCCGCGGGGTCAAGCCGCCGGTGATCTACGGCGACATCCGGCGCTCCGCCCCCATGACCGTGGAATGGAGCGCATTCGCCCAGACTCTCACCCAGCGGCCGATGAAAGGCATGCTGACCGGCCCGGTGACCATGCTCAACTGGTCGTTCGTGCGGGATGACATCCCGCGGCGCGAGGTGACTTTCCAGCTCGCCCTGGCGATCCGGGATGAGACCGTGGACCTGGAATCCGCCGGGATCGGGGTTATCCAGGTGGATGAGCCGGCCCTGCGCGAGGGCCTGCCTCTACGCAAGGCGAAACAGGCCGACTACCTGGCCTGGGCGGTGGATGCTTTCCGTCTGACCGCCGCGGGGGTGAAACCCGAGACCCAGATCCACAGTCACATGTGCTACAGCGATTTCAACACCATCATCGCCGATATAATCCGGATGGACGCGGATGTTATCTCAATCGAGAACTCGCGCGCCGGGGGGCAGCTTCTCAAGGTGTTCCGCGACCGCGAGTACCCGAGCGAGATCGGCCCCGGGGTCTGGGACATCCACAGCCCGCTGGTGCCGGAGCAGGAGGAGATGGAGCACCGCCTGGATGAGATCGCCGCGGTGATTCCGCTGGAGAGTCTCTGGGTGAACCCGGACTGCGGGCTCAAGACCCGCTCCTGGCAGGAGGTCACTCCCTCGCTGCGCAACATGGTGGCCGCTGCGGTGAGCCGTCGTGAACGGGCTGCCCACAAAGGTGGAGGCGGGAACTGAGCTATGAGCGCGGCTGAGGGAGAGAAGACAATCGCGCCGGAGTTGGCCCCGGTGCTGGAGATCGCGGCCGGTGCGTTCGCCGAGGACCCGGAACATACACTGCACCGTCTGTTCCTGTTCGACCCGCTGCGGCGGGAGGACGAGACCTGGGGTTTCGTGATCGTCACCCGCCGCGCGGGCGGCCCCGAACGCCTGGAGCTGGCCGCTTTCAGCTACCAGGTGGACTCGGCCGGGGCGGTCACCCGACGTCTGGAGAGCCGCCGCGCCATGATCCCGGCCGAGCGGCTGACGGATGTGGTTGAGGGTATCGTGCTGCGCCTGGACGAGCCGGACTGCTCGTACCGGGAGCTGGACCTGGGCGGCCATGAGTCCCTGGCGGCTCAGCTCGAACACCTGCGGAGCAAGCTGTTTGGAGGAGAAAATGAGCCAGCCACAGGACAGGGCGGCACTGATCTGCAACACGGCCCGGGTGACCGGGCTGCAGGGACGGCTGGCGCTGATTGAGGTGTCGCGCTCCTCGGCCTGCGTGGGTTGCAGCCAGCAGGGCGGCTGCTCGATCTCGCTGGAGGCGGGGAGCCCCAACCGTACCCTGGCCGAAAACCCCCTGGGCGCCCGCCCCGGCGACACGGTGGAGGTCTCGCTGCCCGAGGGCGTGGTGGTCTGGGGCGCGCTGACAGTTTACATACTGCCGCTGGTCGCGTTGTTCGCTGGCATGCTCGTGGCCGAGCGCTACGGGCCGTCCCTGGCACCCGGCTGGGGCGCCACGGGGCTGGATGTGGCGGGTGGAGTGCTGGGTCTGGTCGTGGGTCTGGTCCTGGTGCGGCTGATCAGCCGTCACTGGCGCATTCTCACCTCGCGGCCCGAGATCACGCGGATAATCGCGCGGGCGCAATGAGTCCGTCCGGGGACACTCTGGCTTAGGTTGTGCGGGGTGCTATTCGCGGGGCAGACGGCTGGAGAGGTAGAGGCTGATATTGTCCCGATCCCGGGAAGAGAGCAGGTTGCGGCTTTTTTTCTGCATGCTGGCCAGGGTCGAGTCGATCTCGCCGGCCAGCAGGCCGCTCTTGAAGACGAAATTCACGCTATGGCAGACAGCGCATTTCTGGTTCAGCAGCTTGGCCCCCTCGGACAAATCCCCCGCCAGGCGACTTTCTTCCTTTGTAACGCCCGCCAGGCTGTCTACCTGGCTGGCCGTGGCCATGCCGGAAGGCATGATGATGCCCATGCTCTGCTGGTTTATTTTCAGTTCCAGGCTGCGGTAGGGCGCCACCCCCACCAGCAGCAGGAACAGTGCCGCCGCTGTTGTCAACTTGATCGTCTTCATCCGTACGGGACAGCTCTTTTAAGAAAAAGAGACCCCGGACAGAACAGTTCCGGGGGGGGCCGGGTGCGAGGTGCGCTTCGCCACCTGTTTATGCGCTAAGGATATTGTATTTGCAGTCATTTCAGTTGTCAAGAACTTCTATGGGCGCAGAAAATTTGTTTCCCTCGACGCCTGGCGGCATTACATTTCCCTCTACCCTGCGGGGCCGCGTGGAGCGGTCTTCCGATAAGCATGGACCGGTCGGAAGGGCGGCCACGATCCCGAAATATTCGAGTGAAAACGGATGAAAATTCGTCTAAACATGCAATTTTCCGACTTGAACCGCCTTCTGACCGGCCTGGTTCTGCTGCTGACCGCCGCCGCACCCCTGGCCGCGCAGAGCAAGTACGCCGGCGAGTCGTTCAGTGTGGGCGTGGGCGCGCGCGGACTGGGCCTGGGCAGCGCCTACCACACCCTGGCCGAGGGCGCCGAGGCGCTCTACTGGAACCCGGCCGGGCTGGTGCGCGGTGAGGGGACAAGGCTCAACCGGGCGGTGTTCATGCACAGCGAGCGATTCGGCGGGGACGTGGATTACAATTTCCTGGGCTGGTCGCACCGTCTGGCCGGGAACGGCCCGGCCACGGCGTTCGGCTTCGGCCTGATTCACCTGGGCGTGGGCGGGATACCGATCACGGCCCTTCCCGACCCGACCCAGGAGCCCGGCCCTGACAACCGTCCCTACATCGAGCGCTACAGCTCGAAGAACGATTTTGCCCTGTTGGCCGGAGCGGGCAGGCAACTGGATGAGAAGACCTGGCTCGGGGCGAACGTGAAGCTGCTGCACGAGCGTCAGTGGGGGGCCACCGCCACCGGGTTCGGGTTCGACCTGGGGCTGATCCGCCGGGTGGATTACAGACTGCCGCTCCTGGTGAGCCTGTCGGCGCGGGATGTGACCACTTCTTTTTTAGCCTGGTCCACCGGCAAGCGCGAGTACATCAAGCCCTGGATTTCAGCCGGAGCGGCCCTGGCCGAGGGGCTGGCCGTGCCGGGCGGTCGTGTGAACGCGGCGCTGGAGGTCTCGATCCCGGTGGAGCGGCGCAAGGCCAACTACTCGAGCGGCGAGGCCTACTACATGAGCCTTCTGCACCTGGGCGCCGAGTACGAGCTGTATCGACGTCTGGCCCTGCGCGCCGGGCTGGATGAGCGCAATCCCACTTTCGGCGCGGGCCTCACGGTGCGCGCGCTCAGCCTCGACTATGCCTGGATCGGCCACCGCGACCTGGCCCAGACCCAGCGCGTCTCGCTTGGCTACTCTTTCTGAAAAGACTGCACACCCCGCCA
>CAYLSM010000247.1:0-6308 GCA_964386505.1 uncultured Gemmatimonadales bacterium
CGACGGACTTAAGATGTTCATGAAAGAAGAGTTCATCCCGCGCACGGAGCACCGGGCCCTGTTCGTGCTGGCGCCGTTCCTTGCCTGGACTTTCGCTCTGCTGGGGTTCGCAGTGATCCCGTTCTCGCCGCCGGTCACGGTGCTGGGCACAGAGTTCTCGCTTCAGATCGCAAACCCGGAGATCGGGATTCTGTACGTGTTCGCCATGATGGGAATGACAGTCTACGGCGTGGTGTTAGGCGGCTGGTCGAGCAACAACAACTTCGCCCTGCTTGGCTCGATGCGCGCCACGGCCCAGATGATCAGCTACGAGGTGGCCCTGGCCGCGGCCGCGGTGGGACCGTTGCTGGTCTACAAGAGCCTCAACATGCAGAATATCGTGCTCTGGCAGGGTGGTTACCTCTGGGGCTGGCTGCCACTCTGGGGCATCGTGGTCCAGCCGCTGGCGTTCCTCATTTTCCTGACCGCCGGCACGGCCGAAACCAAACGCATCCCGTTCGACCTGCCCGAGGGCGAGAGCGAGATCATCGGTTTCCAGCTCGAATACTCGAGCATGCGTTTCGGCGCGTTCATGTTCACCGATTTCGTGGAAAAGATTCTTATCGCCTGCCTGACCACCACGTTGTTCCTGGGCGGCTGGCAGGTGCCCTGGCTGTCCGACAGCGGTTTCGCTTTCGGCGGGGCGAGCGTGCTGCCCCTGGCGACATGGCTGGTCTGGGCGCTCCGGGCCGCCGCGTTCGCGGCCAAGGTCTGTATCGTGATCTACGTGCTGATGCTGGTGCGCTGGACATTGCCGCGCTTCCGCTACGACCAGCTCATGCACCTGGGCTGGAAATTTTTGTTGCCGCTGGCCTTTGCCAACATAATTGTCACCGCGGTCGTGCTGGCGGTGCTGAATCTCTGAGTTCCGCCGCAAGCGGAGGCTGTTTTGGCCATCACTGTCAAAAAGATAGAGTTCCGCCGCAAGCTCACGTTCCTGGAGCGGATCTGGCTGCCCGAGATACTGCGCGGGCTGTGGATCACCAACCGTCATTTCGTGGTGAACCTGTGCCTGCATATCCTGAACGCCGTGGGGATCAAGACCAGACGCAAGGGGGCGGTCACGATCCAGTATCCCGAGCAGCACCGCGGCTACCACTGGCGCCTGCGCACCAAGCACTACCTGACCAAACGCGAGGGCGGCGGCCCGCGCTGCGTGGGCTGCATGATGTGCGAGACGATCTGCCCGGCCAAGTGTATCTATATTGTGGCCAAGGAGCACCCGGACCCGGAGACCGAAAAGCAGGCCGCCAGTTTCACTATCGACATGGGCAAGTGTGTCTACTGCGGCCTGTGCGTGGAAGCCTGCCCGGAGGACGCGATCCGCATGGACAGCGGGCACCTGGAGATAAGCTGCTACAGTCGCCAGGAGATGATGTACCCCATCGACCGTCTGCTGGCCACCGAGCACGACCCGGCCCCGTACAAGGACTACAAACGATTTTTACAGGAATGAGTCGAGCGTGACAGACCCGTTCCCATCCATTCGCCGTTTCCCGGCCGGGCCGGGGACGGCGCATTTGTTTAAGGACAGAGAGGGGTAGACGCAGAATGATCAGGATCAAGACGGAAACGGATGTTACCAACCTGGGCGGCGGAGTGGTGCGACGGGTCTGCCTGAGCGCGGGTAAGTTGATGTCGGTGGAGTTCAGTTTCGAAAAGGACGCCCTTCTGCCGATGCACAGCCATCCGCACGAGCAGGTGGGCTATATCGTGAGCGGCGAGTTCGAGCTGACCGTGGGCGAGGAAACCCGGGTTCTGCGGGCCGGGGACAGCTACTACGCCCCACCGGATGTGGTCCACGGGGCCAAGGTGCGCGAGGCTGGCAAGGTGCTGGATGTTTTCTGTCCGCCGCGGGAAGACTACCTGTAGGGTGCTTTCCGGCAAACCGTTTTCAGCCGCCCAGGGCCTCACGCAGCTTGCGGTGCAGCGTCTCGGCGTTGAAAGGTTTCTGCAGGAAAAGCACTCCCTGGTCCAGCACTCCGTGAGTAGCTATCACGTCATCCGTGTAGCCGGACATGAACACCGGGTGCACCCCGGGATGGAAGGCCCGGACTTTGTCGAACACATCCCGGCCGGTGTCCCCCTGCAGTATGACATCGGTCAGGAGCACATGCAGCGGAGAGTTGTCGCGGGCCAGAACCATCGCCTCGCTGGCGTCGGCGGCGATCAGTGCGCGGTAGCCCAGGTGACCGAGCAGTTGGCGCAGCGTTTCGCGGACAGTGGAGTCATCCTCGACCACCAGCACTGTCTCCCCCTCGGCGCGACGGCTCGCGGGCCGCGGCTGGTTGCTGGACGCTTGCGAACCGGAGGCGGAACGCGGCAGGTAGAGCTTGAAAGTGCTGCCTATTCCCTCCTCGCTGTAGACCCAGATATTCCCACCGTGCTGCTTTACAATGCCGTAGACCATCGACAGGCCCAGGCCGGTGCCCAACCCGATTTTTTTTGTGGTGAAAAACGGCTCGAATATCCGGCGGCGAAGGTCCTCATTCATACCGCATCCGGTGTCGCTCACTGCCAGCATGATATAGTCACCGGCCACCGCACCAGGATGAGTGCGGGCGTATTCCTCATCCAGACAGGCATTGCCGGTTTCCAGGGTGAGGATGCCACCCTCGCTCATCGCATCCCGGGCGTTGACCGCCAGGTTAAGCAGCACCTGCTCAAGCTGTGAGATATCGGCCTCAACCCTGTCCGGCGCGGCGCGCAGGAAAGTCTCCACGCGGATATTTTCACCGATCACACGGCTGAGAATTTTCGTGAACCCGAGCACTGCCTCGTTGAGGCTGACATTCGTGACCGAAAGGACCTGCTTGTGCCCGAATGCCAGGAGCTGACGGGTGAGGTCGCGGGCCCTCTCCGCCGCTTTGAGTGCATCCTCCAGACTGTCGTCCCCGCTGCCGCCGCTTCTGGAGTTCGATATTTTCGCCAGCTCCAGGCTTCCGATTATCACAGTGAGCAGGTTGTTGAAATCGTGCGCCACGCCGCCGGCCAGACGTCCCACCGACTCCATTTTCTGGGAATGGGACAGCATCAATTCAAGCTCGCGCTGCTGCTGCTCCAGTTTCTTGCGCTCGGTGATGTCGCGGGCCACGCCCTGGGTGCCGATAAAATTGTCACTGTGAGGCTGTTCGGTCTGGTAGAGCCCCTCGGCATCGATCAGAAATACCGGTTGCTCCTGTTCCACCCCAGCGGATTGGACCTCCATCTCGACACTGTCACCCGATTTTTGCAGCAATCTGACTTCCAAAGCACGGGTGCGGCGCTCATGGGTGCGGCGCTCGTTGATCCGGTAGACTGCTTTCTGCCTGTCCTCCGGGTGCACAAACTCCAGTATCCCGCGGCCGAGCATCTCCTCAGGCGTATATCCGTAGCTGCGCACCGCATCGTTGATAAACAGAATTTTACCCTCTGGATCGAGCCGGTAGACAATATCCGGAATAGTTCTCAGAATCGATTCAAGGGTGCGCTCGCTGCGCAGAAGGGCATCCTCGGCCTGTTTGCGGTCGGTGATATCCTCCCCGGAGCTGAGCGTGAACGCCACCCGCCCGTCATCACCGCGTATCTGCGTGTTATGCCAGGCAATCAGCCGCTCCTGGCTTTTTGCGTTGAGAATAACGTTCTCGTGGTATTCAACGAGACCGATTTTCCCACTCATAATCTGACCGAAATAGTCCCGGACTGATTCCCTGTCCCGGGCCGGCAGAAAATTGTCGAACCAGTCGAGTCCCAGTACGTTTTCACGGCGGTGGCCCAGAATCCTGCAGCCGGTCTGATTCAGGTCGGCGATCCGGCCCGTTGAATCGAGAACCAGCAGGATAACTCCGGCAATATCAAAATATTTCTGCGCCCGGTCCCGCGTTTCCATGATCCGCCTGTCGGTTTCTATCCGGTCGGTGATATCACGGGCCGCGGCAAATATCAGGTTCTCATAGTACGGCACAGAGCGCCATTCAATCCAGCGGTAGGTTCCGTCCTTGCAACGATAGCGATTGATGAAATTCGAGACCGGTTTCCCTTGCCCCAGCCTTCTCAGTTCGATCAGAGTCGCATCAACATCCTCGGGATGGACAAACTCCATGAAGCGCCGTCCCTCCATTTCCTTGACCGGGAAACCGAGCACCTTGGTCCAGGCAGGGTTCAGTCGATGGATGAAACCTTTCGTATCCGCGATGCAGAACAGGTCGGGAGCAACGTTGAAAAAGGTGTCCAACTCATCGGTCTTATTCTTCAGGGCAAGAGCCGCCTCCACCAGTTCCGTTTCATCCATCGAAATTCCAACCATGCGCACTGGAACTCCATCGGAGTCACGGATCACATCTCCGCGCAGGTTGATATGCAGTACACGCCCATCCGCGCAGTGAATCCTGTAGGTCTCGGACAGCCTGCCGCCCTCGCGGATAACCTCGTCAGTCACTTTGCGCAGGCGTTCGATGTCCTGAGGCTCTACCGCCTCCAGAAAGAAGGCGTGACGTTTGCCCGATTCGATATCGCCCGCGGCGAACAATTTCACCAGGTGCTCATCCCATTCGAATTCATTCTTGGTCAGATCCCAGCTCCAAGTGCCGGCGTGGGCTGCCTCAAGAGCCATATCAAGCCTTTCCTGCTTTTCTTGCAGTTGTTCGGAGATGCGTACGGTATCCGTAAGGTCCTCGTACATCCCAACCAACTCTACGACCTTGCCTTGTTTGTCACGCAGGGGGTACATGAAAAGACGCACCGGCACAGGGGTGCCGTCTTTGCGCCTCCGGTGGGTCACAAATCCGTTAATCGATTCTCCCGCTTTCAGTTTGCGGATGTTGGCCTGCATTTCCTCTTTCTTGTCCGGATTTGCAGTTTGTAGATTCTTACCGAGCACTTCGGCTGCAGTCCAGCCGAACGTAACCTCAGCCGCCCTGTTCCAGCCCAGGACCCGGCCCTCGGGATCAAGACGCACAATCGCCAGGGGGGATTCATCCACCAGGGATTCGTACCGGTCGACCACTATTTTAAGACTATCATGTCCGGAACGCGGCATCGCGAGGTCTCACCTCAAAGAAATCGTCTGTTTCGGATCGACTTGCAAGGATATGAAAAAGCGACTCTGTCTTGTGGAAAAAGTGCATACCGGTTATCGGCTTTTTTATGTGTAAGCCCGATTGATTATTTGAAATACACTTTCTAATCACTTAAAAATACTATATCTCAGGGGGGCTTTTCAACTGAATGTACTGTTTTTAATCTGTCGAGTAAATGCACACTCCCAAAAACATCCGTCAGGCAACGATTTAAGCGACAAAAAAGGGGGCGGCCTTTCAGCCGTCCCCCTCTGTCCATACTGTCTGAACAGCTATTCAATCAGGCTTTCACCGGATGGTAGGCCAGTCTGGCCATGCTGGGCAGCGGCCCGACCAGTGGCTTGAGGTATTCGACAAACTCGGGCGTGACGAACATGCCCGACGCATCGATATACTTATCCGGCATGGGCTTGGAATGCACGGCCACCTCGGCCAGGGGCGCGGTGCCCAGCTTGGTCTGGTACTCGTGACCCTCCTCGCGCAACAGCGAGACCATCAGGCCGCTCTTGCCCTCGGCTGCCAGTTCCACGGCTCTCTGACCGCAGAGGAAAGCCTCGGCCACATCCAGCGAGCTGGTGCGGTCGGAGCCGCACATCTGCAGCGACTCGACCACCTGGAACTCACCGCGCCAGCCGAATTTCTCCGAGATCATGCGGTGCAGCATCATGGCCGCGCTGGTGCCGCCCATGGCGCCGAACTCGACGTTGCCGAAACGGTCGCGGGTCTCGGAAGCGCTCACCGGACGGCCATCCGCGTAGGCGATGCCCTCGCCGCAAGCGATGGAGACGAAGCCGTATTTCTTGTGGCACTCCTCCACCTTGGCCAGGAACTTGTCCTTGTCGAACGGGCGCTCTGGCATCAGGATAATGTGCGGTGGGTCGGATTCATGCCGCTTGGCCGCGACCGAGGCTGCGGCCAGCCAGCCGGCATCCCGTCCCACGGCCTGATAGATCACGTACTGGTCCACTTTCTGCATGTCACGGGCCAGCAGTCCGCCCTGGAGCACCGAAAGGGCCACGTAGCGCGCCGCGCTGCCGTAGCCGGGGGTGTGGTCGGTGCCGTGCAGGTCGTTGTCCACGGTCTTGGGGATGCCGATACCGCGCAGCTCGTAACCGTTAGCCACACAGTACTTCTCGACCCGGTTGATCGTGTCCATAGTGTCGTTGCCGCCGATCATGAAGAAATAGCGGATGTTGAATTTCTCCAGGACCT
>CAYLSM010000248.1:0-6248 GCA_964386505.1 uncultured Gemmatimonadales bacterium
CTGCGGCAAAAAGAATCTCGATCTCGCTTGACCTGGTAGAGCGGCTGAAAACAGTGGGCGGGTCGGCCTATCTGAAAGTCAAGGAAAGGGAGCTGATTTTCATCCGGGACAGCGAGGAGACGGTCAAGGTGCTGGACCCGCTCTGCACGCACAAGAAATGCACGGTGGAGTACGACTCAGGCAGCCGGACCCTGGTCTGCCCCTGCCACGGCTCCCAATACGCCCTGAGCGGCAAGGTGCTCAAAGGGCCGGCCAAAGCGGCCCTGACAAACTATGAAGCTACTCTCGCGGACGGACAGATCACGATAAGCCTGGAGGATTGAACCATGCCCGCACGGCTGACAGTGCTACTGGTTCTGATGGCTTTCGCCCTGGCAGCCGGTCCCGTTTGCCTGCGCGCCCAGTCGGATGTATCAGGCGGCGCGGCAGTGACTGCTCAGGACACCTCAGCAGTGGAAAGCCTCAACTCGGTGGAAGAGATCACCCCGCAGAAAGCAAGTGACACCGCTTCAGGCAGCGCGGCCCTGCGCAGGCTTGGGCACCTGCATCCGATCCTGATCCATTTCCCCATCGCCTGGCTGGTCCTGACCGCGCTGTACGAGCTGATCGCGGTCCTGGGGGGCTGGAAGCAATCGCGGGGAGCGCCTCTCTGGCTCATAGCCCTGACTCTGGCCAGTTTCGTGCCCGCGATTGTCAGCGGTCTTGCCAACGCCGCTCAGCACGTGGGGGTGGATGCCGCCACTGCCGAACTCATCGAGGACCACCGCAGCCTGATGTTAGTCTCGGCCGGGCTGCTCTGCGCAGCCCTGGTGCTGGGACGGCTGCAGCGGTCGCACACGGGAAAGGGGCTGCTGCTTCTACGCGGGCTGATCATCCTGGCAACGCTGGTCTGCGTGGCGTTTGGAGCGCACCTGGGCGGAGAGCTGGTTTACGGTGAAAGCTATTTCACGTTCTGAACGCAAATAAAAAAGGCTCCGTTTCGCCTGGCAGCAAACGGAGCCTCGAGCCGACAATCCATCCGGCCCCCCACCGGAGTGCGACAAAAGTCTCGCCGGACTGTCGGCATAATTATCGTTCTACAGACGCCCGGAATAAAAGCAAAGGCTGTGCCAGTTTTTCGCCCGTCAGAGGAGGCCCGGAAATCAAGGCTCCGGGCTGTTTATTTCAACGTTTGTCCCGAAAACCCGCCTTAATTTTGTTACCGATGGCAGAACAGCGTTACTGTCAGAGTATCACTCAAAAGTGTAACGGCAATAAAAAACGGATGGACCGGACGGTCCATCCGTATATCTGGCGGAGAGGGAGGGATTCGAACCCTCGGTAGAGTTTCCTCTACAACACCTTAGCAGGGTGCCGCCTTCAGCCTACTCGGCCACCTCTCCGTTCGAGCGCGTAAGTCGTTCTGGCAAAACTAACTCAAGGCCCCGCCACTGTCAAGCTTTTTGGCCGGTGAGGCGCTCTGGACGCGCCCCGCAGCTTACAGATCCTCCTTGCCAAAATCATCCTCAACCAGCCGCGGGCCGACCAGGTCGATATCGATCGGATTGATTCCGGCGCTATGGGACAGGTAGTTCTCGATGTAATCGAGGATATCGCCGAGCGTGTTCCACTTGCTCCACTCCTGGTCCGGGACCAGCACCTTGAACAACTCCTCCAACTCCATCAGGCAGGCGGTCATGCGCACCGAATCCACACCCAGGTCCTGGATAGCCGTCTCCGTGCCGATAGTTTCTTTCCGGCAGCGGTTCTGCCGCAGCAGTGAGACAAGGCCTGAAAACATCTCGTCGCGAGTCATTTTCTCTCCCTCTCTCAGAGCAGATGCACCGGTGCACCGTCACGCGCCTGGCTCAGTGATCCAGCCTCGATCACCCGGATAACCTGCAGGGCCTCCTCGTAGGGGACAACCGGCACCCCGGTCTCGAACGATTCGAGCACCGCTTTTACCATCGGCAGGTAGCTGTTGGAGGTGATGGCGATAACATCCTGGCCCTTGGGTCCGGTCACCGTGACCGAGTAGGCATGCCCCTCCCAGGCGTGGATCAGCCCGCTGGCCCCGTCGGCGAACTCCAGCACCAGGATATGGCGGCGGGTGCCGCTGCCCAGGTTGCGCACGCTCACCACCTGCTCCCCTCCAGTGACCATGGACATGATCTCGATCCCGTGCACCGCGTAGCGCGCCAGGTCCTGGTAGCAGGGCGCACAGACCGTGATTATGCTCGGCCTGCCGATCTTCTCGGCCATCCTGGCGCGCAGCGCGATCAGGGACGGGTCGAAACGCGTGCTGCTGCAGTGCGACAGCACCGTCCCTTTCTCGCGGGCCGTGTCGATCATCACCCTGGCGTCCTCGGCCGAGGCGGACAGCGGCTTGTCCACGAACACGGGCTTGCCCTGGGACAGGAACGCCATGGCCTGCTCGCGGTGGTACTCGCCCCACATGTCGCAGACAAACGCCCCCTCGGTGGACTCGGCCGCCTCGGCAAGGCTGGCGGTCACCGTGGGCACGCGGGTGGCCTCGGCCACCTTGACCGCGAACTCCGGGTCACGGCTCCAGGCGTGGGTGAAACGCGCACCGTCACCCGCCGAGCCCGGCCAGTCCTTGTCCGGGAACAGGCTGTGGGTCCAGCCAGGCGAGTTGCGCACGAACGCCGCCCGGTCGCCGCCGTTGACCAGGGCGCTTAAAATGAAAGGGTGCGAGTTGTTCAATCCTACCAGGGCCAGCTTTTTCACTGTTTCTCCCGTCATTCGCATGGATGGTTATTCAGCAGGAAAGCCGCGTTAAATTTGTGCTTAGAGGACTGGATTTTCAAGTCTTTTTGGCATACTTATATCTTGTCGGCCTGTGTGCGAACGATTAGTTTATTTTCAACCCGGCTGAGGCCCGGCGCGAGGCGCGCCCGGGGTGCAGCTCCGTGACAAGGGGGTCCGGTGAAAGTCCATGAATACCAGGCCAAACAAATTCTTCGCCGTTTCGGGGCGCCTGTTCCCGAGGGTGAGGTTTGCGCCGGAGCGGATGAAGTCCGTCCTGTGGCCGAGCGATTGGCCGCCGGCGGAGGCAAGCTGGTGGTCAAGGCCCAGATCCACGCCGGAGGGCGCGGCAAGGGTGGCGGGATAAAGGTTGCCTCAAGCCCGGAGGAGGCCGCGCAGATTGCGGCGGCAATGCTCGGCTCGACCCTGGTCACGCCCCAGACCGGCCCGGCCGGGCGGCGCGTGGGACGGGTGCTGATCGAGCAGGGCGTGGATATAGCGCGCGAGCTGTACGCGGGCATCCTGCTCGACAGGGCGCGCGTGCAGGACGTGTTCATGGTCAGCACCGAGGGCGGGATGGAGATCGAGCAGGTCGCCACCGCCACTCCCGATAAAATCCACAAGGTCTGGATCGACCCTGTGCTGGGGATGTCGGCCTACCAGGCGCGCGAGCTGGCCTATGCCCTGGGCCTGGAGGCGTCGCTGGTCAAGGCCGCGGTGCCGGTGCTGCTGAGTCTCTACGCGGCCTACCGGGCCACCGAGGCCAGCCTGGCCGAAATCAACCCCCTGGTTATCACCGGTTCCGGGCAGGTGCTGGCCCTGGACGCCAAGATGAATTTCGACGACAACGCCCTGTTCCGGCACAAGGACATCGCCGCCCTGCGCGACCCCGAGGAGGAGGACCCTCTGGAGCGCGAGGCCGCAGGCTTCGGGCTAAACTATATCAAGCTGGATGGGAATGTGGGCTGTATGGTCAACGGCGCGGGGCTGGCCATGGCCACGATGGACATAATAAAACAGGCGGGCGGAGAGCCGGCCAATTTCCTGGATGTGGGCGGCGGGGCCAACGTGGAGACTGTCGGCAACGGGTTCCGCATCATCTGCCGCGACCCGAACGTGGGCGCAGTGCTGATCAACATTTTCGGCGGCATCGTGCGCTGTGACCGTGTGGCCCGCGGGGTGGTCGAGGCGATCGGATCGAGCGGGGTGAAAGTGCCAGTGGTGGTGCGCCTCCAGGGCACCAACGCCGCCGAGGGACGCAAGATAATCGAGGAGGCCGCTCTGGGGTTCCGCTCCGCCGACTCCCTGCACGAGGCCGCGGCCATGGCTGTGGCGGCCGCCACCGGGAAAGGGGGCGCACGATGAGTATCCTCGTCTCGCGCGATACGCGCCTTCTTGTCCAGGGTATCACCGGCGGCGAGGGCAGTTTCCACACCCGCCAGATGCTGGAGTACGGCACCAATGTGGTTGCCGGAGTCACCCCGGGCAAGGGCGGCGAGCGCTTCGAGGGCCAGGTGCCGGTTTTCGACACCGTGACCCAGGCCGTGCGCGCCACCGGAGCCAACGCCGCGGTTATTTTCGTCCCGGCCGCTTTTGCCGCGGATGCCGCCCTGGAGTCGCTGGATGCCGGCCTGCCCCTGGTGGTCGTCATCACCGAGGGCATCCCCACCGCGGATATGATCCGGGTGCGCCGCTTGGCCCTTGATCGCGGCGCGCGTCTGATCGGCCCGAACTGCCCGGGAGTTATCACCCCCGGCCAGTGCAAGATCGGGATCATGCCCGGTTTCATCCACTGTCCGGGCCACGTGGGAGTGATCTCGCGCAGCGGCACGCTCACCTACGAGGCTGTCTGGCAGCTAAGCGAGTTGGGGATCGGCCAGAGCACCTGCCTCGGGATCGGCGGCGACCCGGTGATCGGCACCACGCACCTGGACGCGCTCAAGCTGTTCAACGCCGACCCGGACACCGAGGCGGTGCTCCTGATCGGTGAGATCGGCGGCACGGCCGAGGAAGAGGCCGCCCTGTACGCCAAGGCGCAGATGTCCAAGCCGGTGGCCGCTTTTATCGCCGGGCGCACTGCCCCGCCGGGGCGGCGCATGGGCCACGCCGGGGCGATAATCACCGGCGGACGCGGTGACGCGGCGAGCAAGATAGAGGCCCTGCGCGCGGCCGGGGTGACAGTGGCCGAGAGCCCGGCCCTGATCGGCAAGACCGTGCAGCAGGCGCTTAAGCGGGGCTGATTCAACGCTATCCTGTTTATCGAGACAAAGGCACGGCATGCAGTGCCCTACATAAAACAGGCTTACAATCGATTATACCGAGCGGCGTACAAGGAGAGAGCGTGAAAGAACTTACCCTGACCATAATCAAGCCGGATGCCATGCGCGGCAACCTGGCCGGCAAAATCCTCGCCCACCTGGAGGCCGCCGGTTTCGAGCTGCGCGCCGCCCGCATGCTGCGCCTGAACTCCGACACAGCCGGCGGGTTCTACGCCGAGCACCTGGGCAAGCCGTTCTACGAATCCCTGGTCGAGTTCATGATCTCGGGCCCGGTGATCGTGGCCGCTCTGGAGCGCGAGAACGCCGTGGCCGAGCTGCGCCGGGTGATCGGCGCCACCGACCCGGCCCAGGCCGAGCCGGGCACGGTGCGCAAGCTCTACGCCGCCAGCAAGAGCTACAACGCGATCCACGCCTCCGACTCTCCGCAGTCGGCCGCGCGTGAGCTGGCCTATTTCTTCAGCCGTGCCGAGCTGACCGACAACAACCGTCCCGGCAAAACGGAGAGCCTCAGTTGAGGGAATTCGAACTGATCGGCCGTATCCGCGCGGCAGCCGAAAGTTCCCCCCTGCCGGGCACGGTCCGGGTGGGGATCGGCGATGACTGTTGCGTGCTGCAACCTCTCTGCTCGGATGAGCTGGTGCTGAGCACGGATGCCCTGGTTCAGGACGTGCATTTCCGGCTGGAGTATTTCAGTCATTTCCAGGTGGGCGCGCGCGCGGCTGCGGCTGCTCTGAGCGACCTGGCCGCCATGGCCGCCGAGCCGCTGGGTCTTCTTGCCACCGTGGCCCTGCCGCAGGGTGGCGATGAGACCGCGCTGCGCGAAATCGGACGCGGGCTGCTGGAGGTTTGCGGGCGCTTCGGCTGCCCGCTCCTGGGCGGAGACCTGACCGCCAGCCCCGGGCCGCTGATGCTCAGCCTGACCGTGGCCGGCAAGGCCGCCTCCGGAGGAGCGGTCCTTCGTTCCGGGGCCGAGCCGGGCCAGTATATCTGGGTCACCGGCACGCCGGGCGAGGCCGCCGCGGTGCTCGAATACCTGGAGCTGGAGCGCGCCGGCAAGTCAGAGGGCCTTCCCCGGCCGGATGACACCGCCCGGGAGCGGTTTTTCTCTCCGCAGCCCCGTATCCCTGAGGCGCGCTATCTGAACGAGGCCGGCCCGCCCGCCTCGCTGATCGACATCTCGGACGGTCTGGCCGGAGACCTGGGCCATATCCTGGAAGCCTCCGG
>CAYLSM010000249.1:0-6240 GCA_964386505.1 uncultured Gemmatimonadales bacterium
GTCGCCTGGTTTTCGGACCTGCGCCTGGATGAGCCCGCAGTGAACCACAAGCCCTCGGTGACCCTGCCCGGAGGCCAGAGTTACCGGGTCACTGAGGGTGACACCCTGCGTTTCAGTGCCGCCATCAGCGACCCGGATTCCAACGAGACCCTCACTGTCTGGGCCTTCTATTCGGCCACAGGTGCGAGCTACGGCACCGCGTTCCCGCCGCATGTCTCGTTTGTCAGGCCGGTCTTTCAATTCATCCCGGACACGACCCAGGCCGGACTGTACCGTTTCATGCTGCGGGTGATAGACCACGCCGGGGCCAACGATTCGGTGCGATTCACGGTGGAGGTCATCGACAATCCGCCGGTGGTGGTCCGGCGCTGCGACTACGACCGGGACGGAAGCTTTACCGTGCGTGACATCATCGGGTTCTTTCTTCTGCTGCGAAACGACCCGGCCAACCAGTTGCTGGACTGGAACGGCGACGGGGTCCGCAATTTGACGGATGTGGTCGATTTCGCTCATGACCTCAGCGCCGGACGCTGTCCGGATGCCCTCGGACTGTCCCTGGCCGCAGCCGGGATGAAGCGGGTCGAGCTCAGGCTGTCGGTGGAGGAGGCCGCCTGGATAGTGGCTGCCCTGCCGAAGCTGCGCCTGGAGCAATCGATCGAGGACGAAATCCGCGCTCAGCTCTCTGCTGTGACAAGCCTGCCCCGCGCCTACAGCCTGGCGCAGAATGTTCCCAACCCGTTCAACCCCAGCACGGTCATCGCCTTCGACATCCCAGGCAATGAAAGACCCGGGACAGTGGCGTTAAAAGTCTACGACCTGCGCGCCCGCCTGGTGAAAGTACTGGCCAGCGGAGCGCTCGAACCTGGGCGTCACTCTGTTTTCTGGGATGGAAGGGATGACAGTGGAAGGGAGTTGCCGAGCGGTGTCTATCTTTGCCGTCTGACTGCCCCCGGTTGGTCTCAGACCCGCAAGCTGGTGCTTCTCAAGTAGGCAGGATGCTACAGTAAGACAGTTCCAACCCGATCAGGCCTTGCCGGCGGCTGCAGGAGCTTTTCCGGCCTGCTTGGCCGGGGCTTTGGCCGCCTCGCCTTTTTTCGCCGCGCCTTGCTCGTCCGGTGCCTCCTCGGCGCTCTTGACTTTCTTCTTTTTCGGCGGAGCTTCGAACAGGAACAGGAACCAGATACCACCGTAAGCGGCGCCTATCACACAAATGAACGTGATAAACCCGCTGGTGGTGGAAATGTACTGCAGAACTTTGACAATAAGTTCGGACATGAAATGGCTCACAACCGGACTCTCCGGGTGGGCGTCCATGCCCGAACCGATCCCTTGCTGGCCCGAGGTCCCCAGGTTTCCCTTGGAGTTTTATACTGAATTCAGTCGACCGGGCCACAAAGGCCCTTTTTATTATCGCAAATAGGTCCCCCGCTGACAAGTGGGGGATATTATTCTCCACCTTATATTATCGAACCGGAACGGTTAAAAATTTAGCTCAATTCTCAAAAAAAAACCAGAGTCAGTCCGTCCATCCCGAACTTTCTACTGCACAAGCCGTTATAAACGGACTTCCTTTTTTCCCGCCGTGCATATAACTTTGGTGCCTCGGGGCCGTTTCATAATTGTCGCGCCCAGGCGGGCTGCCCGGATCGAAAATGCCGGTGACGGCCGCCGAGAGATAAACCTTACTGAACGAAATGCAGGGGAGAGGCTGTGGAGCAGAGCCGACTCGAAAGAACTCTGACCGGCCAGTTGCGCGGCGTGGTGTGTTTCGACCTGCCGACCCGCACGCTGTACGCCTCGGATGCCAGCATTTTCGAGATCCTGCCGGCCGGGGTGGTGTTCCCGCGGGACACGGAGGACCTGGTCCGGCTGACCGAGATCGCGGCGCAGGAGGGAATGACACTGACCGCACGCGGAGGAGGAAGCGGGATCGCGGGCGAGGCTTTGGGACGCGGGCTGATAGTGGAACTGGGACGGTTCATGAACCGGGTGGAGGGCTACGATGAGGCAACGGGTGAGGTTACGGTGCAGCCGGGGCTGGTCCTCGACCGTCTGAACGCTTTCCTGGCGCCTTACGGACGGATGATCGGGCCCGACCCCTCCAGCGCCGGGCGCTGCACTGTGGGCGGCGTGGTGGCCAATGACGCCACCGGGTCGCACTCGATCCTCTACGGTCACACCCGTCACCACCTGCGGGGCCTGGAGGCGGTGTTTGCGGATGGCTCGTGCGCTGATCTGGGGCCGGTGCCGCTGGAGGAAGCCCGCGGTTTTGCGGGGCTGCCCGGCGAACTGGCCCGCCGCGTGCCGGAGCTTCTGGAGCGCTACGCCGGGGCCATCGACGCCGACCGTCCGCTCACCCGCCGAGACCGCAGCGGCTACAACCTGGAGGGCCTGGTCGAGGACGGGACTTTCCACCCGCACCGTCTGCTGGCAGGCAGCGAGGGCAGTCTGGCCCTGATCAGCCGCATCCGGTTGAATACCGTGCAGCGTCCGCGGCACAAGCGTGTGGCTCTGCTCGTGTTCGACCAGATCACCCGCGCCACGGATGCCGTCCTGCCGATCCTGGAGCACGGCCCCGCGGCGGTGGAGATGATCGACGCGCTGATGATCGGACTGGCGCGCCAGGCAAGCCACGCCTACGATGACCTTCTGCCGCCGGGCGCCGCGGCTTGCCTTCTGGTGGAGTGCCAGGGCGACAGCCCGGAGGAGCCGCCGGCACGCCTGGAGGCGATCCGTCAGGCGGTCTGCGACCGCGAGCGTCTGGCTGTCGGCTGGCGCATGACCGATGACCCGCGGCGCGAGGCCCAGCTCTGGGACCTGCGCAAGGCCGGAGTTCCGCTGCTGTTCCGACGTCCCGGTCCGGCCCAGCCCGTGCCTTTCGTGGAGGATGTGGCCGTACCGGTGGACAACCTGACCCAGTATGTGAAGCGTCTGAGCGCGATATTCGACTCACACGGAGTGCAGGCGGCGTTCTACGGCCACGCCGGGGGCGGCGAGCTGCATATCCGCCCGTTCCTCGACCTGCGCCGCGCCGACCACTGCCGCAAGCTTGAATCGATCGCCAAGGCCACCTGCGAGCTGGCGCACGAGCTGGGTGGAACCATCTCGGGCGAGCACGGCGAGGGCCTGGTGCGCGGCCAGTTCATCCGCCAGATGCGCCCCCGAACCTACCCGCTGTTCGAGGAAATCAAGCGCCTTTTCGACCCGGACGGGCGGCTCAACCCGGACAAGATCATCTCCTCGCGGAACGACCTCATCTCCTCGGACCACAAGTTCCCGGTGCCTTACGCCCCGGAGCTGCCCGAGCTGCGGTTCAACTACGCGGAGGAGCCCTACACCGGGGCGGTGGAGCGCTGCAACGGTTGCGGCAACTGCCGCAGCCCGCTGATGTACTCGATGTGCCCTGTGTTCAAGGCCACCGGCCTGGAGGCGGCCAGCCCGCGGGCAAAGGCCTCGGTGCTGCGCAACCTGATGTACGGCCGGGCGACAGAGCGCGGACAGTGGGAGCAGGCCTGGAAAGAGGTCTACGACTACTGCATCGGCTGCGGGATGTGCGCGGTGGAGTGCCCCAGCGCGGTGGATATCCCCAAGCTGATGTACGAGGCCAAGGTGCGCTACGCCGCGCACAACGGCCTGGACCTGCCCGGCCTGTTCCTCTCCGAGGCGGATGTGAGCTGCCGTGTGATGAGCGCACTGGCCCCGCTGGCGAACGCGGGGTCGAACAACCGCATCCTGCGCAAGGTGATGGAGCTGACCGCCGGGGTGGACTCCCGCCGCCGCCTGCCCCGTTTCAGCCGTCAGCGGCGGATCAGGACAAGCCCGGCTGGAATGACAGGCGGACGTCCCAAGGTGGCCCTGTTCCGCGACCTGTTCGCGCGCTACAACTCGCCCGGGCTGGCCCAGGTTGCGGTCCGCCTGCTGGAGGAACTGGCCGGGGCCGAGGTGACAGTGGCCGACCTGGGGTCCTGCGGGATTACGGCCATGGCCTACGGTAACGCGGGCAGCGCGTTCAAAATTCTGGATAAAAACCTGGAGGAACTCTCCGGCCTGATCGGGGAGGGCTACACCATAGTCAGCCAGGAGCCGACCAGCGTTCTCACCCTGCGCGTTGAGGCCCCCGGCTGGAGCGCCGACCCGCGCTGGAACAGCGTGGCCGCGAACACGTTCGAGCTGTTCGAGTACCTGCAAAGCCTGGAGGGCCAGGGTAGGCTGAAACCGCTGCCGGACAGGCTGCGCCTGGAGCGCAAGTTGGCCTACCACATGCCCTGCCACCTCAAGGCTCTGCAGATTGGACGCCCGGGCCTGGGGTTCATGTCAAGGATCGAGGGGCTGCAGATAGTGGAAAGCCAGGCCCCCTGCTGCGGTATCGCCGGAACATTCGGGATGAAGAAACAGCATTTCGACCTGTCCATGAAGATAGGGGAGAAACTGTTTCAGGCTATGGAAACCGAGGGGGTGAGCGCGGGACTCAGCGAGTGCAGCACCTGCCGTCTGCAGATGGAGCAGGGCGGCAAGGGAACCTACCATCCGGCCGAGGTGCTGGCTGCGGCGATGGGCCTGGATGGCCTGCCCGAGCGCTGAGAGCGCCTTGCGAAAGTCTTGACAATACGCGGGGATGTTGTTATCTTTTTCGCACTGATAGCTTGTCATGGCCCCTTCGTCTAGTGGCCCAGGACGTATGGTTCTCAGCCATAAAACAGGGGTTCGATTCCCCTAGGGGCTACCAGCTTCGAAAGCCCGTCTCGATACCGAGGCGGGCTTTCCGTTTTTGGGGGAGAATCCAGCGTACCGCCCTCAAATCTTTCGTCTTTTCGCAGGGACGAGATATATCTCGCCAAAACTTCATTTTGGGCACGCTGCAGCATGCCCCTGCATCGGCCTTCGGCATCTGCCACAGGGGCGCCCGCGTTTTATCCTTATCTGGCAAACCCGATGGGCCCAACTTGCGCTTAAGATCGATTTACCGCTGGGAGAAAAAAGAAGGGGCGCGGTGCACCGCGCCCCCGGAGTCAAGCTTTGATTCAACCTTCAAGTCCGGCGATCCCGCGGATCAATACAGGTACAGTATCTGGTTATCCGCCAGCTCGTTCTGCAGGCACAGGCTGAACCCGGTCCATTTCCAGTTGAAATTGGTCGTGTTTGTCAGCACCACCCGCACCCGGTTCTCCCCGGCGTTCAGCTTGCCGCTCAGGGTGAACTGATGGTAGGGGTCGGGCGCCTGGCGGCCGGGGTCCTCGCCCAGAAGCTTTCCGTTCAGGTAGACCTGTATGCGGTCATCGCAGCCGACCAGGAACCTGGTCTCGGCCGCGCGGGCGGCCCAGATACGGGTCTCGGCAAAGTAGCAGCAGTCGAACTCCAGGTCGCCGGGCGAGGGCGGGATGGTGTTGGCGTACTGACGGTAGGCGTGGCAGAGCTCCACGAACCCGTTCTGGGCTCTCTGGCTCCAGAGCTTACGCGCAAAGGTCTTGTCGGTCTTTTTGATATAGACCGAATCCGGCAGGGCCTTGCCCGGGGCCAGACTTCCGAACTGCTCCAGACGGAACGGCCCGCTGACCGTCCAGGTCAGATCTTTCGTGTCCCTCGATGTCAGCTCTTTCTGGTACCAGAACGCCACCGCCTTGGGCATAACCCCCTTGAACACGCCCCAGTTGAAAGTGAACGAGTCCTCGAACGGGATGGGCAGCTCGATGTGCTGACGGGTCCGGGCGCTGTGGGTGGGGCAGTGGACATAGGGGGCGCTCACCCCGATCCGCATGTAGGCGTGGTGAAAATAGTCCTCGCCGCAGATGCCGTGGAGCTGCCCGGCCGTGGGCGTGCCAGCGTCGAAGAAGATGTTGTCGCCGCCGCCGTGGTCGTGGCTCGTGTCGAACAGGTTCACCCCCACGAAATGCCCCTTGCCGCGCAGGCTCAACACCTCGAAATCCTGGAATCCGCTGCCCACCCCGGTGTTGGCCTGGGCGTGGAAATAGTACATCCTGTCGAGGCCCGCCGGGTTGGGCTCGTATTCCACGGTCACCGTGGCCGGGACATCCGCGTGGAAACTTTTCTCCTCCATGATCACCTGGAGCTGGAGCAGGGCCTGCCTGTGCACCGGCATCGGGAAATAGAGCGAGGCCGTGGTGCCGCTCAGCTCGAACGGCGCGGTCTTGAAATTAGAGACCAGATACTTGAGCGGGGCATCCACCTGGAAATCCACGTGGTCCATGCGCCTGTTGGGATCGTCATAGCCGCCGGACGCAT
>CAYLSM010000250.1:0-6226 GCA_964386505.1 uncultured Gemmatimonadales bacterium
TCCGGCTGATCCGTGAGAGCGTGACCAGCTTTTTCCCGTTCAAGACCAGCCAGAGGGACCTGTTCCCCGGGACATCCGCCAGCGCCGGGGCCTCCTAGGGCGGCGGCCTGCTGTTCCAAACCCCCTCGGCCTCACCGGCCCTGGTGGGTGTGGGTTATATCATCGGGCTGAGGCTCTCGGCCTGGGTGTTCGGCGGCGGCGTGCTGGGTTGGCTCGTTTTCATTCCCATCGCCATGTTTTTCAACGGCGACCTCAACACCTACCATGCCGCGGGCCAGGACTGGCTCGAAATCGCCAATCAAGTCTGGCGTGTCCAGGTGCGCCCCTTCGCCGTGGGCACCATGCTGGTCAGCGCGTTCTACACCCTGGCCCGTATGCGCAAGCCGCTGATGGACGGGATCGGCAAGGCGTTCTCCGATTTCCGGCTCAGCCAGGCCGGGAAGTTCAAGCCCAACCGTCTCGAGACCGACATGAATTTCAAGTGGGTCACTTTCGGCATAATCGGACTGGTGATCCCGATCACGTTTCTCTACTGGTATTTCTCGCACAATTTCCTCAGCGCCCTGGTGGCCGCGGTGGTGATGACCGTGGCCGGGTTCCTGTTCAGCGCGGTAGCCGGTTACCTGGTCGGTCTGATCGGCGGCTCGAACAATCCAATCTCTGGGCTCACCCTTTCGACCCTGCTCGTGGCGGCGCTGCTGATGGTCTGGATGGGCACAACCGGTATGGCCGGGATCGCGGCCGTGCTGGGAGTGGCGGGCGTGGTCTGCTGCACCGCGGGCATCGCCGGTGACATGCTGCAGGACCTCAAGGTCGGGCATATCCTGGGCGGCACACCGAAGCACATGGAGGTGGCCGAGATCATTGGCGTGATCGCCGCCTCGCTGGTGCTGGCCGGGCCGCTCTGGCTGCTCCACAACTACACCCCGGGGGGGATCGGCGGGGCCGAGCTGCCCGCGCCTCAGGCCGGGCTGATGGCCCTGATGGCCAAGGGTATCGTGGGCGGCGAGATGGCCTGGCCGCTGGTGATCATGGGCGGGTTCTTCGCCCTGGGCCTGATCCTGGTGGGCGGCGGCTCGCCCATGCTGGTGGCTGTGGGCATGTACCTGCCGTTCAACTCCACGTTCGCCATTTTCGTGGGCGGGGCGATCAAGTGGGTGCTCGACCTCAAGCTGCGCAAGCGCAGTGAGAAAGCCAAGACTGCGGCCGAGAACAACGGCCTTCTGCTGGCCAGCGGCTTTGTGGCCGGCGAGAGCCTCACCGCCGTGCTCCTGGCCGTGTTTGTGTTCCTCAAGCTCAATTTCACCACCAGCCCGATGTTTGACTGGGCCACCGAGGTGGCCAACCGTCCCGTGGCCGCCTGGTACGAAAGTTTCACCAGCGGCATGGGCTGGCTGATGCCCTGGCTGGCCCTGCTGATTTTTATCCCGCTGACCTGGATCCTGATCCGCGTCCCCTCGGCCAAGGCCGATGAGGCGGACAGGCAGGATTGACACCCTGTAACCGAGGTGAGTCCGGGCCATGCTCCAGTCTGTGAGTGTCTATCTGGGCGGCGCGCTGACCCTTCTGCTGGCGCTGTTCCACACCCAGTTCCACCGCATGTTCGGCTGGGCGGAGGGTTTCGCCGCAGTCTCGGCGGTCAACCGACGGATAGTCTACACGATCCACGTGGCCCTGTACCTGCTGCTGTTCATGCTCGGGGGCCTGTCTCTGGTCTATGCCCGCGAGCTGGCCGCGGCGGAGGGCCTGGCCCTGGGTTTCGACCTGCTCTGCGCGGTGTTCTGGGCCTGGCGTTTTGTCTGGCAACTGGCCTATTTCAAGCCGCCCGCGGGGCGGAAAAGGCCGCCGCTTGTGGTGGCGATGACAGCCACGTTCCTGTTGCTGACAGTCTGTTACGCGCTGCCGGTTCTTTGCCGTCTGCTCTGACCGGCCGGCGGTTGTTTTTGTATCAAAACCGGCCTCGGACCGGTTAAGAGGGGTGCGACCCCGTTTCGTTTCCAACCCTTCTGCGACAGGCGGCGGCTGTGGTCAGAGACAACTCCATCCGGCCCAGGCTGAGGAATGATCTCGACCTGGTGCCCATGGCCACGGAGGACGGCACCCGGCTGATCGTGGTGCGCGACCCGCTGGAGCTGGCCGGAGCGGACGGCGCCCTGGCGCTGCGCGCCGAGACCGCCCCGGTGCTGCGCCTTCTGGACGGCAGCCGCACCCTGGAGGACATCCACCGCGCGCTCTGCGCCGCCACCTCCCACAACGGCACGGCTACGGCCGACACTATCCCTCCGGAATTGGTCCAGGGGTTCATCCGGCAGCTGGATGAGGTCTACCTGCTGGACAACCCACGTTTCCAGGCCGCGCGCCAGGCCCTGGTCCAGGCTTTTCAGAACCGCCGTCAGCCGCCGGCCGCCCTGGCCGGAAAATCCTATCCCAAAGACAAAGCCGCGGCCCGAACCTGGGTGAGAGAATTCCTGGGAGAGGGCGCCGGCGCTCCCCCCGTGGCGGCCGCGCGTCTGGCCGGGCGCGAGATCGCGGCCCTGGTGGCCCCGCATATCGAGCTGGAGGTGGGGCGCAAGCTGTACGCCGCGGCCTACAACACACTGCGCGGACAGAGCTACGACCGGGTGGTGGTCCTGGGTGTGGGGCATAATCTGGTGGACGGTGTCTTTTCGATCACGGACAAGGATTTTGTCACCCCCCTGGGCACGGTGCCCACCGACCGTCTGGCCGTGCGCTCCCTTCGCACCGCGGCCGGGGCCCTGGCCGCCCCGGATGATTTTGTCCACCGTAGCGAGCACTCCATCGAGTTCCAGGTGGTCTGCCTGCAGCACGTGCTGTCCGGGCCGTTCAGCCTGGTGCCGGTGCTCTGCGGCAGCCTGTACGGCCCGCTGATCGAGTCGGGGGTGAGCCGCCCGGCCGCGCTGGAGGCCCTGGAGCCGGTGATCGCTCAGCTCACCGCACTGCTGGGCTCGCCCTCCTGCCGCACCCTGCTCGTGGCGGGGGTGGATTTCTCGCACGTGGGGCTGAAGTTCGGCGACCGCAAGCCGGGCATCCAGCTCACCCGCGAGGCTGTCGCCGTGGACCGCCAGCTTCTGGCCGCCCTGGCCGCGCGGGACGTGGAATCGTTCTGCCGTGCCAACGCCGCTGTGCGCGACCGCTACCATGTCTGCGGGTTCTCCACCCTGGCCATTCTGCTGGAGGCGCTGCCCGCGGGCTGCCGTGGTGTGGAGCTGGGCTACCAGACCTGGCACGAGCACTCGACCCAGAGCGCGGTGAGTTTCGGCGCGGCGGCGTTCTATAGGGAGTGAGGGGGGGAAGGGATAGGAGCGGGTGGCAGGGGATTAAGAGGGTTCTTTTCATGTAGGGGCACGGCATGCCGTGCCCCTTTTGGGTTTTCTGGGACTGAAATCATGGATGGCAGGAAAAGAGGGGACTGAACGGATAAAAGAAAGGCAGAGAAATGGGCTTTAAAACCGCCCCCTTTGGAAAAGGGGGATCGAGGGGGATTTATCCAATAACGTCTTTTCTTTCCTCAACCTTCCGTGCAATCTCCTGCACCACGACCTCTGTTTCAAGAAGCACCTGACGGCTGTAGAAACGCAGGACCAGCAGGCCGCGCTGTTTGAGATATTCATCTCTCTGAACATCTTTATCGGCATGCTCCGGCTCCAGGTGCTGTGAGCCGTCCACCTCAACCACCAACCCAGCAGCCGGAGCGTGAAAATCCACGATGTAATCCCCCAGCGGCTTCTGACGGTAGAACTGCACCCCGTGGATTTGTTTCCTCCGCAGCCTTTGCCAGAGACGGGTTTCGCTGTCAGTGGGACGGGAGCGCAGGCCGCGGGAGAGGTGGATCAGATTTTCGTTGTAGTCGAACATGATGGTTTATAAGGTGATAGAGCGGACTGTCTGTTTAAATCCCCCCAGCCCCCCTTTGCTAAAGGGGGGGGGGAAAGCCGCCCAAGCCTGCTTTTCAACCTCCCCCTTTGGAAAAGGGGGATTGAGGGGGATTTAATGGAATAGAATTTTTCCCCGATGCATTTTTAATTCTGTTTACTTGAAACAAGTTTTATAAGGTGATAGAGCGGACTGTCTGTTTAAATCCCCCCAGCCCCCCTTTGCTAAAGGGGGGCAGAGTCAGCGCACTGGGCGGGTGTCAGGGGAATATCAGTACTGTACGCTCAATTCAATTTTATTTCTTTGCTGGAGGAAATATTATGCCAAAATATTTCAGGAAGAAAACGCCCAATATACAGTGACATGCACTAATATGTCGCAAATTGGCACATTGAATATAGAGCTTGTTTTTTTTGAAAAGCCCTTTTCCAATCTGAAATGTATATTTTTTGTACCACATTAGCCCATAATTTCTTATTAATAAGGTAGGTGTAGCAAAAAAAGTAACCGGAACAGAATCGACGAGGCATCTGCTATAGCTGTCATCAATTAGAAAATTGTGTGTTGATTTGTCGCGTACAATGTTATAACCGCTCATTGTAATTTCTCGATTAATAAAAGTTGGTTTGGAGCTTAGGTTGGTTGCCTCAAATATTATACCTTGTTGATTTGAGCCAGTTAAGGTACGGTCGCACTCCTTCAATATTCTTATTCTCACTCTTATTCTATTGTGATACAATAGTATTAATTTGCCAAGGGCAACTATTATGGCTATTAATCCGCCAATGGCTACTATTAGAGTGCTGACAAATTCTATATCGGATTTTTCCATGTAATAGTCTCGGTAGAATATCATATCTTGTTAATATATTGAAGCAGTATATTCCTTCCATTGAGAATTGTCAATGTACACCTTTCTTCCCCCTTGACCCCCGCCCCCCCGGCTTGTATATTTCCCGAAACCAATCGAAAGCTAACGAAAACCCAGGCCGCGGCGCTGCGCCTTCTTGCGCCAGGGAGCCCGGCCGCGGCTTTCATCGCTCATCCACGCCCAAGCCCGGAGCGCCACGTGTTCACCGAGGAAAGACAGCAGAAAATCCTCGAACTGCTCCAGAAAAACGGCCGCCTGCATATCGCGGAGCTGGCCCGCAAATTCGCCGTGAGCGAGGTCACCCTGCGCGCCGACCTCAGCAGTCTGGCCCGCCAGGGCTACCTCACCCGCACCCACGGCGGCGCTGTGCTGCGCGAGCGCAGCATTTTCCCGGGACGCGCCTCGCTCAGTTTCGGCGACAAGGCCGTGGCCAATCTGGAGGCCAAGCGACGGATCGGCCGTCGCGCCGCCGAGCTGGTGGCTGATGGGATGAATATCCTGCTGGACGCAGGCACCACCATCCTGGAGATCGCCCGCAACCTCCGTCACCACAAGGACCTCACCGTCATCACCGACTCGATCCCCGTGGCCGTGGAGCTGTCGGACTACGACGGGATCACGGTGATAATGACCGGCGGCACCCTGCGCTCGGCCAGCCTGGCCGTGATCGGGCCGGAGAGCTGGTCGGCCCTGGAGCGGTTCCACGTGCAATTGGCCTTTATCGGGGCGCGCGGGTTCCTGCCGGCGCGCGGGTTTTTCTGCGGCAACACGGTGGAGGCCGAGACCAAGCGCCGCATGATGGCCACGGCCGAGCGCAAGCTGGCCGTGCTCGACCACAGCAAGTTCGGCGAGTCGGGCCTGGTGCCGTTCGCCACTCTCGAGGATTTCGACAGTCTGCTGGTCGACCGGGTGGAGGACCCCTCCGACCTGGCTTCTCTGCAGGCGGCAAGCATAGAGCTTATTCTCTGCAACCGGAAAACGAACGAAGGGAGAAAAAAATGAGCCAGATAAAGGGCAACGCGCTGGTGGCGCAGTCGGGTGGACCGACCGCGGTGATCAACGCCTCGGCCTGCGGCGTGATCCAGGAAGCGCTGAAACACCCGCAGATTCAGGGCATCTACGGCTCGCACAACGGCATCCTGGGGGTGCTGCGCGAGGAGCTGTTCGACATCCGGGCCGAAAGCCCCGAAACTATCGAGCTGCTCAAGACCACGCCCAGCGCGGCGATAGGTTCCTGCCGCCACAAGCTGAAAAGCCTGGAGAAAAGCCGCGCCGACTACGAGCGCGTGCTCGAGGTGTTCCGCGCCCACGACATCCGCTACTTTTTTTACGCCGGCGGCAACGACAGCATGGACACCGCGGCCAAGATCAAGGACCTCAGCGCCCAGCTCAATTATGAGATGGTGGTGATGGGCGTGCCCAAGACTATCGACAATGACCTGGCGTTCACCGACCATTGCC
>CAYLSM010000251.1:0-6163 GCA_964386505.1 uncultured Gemmatimonadales bacterium
CGGAGAGGACATTGCCGTACAGCCAGAGATAACGCAGCAGGACCAGGTTGCCGATCGCATCCGGGATCGGGCCCGTCAGGTGGTTGTACCCCAGGATCAGGTATTCCAGCGCGGCCAGATTGCCCAGCGCGGGCGGAATGCCGCCCTCGAACTCGTTGCCGTCCAGACCCAGGAAGCGAAGCGCCGCGAGGTTGCCCAGCTCCGGCGGGATGGGCCCGCTGAACCGGTTCCACGCGACGTCGATATGCTGCAGGTGGGTCAGCGCCCCGAGATAGGCGGGGAACGGCCCTGCCATCTGGTTACCCACCAGCTCCAGATTCGCCAGGTTCACCAAGCCGCTGAAGCTGTCGGGAATTGGACCCGCGAACTGGTTCCAGCTCAGGCGCAGTTCCAGGAGCTGGCTGAGCTGGCCCAGCGTGTCGGGCAGCGACCCGCTCAGCTGGTTCCCCGTGAGATCCAGCAGCTGCAGGTTCGCCAGGTTGCCCAGTTCCGGCGGGATGGATCCGTACAGGCGATTGCCTCCCAGATAGAGGTAGCGCAATTGGGTCAGTCCGCCCAGGGCCGCCGGGATGGATTCGCTGAGATGGTTCTCGCCCAGGTTCAGAGTGAGCAGGTTGGCCAGTTGGCCCAGTTCCGGGGGGATGGGGCCGATCAGATGGTTGCTCGACAGATGCATCTCCTCGAGCAGGGTCAGATTGGCCAGCGCCGGCGGGATGTACCCGGTCAAGGTGTTGTCGTACAGAATCAGGAAACGGAGTTCCGTCAGGCCCCCCAGACTCTCGGGGATCGGTCCGTCCAGACGATTGGTGCCGACACTGAACCACCGCAGCTGGGTCAGTCCGCCCAGTTCGGCGGGGATGTTCCCTGTCAAATGATTCAGCGAGACGTCAAGCGACCGGAGCGCCGTCAGGTTGCCCAGTTCGACGGGAATGGGACCCCACAAATCGTTGTCGCCCAGGTCCAGTTGCACCAATTGCGACAGTCCGCCCAGCGCCGCCGGGATGCCGCCGGACAGCATGTTGCCGCGCAGGGACAGCTCGCGGAGCGCAGCCAGGTTGCCCATTTCAGCAGGGATGGCGCCGCTGAGCCGGTTGTCATCCAGAAACAGGAATTCCAGTTGGCTCAACGAGCCGATGCTCGCGGGGATCGGACCGCTCACGAAGTTCTGGGTCAAGCTGAGCGCCCGGAGCCGGTCCAGGTTGCCCAGTGTGGATGGAATGGGGCCGGTGAGCTGATTGTAGCCCAGCATGAGCACCAGCAGTTCTGACAGGTCGCCCAGCTCGGGCGGGATCACGCCCGTCAACTGGTTACCCGAGAGGTTGAGAATCTGGAGTTGCGGCAGGTCGCCCAGCGCCGCCGGGATGGAACCCGTGAGGCTGTTCTCGGGCATATAAATCTCCCGCAGCTCCGGCAGCGATGCCAGCGCCGCGGGCAGGGTGCCCGACAGGCCGTTGTCGTTCAGATACAGTGCGATCACGTGGGTGCCGGCGTCGTCGCACTGCACGCCGAACCAGGAGCACTCGGTGCCCGGCGCGCCCAGCCAGTTGTCCCGGTGCGTCCAGCCGTCACCCCCCGTGGCGGTGTACAGCGCCAGCAGGGCGTCACGTTCCGGCTGGGGGATGGCCGCCTGGACGGAAGCAGCCAGCGCCAGTACGGCAAGCAGCAGGCCCCATTTGCTCATGGCCGTTCTCCTGGAGGTTGTCTATCAATTAATTATCGGCCAAAATCACAGCGGATTGTCTGAATATTTTACACCGGCCGGCGGGTCGGGCGGAGGGACGCGATCACCGGGGTGTTGGGGCGGCGGGGCGGATTACGCGAAACGACCGGGACGCACCCGGCGAGGCGCAGAAACAGACCCCTCAGTTTTCGGGGACGTTCTTTTAACAAAACCGCGTTGACTATTTCGGCCGCGTCCGGCGGACGCGGCCTACTTTGCGGCTGGCGGAACAACCAGGGGCGAAACGCCCATGCCGTCCGGCTCCCGGCCGGCCGCCAGGGTGCCGGTCACCGTCCACGATTCGAGATCCACGACCGAAATCAGGTCGGCGTTGGAATGGGCCACATAGGCGGTCCGTCCGTCCGGATCGAGGACGATCCCGATGGGCACCGAGCTGCTGCCGAAGGTGTCCCCGAACAGCCGCCCCGCCAGTTGGCTGGCCTGCAGCTTCAGATCCAGGCGGCGCTCCAGGGTGCGGCTGGGCACGTCAAACACGGCCAGGTCGCCGGACCGGGCGTTGGTGACCAGCACGCGGCGGCCGTCGAGCGTGACGGCGGCGCGGATGGGGAAGGACGGCGCAGCCGGGGTGGCGAGCACCTCCAGCGTACGGGCATCCAGGACGGTGACGGTGTCCGCGGCCCGGTTGGTCACCCAGACGGTCGCACCGTCGGGCGTCACCGCCACCCCCTCGGCGCCCGCTCCCGTGGTTACCTGGGTCACCCGGCGCCGGGCGGCCAGGTCGATGACGGTCACCGAGCCCGACCGGATATTGGCCACGAAGGCCCGGCTGGCGTCGGGCGTGACCGCCACCATATGGGACACCTCCTGGTCGGTGTCCACCGCGGCTTCCACGCGACCCTCCAGGGCATCCACCACCAGCAGGGCCTTGTTGGCCTCAGCGGTCACCACCGCCCGGCGATTGTCGGCCAGCCAGACGATCCCGTGGGGACGCCGATATTCGCCCAGGGAGATGGTGCGCACCAGCCGGGCGGAGGGGATCTCGATCAAGGCCATGGACGAACCGGGCGCTTCCCTCGTTCCGTAAATTCCCACCAGGGCCAGGCGGCCGTCGGGCGACACCGCCACCTCGTGGGGCCCGACGCCCACCGCCACTGTGGCCCGGACCTCCCGGGTGGCGAGATCCACCAGCGAAACGGTGGCGTCGGACTTGTTGGCCACCACCAGCGTGGCGGCGGACGCGGATCCAGCCGATACGATGACCGCGGCCAGGCCGGCGGCAACGACCATCCATCGGGCGATGAAGCTCCAGTTGCGCATGTTGTCCTCCTGCTTCGATCCGTAGCGCCGCACACGTTCCATCGAGCGGGTACGCCCATAGATGCGGCGCGATCGCCACCGGACTCAACAAACGCCGCGGGGCGCGCCCTCCGGCCGATCGGGATTGCGTGCGCGCCGGTGACCATCTTGTATAATGGCATTGTCCGGCTACGGGACCGCATCCGGTGACGCGGCGGCCGCGCCATCCGGCGCCGCGGCCCGGGCACACCCGGAGGCCCCGTGGAACCGCTGACCATCCTGCATTACGACCATCACTGCGCGGCGGTGCTCAAGCCGGCGGGTCTGCATGTGCACCCCACCGCCGAATCCCCCGGCGAGGTGTCCTGCCTGCCGCGCCTGCGTGACCAGCTCGGCCGATGGGTGTATCCGGTTCACCGGCTGGACCGTGCCACCGCCGGCGTGCTCCTCTTCGCCCTGACCCCCGAGGCCGCCGCCGACCTGGCCAGCCAGTTTCGGGAGCACACCCCCGCGAAAGACTATCTGGCCGTCGTGCGCGGGTTCACCCCGGCCGCCGGCCGCATCGACCATCCCCTGGGGAACAGCTCCGGGCGGCCGGCCCTCCCGGCCGTGACCGAGTACCGCCGCCTGGCGACGCTGGAGCTGTTCCGGCCCGTGGGACGTCTGCCCAGCGCCCGCTTCGCACTGGTGGAGGCGCGGCCGCTCACGGGGCGGCGGCACCAGCTCCGCCGTCATTTTCACCATGTCAGCCACCCGATTATCGGCGACACCACCTACGGCGACGGGATCCAGAACCGCTTCGTCCGGGCCGAATTCGGCCTGGCCGGCCTCCTGCTCTTCGCCCGGCGCATCGCCTTCCGCCACCCGCACACGGGCGAGCCGGTCGCCGTGGAAGCGGCGCCGCCCGCGGCCTGGGCTCCGCTCCTGGCCGCTTTCGGCTGGCCCGGCGATGAGCCCGGCGCTTGAAGCGGATTGGTTCTTGCAAAACTCCGGCTCGCTCCGTAGAATACCATCACGTCCAAGACGAGACGCCCATCCCCGCGGAGGTACACGCATGGTCCGCCACGGCGACGAGAAAGAAGAAGCCTGGGCTCAACAGGAAGAGAGACTCCGTCTGGAAAAGATCGCCGCCCGGAGGCGGGCCGACGAACGCCAGCGTTTGAAGGACCTCCACTACATGCATTGCCCCAAGTGCGGTGAAACGCTTAACACCGTCGACCTCGAGGGGTTGGAGATCGACAAGTGTCCCTGCTGCCACGGCATCTGGCTGGACCCCGGCGAAATCCACCAGTACGCGGCGCTGTCCGCGGAGAAGAAACAGAGTTTCGGCAAGCAGCTCCTGGCCCTGTTTACCAAGAAGAAGAACACGAACTGACCCGGCCCGCCGGTTAGCCCCGGGTGTTGGAGCGAATGAACAACCGGATTGTCATCATCGACGACGAGACCACGCTGCTGGAATTCCTCCAGACCCAGCTCTCGTCCCGCGGCTTCGAAGTCCACACCGCGACTGATGGTCAGGCCGGCCTCGAGCTCATCCAGCAGGTCAGGCCCGGCCTGGTGGTCACCGACCTCCTGCTCCCGAAGATGAACGGCTTTGACCTCTGCCGCCGGATCAAGCAGGATCCCGATCTGTCAAGCATCGCCGTGATCATGATGACCTCCATCTACAAGAGCGTGAAGTACCAGTACGAGGGGATGCGCTACGGCGCAAACGATTTCATTCACAAGCCGTTCGAGCTGGAAGCGTTTCTCGACAAGGTCGGCCGCTTCGTCGAGGCGGATCAGCCGCGGCCGGCGGCGCGCAAGCTCTCGCCCGCCGCCCAGGCGGGGCTCGACGCCCTGCGCCGCCAGTTCGCCGCCGAACTGCCCTTCAAGGCCACCGAGATCTCGGTGTTCTGGGAAAATCTCCTCCAGGAATGGGCGCCCGAAGTGGCCGGCGAGCTGTACACCCGCGTCCACAACCTGGCCGGCACCGGGGCCTCCTTCGGCTTTCCGGCGGTGAGCACGCTGGCCCGGGAGCTGGAGGAACTCCTCGACCCGTGGCGCCGGAGCGACCGGCCGCCGCCGGCCGCCGACGCCGCCAGGATTCACAAGGCGCTCGGCATCCTGTATGAAGTGGCCACCAACGTGGTGATCGAGTGATCCCCCGGCCGGCCCCCCCGACCGGCCGCCGAGGAGAGGGTATGAGTTCGGACAGCCTCGAGCGGATCCTCGTCGTGGACGACGACTCGTCGGTGCGCGACCTGGCCAGGCTGGCCCTGGCGGAGGTGGGCGGTTTCACCGTGCGGGTGTGCGCCTCGGGTGCCGAGGCGATCGCCGCCTGCGGCGAATTCCAACCCGACCTTGTGTTGCTGGACGAGTTCATGCCCGACCTGGACGGCCTGGATACCCTGCAGGCGCTCCGCGAGTTGCCCGAGACGGCGCATGTGCCGGTGGTTTTTCTCACGGCCAAAACCGGCGGCGCCGACGTCCGGCGCTACCGCAGCGCCGGCGCCGCGGGGCTCATCGCCAAGCCGTTTTCCCCGCTGGCGCTCTCCGACGATGTCCTCAAGATCTGGAACTCCCTGACACCGCCTCGCAACTGACCCGTCGAATCCCGCCCCGCGGACGATCCGCCACCCAAACTTGAGCCCCGGAGTCTGCTTGATGAGAATCTCGCACCATCAGCCCCGGGCTGCATGGAGCGTTCGATATTGCAACATGGCTGGCCCCCGGCGGGAGGGGTTGTCCCGCGAGGAATCATGAGCCGGGATGAGAGGCAGCCATCTGTGGAGTACATTCGGAGCGCGACAACCATTCATAGAGGCGGCTTTTGGAGGGTGGCCGCCAGCCCGGCCGGGGCCGGTTCCTCGCCGCTCAGGACGTATCCATCCGCGCGTCTTGATTAGGTTGGCCTCTTAATCTGTCGACTGTTTGCAATATATTGATAATATAAGAAATACGATCGGTGCTAATCAGAGGCACACTTTGACAAATTGACTTGTGTCGCCGCGGACGGTTGACCGCTCCGGCTCGAAAATCTATAATGCGGAAGACGGACTAACCTTTTGATGGAATTGATGCAATCCGCACCGGCCGGGCAGGAGCGCGCGAGGGATGAGACGGATTCGCAAGAGAGTCTCGAAAACGGCGAGGCGCACCCCGAAGCGGGCGGGTTCTGCCTCGACGTCGGCCGATCTCACCCCG
>CAYLSM010000252.1:0-5931 GCA_964386505.1 uncultured Gemmatimonadales bacterium
CCGCGGCTTTGCCGTCCACCCCGATAACCACCTGCCCGCCCGCCACCAGCGGGCCGTAGCCGCCACCGGACAGCCCCTTGTTGAAAGCGCTTATCGTGCCGATAACGGCCAGTTTTTTCCAGGAGAAATTGAACCTGATCCCGCTCACCACCATCAACCCGATCACTAACACCATCACGCCGATATAGAGCGACATGATGCTTTTGGGCAGCTTGATACCGAGCAGGCTGGAGACAGTGACCCCTGCAATCCCGAACAGGGAGATGAAAATAACTCTTTTCAGGTCGTTGGTCCGCCAGTGGCTGAAATCGACATTGTTGTACTTGTGGTGGAATACTGCGCCGATAAGCCCTCCGATGGCCTGGGAGATCAGGATCGCCGGGACAACCGCCTTGGGATCGAACCCCATGAGGATAAAAGATGGCGCGCCGAGTGTCCCGTAACCCTGGCCCAGCGCGGCATCGATTGTCTCGAACAGCAGGGCCAGAAGGAATATTTTCAGGGCCAGACTGGTGAGCAGCAGAGGCAGAATATCGGTTTCCAGGTTCATAGCTGTCCGGCTTTCATTGATCTGCTGGCAATTATAAGAGTGAAGAGACAAGATTTGAATGCAGTCACGACAGCATCCCGGATCACGTCGGCCGGTCCGGGGCAGAACGAATCTGTCAGTGTCAGGCTCGGGGACAGTAATATCCCTGGGATGCCTTTATGACTCAAATCGTCCTGCCCCGACTATAAGCGGGACCGGAGGCTCTGGCCGTTGTGCTATTTCGATGACTTCAATCTCAACATGATAACATCATGCGAGGCAACAGTGCCTTTGAACGTTTTATCTGTCTTGCCACACTCTTTGTGGCTCCAGAGGTCATAGAGTTTGAAGGCACTCTGTCTGAAATCAATTGCTCTGCCGGAAACCGAATCAGATACGGGATGCTCCACCCATGAAAACTCAACGACTTTAGCATTCGGTCCCCGGTTGAGGAAGCAGACAGCCCAATCGCCACCGGCCAAGGGCTTGAACCAGGTCTCAAGGCTGTCGCTCGAAGAATACTTCAATGCCTGTATCCCGAGCGTGTCCTGGTTGACGGCAATGGCCTCTTTATTGGTCAGAATTTCAGTGGTCTCTTTGGACATGTTCCTTAAGTCGTTTCCCGAGATCAGCGGCGCCGCCAACATGCACCACATCGAAAAATGAGCGCGGTCTTCATTGACTGTAAGACCATTGCCGACTTCCAGCATGTCCGGGTCGTTCCAGTGGCCCGGTCCGGCGTATTTGCGCAGATCGACCTGGAGGTCGAGGATTTGCATGGCCCCCGTTTCTTTCCAGTCGCCATGGTCGACATAGCCGTCGAAACTGACTCCTATATCGCCGGTGGTGCGCCAGAGGTTGCCAACTTCTTTGCCCCAGAGCCAGGGTTTGTTGCTGCCCCATTCGCAAATGCTGAAGACAATGGGGCGCCCGGCTTTGAAAAGTGCGTTACGCATGGTCATATAGGCGCCTTCAGCGTTCAGACCCTCCGTGTTGCAGAAATCATATTTCAAGTAATCCACACCCCATTCAGCGTATTTCATCGCATCCTGGTATTCATACCCGCGGCTGCCGGGCCGTCCGGCACAGGTCTGCCACCCGGCATCGGAGTAGATGCCGAATTTCAAGCCTTTGGAGTGGATATAATCGGCCAGGGCTTTCATGCCGGACGGGAACCGTTCTGGGTCCGGCTGGATGAAGCCGAGGCTGTCGCGATCTCCATGCCAGCAGTCATCGACGTTGACATACTGGTAGCCAGCCTCTTTCATGCCGCTGCTCACCATTGCATCCGCTATTTCCCGGATCATGGCTTCATTCACTTCACAGTGGAATTTATTCCAACTGTTCCAACCCATCGGAGGGGTCTTGGCCAAGCCTTCGAATTTCTGCGCCGATGCATTTGAAAAGCAGAGCGCTACCAGTATCCAGAGCAAGTTTTTCATTTCAATCTCCAGGAAGGATCCGCCCAGGAAGAACCTGTATTCCGTCACACTATTTGAAAAACGTTTACAAATAATCACGGTATCAGGCAGTGTCAAGTCGATTGTGGGATTTCACCTGGCAGAGGGCAATTCATTTCAGTGCCGGTGCCGAGAGTTTCTACCAGGATGGGGCAAGTTCCGGCCTCCAGGCGGGGCATTAAACACTATCTATGGCAGCATTCGCCAAACCTGAACATCGAAAAGAAAAACCGCTGGAGTGCGCTCCAGCGGCTTTCTCTATCTTTGGCGTCCCCAAGGGGATTCGAACCCCTGTTGCCGCCGTGAAAGGGCGGAGTCCTGGGCCCCTAGACGATGGGGACGCGTAAACTGCGCTTTTGGGCCTGCGAGACGCGAAATCTAAAGCCGGAACCGCTGATTGTCAAGGCTCAACGACTTCCACTCTTTCCATGCCAAGTCCGATCAGCCGAAAATCTCCCGGAACAACGCCTCCGGGATATCGATCCCCTCACGCTCGGCTGCCGCTCTGCGGGTCAAGGTCCCCTCGCCGGGAAGGCGCACCGGCTGTGACGGGTCGGCCGGGCGGGCGGAGTGCACCGCCGCGCTCAACTCCTCCAGGCTGCTTTCGTACTGCCCGCGTTCCACCAGCAGGTCGGGCCTGAACGCCAGCACGGTCAGGCCATAGTCCTGACCAGGCTCCGGGATCGCCGCGCTACCGATAACAGCGCTGGTCAGCACCTGCACGGCCAGCGCCAGGGCGTAACCCTTGTGTCCACCGAACGGGAGCAGCGTGCCGCCGTCAATGGCCGCCTGCGGGTCGGCAGTGGGATTGCCCTGTCTGTCCAGGGCCACGCCCTCGGTCAGGGCACGTCCCTCGGCTATCGCCACGCGGCACTCACCGTAGGTCACGGCCGTGGTCCCGAAATCCACCACCAGCGGCTCCCGGCCCTCTCTCGGGAATGCGAACGCCACCGGATTGGTGCCCAGCAGCGCCTCGGTTGAGCCGAACGGGGCGGCAAAAGGGGAGCAGTTGGCGAAACACATCCCCACAAGCCCGCTCCGGGCGCACATACTCGCGAAATAGCCGATCGGTCCGGTGTGCGTGCAGCCCTTAGCTCCGGCCAGGGCGATTCCGCTGGCCGACGCCAGCTCGGCAGCCTTGGCCGCGGTGTGCCAGGCTATTAAGTAACCCAGCCCCTGACGGCCGTCGTACAACGCCCCCACCGGAGTTGTTTTGAGCCACACCCCGGGACTGTGGCCCCGCCTGTCAAGATGGTTCAACATCGGCCGCACCCGGATCAGCCCGTGGCTGCGCCGCCCGGCGGCCTCGGTCTCGGTCAGGATCGCGGCCAGACGCTCGGATTCCTCGGGTTCAAGCCCATGCGCTGTAAAAAGTCCGCTCAGACGTTCGTTCAGCTCGCGGGTCGATAGTCTCGGCATCTGCCCTCCCTCTCTCAGGTCGATTCATTTGAAAAGTAAGGGCCGGAGCATTATTTTACAAGTCAGGGCAGACGGATGCCCTGGGACAGGCTGCGCCCGTGGACTGCGGGCTTTTTTTGTGCGAGACAGGGGAGAGAGAGAATAATAATGAGACTGACCGGACTTGAATTCGACCAGGCAGCGGTCCTGGACCTGATGCGCGAGGCTGGGGCCCTGGCCTTGAGCTATTTCGGCAAGGTGAGCGCCGAGCGCAAGCACGACAATTCCGTGGTCACTGCGGCCGACCGGGCGGTGGAGGCCCTGGTGCGAGGGAAGCTGGAGACGATCAGCCCAGAGTTCCAGGTGCTGGGCGAGGAGGCGGGTTTCGCCGGGGGCCGTGAGAACGGCGGCCCGACCTGGGTGCTCGACCCGGTGGACGGCACGAGCGCGTTCGCCGCGGGCCTGCCGGTCTGGGTGGTGTCGCTTGGGCTGATCGAGGCCGGGCGGGCGGTCTGGGGTGCGGTGTACTGCCCGCTTCTGGATGAACTGATCCACACCGATCTGGAGGGCACGGTCCGCCGCAACGGACGGCCCGCTCCGGCTGAGGCCGCCGCGCCACTGGACAACGAGTCGGTGCTGTATGTGCCCTCGGACGTGCACCGGGCGTTCCGGGTCGATTTCCCGGGCAAAGTGCGCTCGCTGGGCAGCGCCGCCTATCACGGCCTTCTGACCGGGCGCGCCGGGACCGCCGGATCGCTGCAGGGACGGGGCTATCTGTGGGATATCGCCGCCATCCTGGCGATCAACACGGCTTGGGGCATGCGGATCGCCACACTGGACGGAAAGGAGGCGGGCCCCACGTTCTGGAGCGCCGACAAGAGCCTGCCCGAGCCGCTTCTGCTCTGCCGGCCCGAGCATTTCGCGGCCCTGGCTGCGGGCATAAAACAGGCTTAAAACAGAGCCGCCCCCGGTCACAAACCGGGGGCGGCTTTTCTATCGGACCCGCACAGGATTCAGGCTGTACGCGGCTATTGTTTCGAAAAATGACGGTATAGCATCCAGGTGAGCAGGCTGGCAAACAGGAACACCGCCAGCGGAATGATCACCCCCAGGCTGGGGTGGCCGATCGGTTTGAGTATTTCCAGGTCCATCAGGCTTTGCCCTCCCGGTTCGAGGTCTCGCCCCACTCCACGATACGATCCAACTCCTCCAGGTACATTTTCTGCTTTTTCTCGTAGTCCTCGCTCACCCGCTTGAGCTTGGGGTCGATGATCACGTACATACCGATCGCGCAGGCCACGGCGTTGATCGTGAGCAGGTAGCCGCTCCACTGGTTGAGCAGCAGAAGGGCCATTCCGCCCAGGATGTTGAAATAGCTGAGTGCGGCGAGGATCGAGGCCACGAGGTCCTCCCGTGACCACTCGGGATAGCTTGGGGCATGAACATGTTCCGGGGACTGTGCGCTCATCGGCTTATCTCCCAGAGGTCGTGGGTTGGCGAGTGTCTGATCGAATATAGATCGCAGGTGGCGGGCTGTAAAGGAAAAATCGACGCCCGGATGGATTGGGAAAAGATAAACGCCCCAGGCTATGGCAAAGGCAGGGGGGCATCAGGCCTCCCCCTTTGGCAAAGGGGGATCGAGGGGGATTTAATCCAATAATCGGGCACGGTGCACCGTGCCCCTACGGCAAATCATTTTGGCTAAACCTTCGTAAAAAAAAGGGGCGGGTTTTTAACCCGCCCCTGCAGTTTCTTTCCTCGATATAGCCTCTCAGCCTTTCAGTCGCTTTTCCAGGCTGTCCAGCTCGGCGGTAAGCTCCGCCGGCAGCTTGGCGCCGAACTTGGGGTAGTGCTCGCTACGGATCGACTGTATCTCGCGCAGCCAGCCCTCGCGGTCCACTTTCAGCAGTTCGGCCATGTCCTCGCCGCTCACTCCGGCTGGCGGCTCGATGGCTCCCGCGGCCGGCAGCCAGCCGATGGGACTCTCCACGGCCGCCCCGTTGCCATCGCAGCGCTCGAACACCCACTTGAGCACGCGGCTGTTCTCGCCGTAACCCGGCCAGAGCCAGCGGCCATCCGCCGTCTTGCGGAACCAGTTGACGAAGAAAATCGAGGGCAGCTTGTCTACGCTGGTCATGCCGCCGATTTTCAGCCAGTGGCGGAAATAGTCGCCCATGTTGTAGCCGCAGAACGGTAGCATGGCGAACGGGTCACGCCGCACGGTGCCGGCCTTGAGGTCGAGTGCGGCCGAGGTGATCTCGGAGCCGACAATCGAGCCCATGAACACGCCGTGGGTCCAGGAGCGGGCCTGGTGCACCAGCGGGACCACCCCGGGACGCCGTCCGCCGAACAGGATCGCGCTGATCGGCACGCCGTCCGGGTCCTCCCAGGCTTTGTCTATCACCGGGCAGTTGGCCGCCCGGGCGGTGAAACGGGCGTTGGGGTGCGAGGCGGGCTTATCACTCTTGCCGGCCTCCCATTCCTTGCCTGTCCAGTCGATCAGCTTGCCCGGGGCCGGGTGGCCGATCCCTTCCCACCACACAT
>CAYLSM010000253.1:0-5850 GCA_964386505.1 uncultured Gemmatimonadales bacterium
CGTACCGCGCAGAAGGATATCGAGGCTGTCGATGTTGGACAGGAACGCATCCGGGATGCCGTCCAGGTTGTAATCCGTCACCGCCGCGCCGGTGCCGTGGCGACGGATGGCGGCGCTTGAGGGGTCGCGCGGCGTGAAATGCGACACCCGGAACCCGGAGGCCGAATCGAGTGCGTTGGAGGGGCGGACCTGCCAGTTGTGCGCCAGATCCACCGCCCGGACATAATAGTCCACCCGGGTGCCGTAGGGCTGGCCCGGGATATCGGCGCGGAAATAGTACTGGGTGCTGTCGTGCCCGGTGAATGTCATGGCCGTGCTGTCAACCAGCGCGATAGTACCCGAACGGGAGTAACTGCGCACCAGCCAGACCGTGCGCAGCGAGTCATTGTCCGAGGCGCGCACATCCACCCGGTATGGCCCGGTGGTGAAACTTGTGTCGCCGAGCACGGTGGCCGAGCCGATCAACGGACGGGTGCTGTCCGCGCTGAAACTGTAGAAAGAATCGGGCGCGGCGTAGGGGTCGTAGCGCTTATGCCCTTTCGTGTCCACCGCGCGGACAAAATAGCGCACCCGTGTGCCGGTGGTCTGGCCGGGAATCGCACCACTGTACCAGTTGCTCCCCAGGGAGGTCATGGCAACCGGGGTGTAGCTCGTCCCCCTGTTGGTGCTGTAGAGCAGGGTGGGAGTGATCGTGTTGTTGTCCGACATCCAGCTACTGATCGTGTAAGGCCCGGTCAGGAACGTGGTGTCGTGATAGACCGTGGTGGAATCGATCCGCGGGAACAGGCTGTCGGTCTCGAACCAGGTCAGCACCTGGTTGACCGCCACGCTGGTGGTGTCGCGGCGCAGGCCGCTGGGCCAGAACACGGTCAGGCTGTCCACCGTGGCGGTGGTGCCCAGGCCGAACAGTGCGGCGGTCTCACTCTGCGACCCGGAGCCGTTGTCGATCCAGCGGGTCTGCACCCGCCCCCCGGCACGCAGACGGACCCGGGCGCCCAGGCCGTAGCGGTTGCTCACCACGCCGTGCAGGCGGACCTTTAGCCAGTTGCCCTGCACCAGGGTGGAATAGTAGCGGTTGGTCCCGTTGCGGCGCGTGAAATAGAGGTCGGGCGCACCCTGGTTGGTGGGGTCGGCCCAGGTTACCGAGGTCCAGTAGCCCAGCGAGTCGAGCTTGACCTGGGGGGCGACATTGGTGAACGTGCTGTCGCCGTGGTTCTGGAACAACTTGGTGGCGCTGTCGGCGAAAGCGACCAGAAGGTCCAGACGGCCGTCCAGGTCGAAATCCAGCCAGGCCGCCGAGCGGGCCGAGCCGCGCACTCCCACGCCGCTGGAACTCATGCGGGTGAACGTGCCGTTGCCGTTGTTGGAATAGAGCACCTGGAGGCTGTCCTTGTTGGCCAGGAACAGGTCCAGGTCGCCGTCGTTGTCGTAGTCGCCCCAGGCCGCCGAGGCGCCGTTGCCGGTGTGGGCCACGCCCGCGGTGGAGGCGACATCGGTAAACGAGCTGTCCTGGTTGTTGTGGTACAGGCGGTTGGCGCCGTTCTCGCGCACCAGGTAGAGGTCGGGGTAGTGGTCGTTGTCATAGTCGCCCCAGGCCGCGGCCACACAGTCGCCTGCATCGGCGATCCCGACCGAGTCGCCCAGAGCGTCGAACCTGCCGTTGCGGTTACAGGAGAAAAGCTGGTCCTTGGAGCCGTAGTTGACCACGTGGATATCCGGGTCGCCGTCGCAGTCGAAATCAACCCACGAGACCGCCTTGGTCAGGCCGCTGCCGCTGATCCCGGCCGCGTTGGACACATCGATGAACACACCGCTGCTATCGTTGCGGTACAGGTGGTTGGCACTCCCGCCGAACAACCCGGCGCTGCCCACGAACAGATCGGGGCGTCCGTCATGGTTGTAGTCGCCCCAGGCCGCCGAGGAGGCATCCTCGGCCCCAGTGGACGCGGGCAGGATATTGGCCGCGTGGAACACACCGGAGGAATCGCCCCGGTAGAGCTGGCCCTGACCGCCGGCATTGGCCACGAACACGTCCGTGACCCCGTCCCGGTTGTAGTCAGTCCAGGCGGCGGCGTTGGACACTCCCGGGCCGGCCAGGCCGGAGGAGGTGCTGGCATCGGTGAACGAGCCGGTGATCCCGTCATCCAGAGTGTATACCTTGAACGTGTCCTGCACCTCGAGCAGCGAGGGATGCTCACGCACGGCGTATATGATCGAGTCGGTACCGGCCTGATAGTAGTTGGGCCGGTAGGTGATCACGCTGTCATGGATCGTGGTGTTGGTCGGGGCGTGGATCAGATGGTATGAAAGCGAATCGTGGTCCGCATCCGTGGCGTGGATAGTCACGGTGAGCGTGTTCCCCTCGATTACAGCGAGGTCGGGGACATAGGAACTTATCACCGGCAGGGCGGCGTTCAGACTGGCAAACCAGCCCAGCAGTAGGCAAAATATCACCGCCGGGCCGACTGACAGGCGGCTTTCGGCGCGCCCGGCCTCAGATACGGCAGTCGGGCGTTTATAGCCTGGAATCCGGTATTGGGGCATATCCGCGTTCGGTGGAGGTTAATTTACCTGACAAGGGCACTTCGTGCTGACCGTTGCAAATGCAAGAACAGTGCCAGGCGTGACTGGAGCGCATTCAGCCGGGGTGCGGCCTGCACGCGCAAAGGGGGGGAACCGGTCATGAAGTCTCCGGCCCTGTACAAACGGAACTCCAGGGGGAAAAGACAGCCGGCTGGCTGGCGCAGTCAGGCGACCGCCAGCCGGCTTGAGTCAGTTAGTCGCGGCGGATGCCGATCACCATGCGGGCCTGGGGGGTAAGCTCGGCCACGGTCACCCCGTCGCCGAAACCCAGCTCGCTCAGCCAGTGGCGCACCTCATCCAGGCTGTAGCAGCGTCCGCCCTCGGTGCCCACCAGCATGTTGACCGCGAACAGGCTGGAAAAGGGCGGGTCCACCATGTCCTCATCCAGCAGGAAATCCTTGACTATCAACCTCCCGCCCGGCACAAGGGCCTCGCGCGAGCGGCGCACCAGCTCGCGGCAGCCCGCCTCGTCCAGGGAATGGATGATATTGGAAATGAACACAAGGTCGTAGCCCGAGCCGTAATCATCGTTCAGGTAGCTGCCGCGGCGGAAATCGATCCGGTCCGACATCCCGGCCAGCTCCACCTGTTCCCGGGTGACCTCGTCGATCACCGCCGGGAGGTCGAACACAGTTGCGCGCATGCCGGGCACCTGCTCGCAGAACGAGATGGCGTAGGTGCCGGGTCCGCCGCCCAGGTCGAGCATGCGGCGCACCCCGCCCAGGTCGAGCAGAGCACCCACCTTGGCCGCGCTCAGACGGGCGTTGTTGCTCATGCCCAGGATGAAATCCCGTCGTTGGCGCTTGTCGTCCTGGGGACAGCCGCCCGCGCCCGGACGGCCGGTCTTGAGCACCTGCGGCAGTTGCGCCCAGCGCTCGATCAGGTGGCCGGTGTGGCGGATAATGTCCCCCTGGTACCAGGGCTTGCCCCGCACCAGAAGCTCGGCGGCAAGCTCGGAGAGCGTGAACCGGCCGTCCGGCTCTTTCTCCAGCAGGCGCATCCCGGCCAAGGCGTGCAGCACGATACCCGTGGCCCGCGCATCCAGACCCTTGGCCGCGGCCACCTGCTCCGGACTGAGCGGGCCCTCGGCCAGCAGCTCGAACAACTCGTACTCCGCGGCAGTGGTCAGCACCACCGCGGGCTGGAACCCCCGGGCCAGTGAGGTCAGCTTCTCTATCTTCTTATAAGTCTCTTCGTACGACTCCTGCATCGACCTCCCCTTTCCCCACTCACTACTTGGCAGACAGGTTGAAAAAGTCCCGGATGGCCCAGACATAATCGTGTCCAAGCTGACGGAACAGTACCGGAGTGGCACGCACCGGGCCCTTGCCCTTGGGCTCGATCCAGCCCAGGCAATGCTCGGGCGTAAACGAGGGCGTGCCCAGGACGGCGGCGAACTGGCTGGAAACCCAGCCCAGGGCGCTGGAGACTGTCTTGTCCTCGCTGCGGCGGAAAGTGTACTTGCGCGCCAGCAGGTCGTAGAACTTGCCCTGGGCCTCTTTCACCGAGGCGGGAAGCGAATCTCCGGCCGCCTCGATCAGCAGAAGGTTGTCGGCGATGGTGGTCAGGCAGTGGAAATCCATGAACAGGTCCATGCGGCCGTCGTGCGCCACCCAGTCGTCGATCATGTTCTGCGCCGCGCCGACCTCGGGTTCCGGCACCACGCGGTCCCACTGCGAGGAGCGCACCGTGTCCCAGTTCCGGTTGAGGTCGACATCGTGCATGTTGTAGCGGTAGCCGCCGTGGAACACTGCATCCGGGTTGAGGATCGGCATCAGGTGGAAAATGGTTTTCTTGAGCAGCGCCTTAGAGGAATCGCTGTCCTCGAGCAGGGCCGCGACCACTCCCTCGCAGACCGGCCCGGCCGCCATCTCGTAGCCGTGCTGTGTGCCGGTGATCCAGACCACTTTCTTGCCGCTGTCCGGGGTCTGCGGGTCGGTGAGCGTGATGTGATAGATCGGACGTCCCTCCACCGAAAGCCCTGCCGGTTCCCACTGGAACTCGGGACGCTCCTCATAGTGGTCTATCATGGCCTGAAGGTCGTGCAGAACGTAGGGCGCGGCCCAGGCCAGGTAGATCGACTCGCTCTTGGGGGTGAAACGGATGGTCACGGCCGAGGAATCGGCGTCGAACGTGTACTTGGCCTCCGTGAGCGGCTGCCAGTCCGGATCGATATAGCTGTCCGCGGCCAGGGCGGTCCACTTGGCGTCGAACGTGTCGTCATCCGAGTACGGGGTGACCGAGGCTGGGATCGGGCGGTTCTTGCCGTAGCCGTAGATACGCAGGCTCACCGGTCTTCCCTTGCAACCGTCCAGCCGGAAGAAGAACTGGTTGCCCCATTCCAGACGGAAAGCGAAAGTGTAGGGTGAGTCCAAAAACACACCGGTCTTCCCGTTCTCGAACCGGCTGGTGATCGAGGGCGAGCTGAGGCCTTTCTCGGGCAGCACCTCTATGCTGTAGACCGCCACATCGCGCTCGCCCAGCTCGTTCTCCACGGTCAGTTTGACATTGTAGGCCCCGGTGTGGTTGAAAACGTGGCTCACCGTATCGCCCAGTTCATCCACCTCCACCAGGTCCAGGTCGTCGAAATCCCAGTACATGCCGGTCAGCTTTTCTCCCTGCCCCGGGTCCGACTTGCGCCCGTCGAACTTCACGCTCTCGCCCACCCGCACGCGTCGGCTGGTCGAGGTGATCGAGGCCTTGATGTCCGTGAGCGCCGCTGCGCTGAGCGGCGTGGATACGACTGTCACCAGAAGCAGCAGGGCCGGGGTGATACCGGTGAATCCTTTCATTCTCCGTCTCCAGTGATTGTTTATAATTGAGCGACTCTTTCAGCTCAGATCCAACGGCACCGGAATGTCGAGGCCGGCGCCCTCGCGGCTTAACATGGAACGGTAGGCCAGCGCCTGCACTCCATTACCCAGAACGCGGCGCAAGGTTTCGCCGTACCGCGGGTCGACCGCATCCGCCGGGCGAAGGTGCGTGCAATCGGGCCTCTGCACCAGATAGAAAATCACCGCCCGCTCGCCCGCGGCGGCCAGAGCGGCCAGCACCTCCAGGTGCTTGCGCCCTCTCTCCGTGACCGCATCCGGGAACAGGGCCGCGCTGCCCTGCCCCAAGGTGACATTCTTAATCTCCACCCAGCAGCCCGGACTGTCCGCGCGTTCCAGACGCAGGTCCAGACGCGTGCCGGGGGCGCAGATCACCTCGCGCCGCAAACTCGTGTAACCAGCCAGCTCCGGCACCTGTCCGGCGGCCACCGCGGCC
>CAYLSM010000254.1:0-5793 GCA_964386505.1 uncultured Gemmatimonadales bacterium
ATTGTAGCAGGGAGCGCCCCGAGTGCATGGACTGCTGTCCGTGAAACGGCGCTTGCCCGTTCGCACTATCGGGCTGTTCCCCGGCAAATTCCGGGAAGATGACACAGGAGGCTGAATTGAAAATCCATTGGATCGGACTGCTTCTTCTTCTCTGCTCTTTCCAGGCCCTGCCCGCCGCGGGCCGTCAGAGCCTGAGCCTGGATGGCGAATGGAAAATGCTGCCCCGGCTGTCGGATGTGGGCGAGGGCGGACGTCACGCTTTCGAGGCCCCCGGCACCAACCGCGCGGCCTGGCGCTCAATACAGGTCCCCTCCTGCTGGGAACGCCAGTTCGAGGACCTCAAGTATTTCGAGGGTCTGGCCTGGTATTTCCGGACCTTCAACTTTGAGGGCGACCCGGCGGCGGTGCACGCCGAGCTTGTGTTCGAGGGTGTCAACTACCTGAGCCGCATATACCTTAACGGCAAGACCCTGGCCGATCACGAGGGCGGCTATACCGAGTTCCGGGTGCCGCTGGACGGCAGCCTGGTCAAGGGGGAAAACTCTGTCGCCGTGCGGGTCGACAACCGCCGTCACCTGCTGCGTGTCCCGGCCAACGTGGGCTGGGCCAACTATGGCGGCATCTACCGTCCCGTGCGCCTGGAGATAACCCCCAAGGTGCACCTGGCCCAAACCTATGTCCGCACCCTGAGCCTGGGGCCACAAGGCGCGAGCCTGGAGGCGAGTGCGGTCGTGGAGGGACTGGGGCGCGACGGCACGGCCCAGGCGGTGTTCAGCCTGGAACTTCTGGACCGCGAGGGCCGCACCGCCGGCACCCTGCGCCAGAACGTGAGCCTGGCCGGCGAGGGCAGCACCCTGCGCGGCACTTTCACGGTCAAGCCCAAGGATACCCACCCCTGGAGCCCGGACAACCCCTACCTCTACAAAGCGGTGGCAAGCCTCTCTGTCCAGGGCGGCCCGGAGGACCGGGTGGAGACCACGGCCGGGATCCGCACCTATGGCGTCAAAGGCCGCGATTTCCTGCTCAACGGACAGCCGTTCAAGGTGCGCGGTATCTGCTACCACGTGGATTTCCCCAAGACCGGACGCGCGCTCGACCCCGGGATGTTCGCCGCCGACCTGGCTAATTTCCGTGAGCTGGGAGTGAACGCCGTGCGCTGCCATTACCCGCTGGAGGCCCGGATGCTCTCGGCCCTGGACAGCCTGGGAATCCTGGTCTGGATGGAGGATGCGGTCTATTGGGTGCACGATTACGACCTCAGCCGCCAGGAATTGGCGAAAGGCCTGATCCGCGAGATCGCCCTGGCCCACCGTAACCATCCCGCGGTGATGGTCTGGAGCCTGGGTAACGAGTGCGGGTTCGACGAGCGCGAGGAGGTGCTGTTTTTCGGAGCGCTGCACCAGGAACTGCGCCGCTGGGTTCCGGATGGCCTGACCTCCTACGCCCACAACGGCAACTCGTCAAACCCCACCAACTGGGAGGAAATCTACAGCACCAACCTCTACCCCGGCTGGTACACTTTCCTGGGGCGCCGCCCCGTGCAGTGGTCCACGGACAGCACGGAGCTGGCCACGGTAATGGCGGAACAAGGCCGGGAGCTGGAGCGCCGGGTGCGCGAGTTCCCGGTGATGCCGTTCTGGGTGAGCGAGATCGGCGGCGGCGGTGCGGTGGATTTCCCCCGCGGCGACTGGGAGCTGTTCAGCGAGAACTACCAGGCCACCCTGCTCGGCAGCCAGCTCAACATGATCGCCGCGGTGCCCGAGTTCAGCGGCATTTTCCCCTGGGTCTACAGCGATTTCTACGATCCCTCGCGGGCCGAGGTGCCAGGCCAGAACGGCAAGAACGTCAAGGGCGTGGTCACGATCGACCGCAAGCACAAAAAGTCGTTCGGCGTGCTGAAAGATTTCTACAGCCGCTGGGGGAGGTGAGGTGGTGATGCGTGGTGCGGCCCTGGGTCTCTGTCTCGCAATAACTCTTTCCTTAGCCTGCAACTGCCCGGCCGGACGGAGCCGGGCAGACAGTCTGCCCGATTCCGTGACCGTGCGCCGCCTGACCTCCGGGCCATCCCAGCATTTCGCCAGCGCCTACTACCACCTTCGCACGCTGAATGCCTCCGGCACCCGCGTTCTGTGCCTGGAAACCGCCCTGACCGAGAACCGTAATCCGCTCGAGGGTGAAACCGCGACCGTGGGGCTGGTAGACCTGGCGACCGGTGCTTTCACACCGCTTTCCGAGACTCGCGCCTGGAATTTCCAGCAGGGCGCGATGCAGCAGTGGCTGGGAAGCTCGCCCGATACTCTGGTCACGTTCAACGACCTGCGCGAGGGCCGTTTTGTGAGCGTGGCGCACAACGTGTTCACGGGCGAGGAGCGGGTGTTGGGCCGGGCCTTGAGCGGAGTGTCCGCGGATGGCCGCAGTGGGCTGAGCCTCAATTTCGCCCGTCTGCACCAGACCCGTCCGGGCTACGGCTACCCCGGGCCGGGGGACAACCCGCGCCTGGAGGAACTGCACCCGTCGGATGACGGCCTCTGGAGCGTGGATCTGGCAAGCGGTGAAAGCCGCCTCATTGTCTCGCTGGATGACATTTACAATCTTAACCCGCCTGACAGCACAGTCGCCACGGGCCGCATGTGGATAAACCACACCATGTTCAACCCCGCAGGCACGCGGGCGTTTTTCCTGGGGCGCTCGGCGCGTCTTGACGGCAAGGGCTGGGTCACCGCGGCCTACACTGTGGGCGCGGACGGCTTAGACCTTCGGGTGGTGCTGGGCTATGAGCGGGGAGGCTCGCACTACGACTGGCTGAGCGACGACAGTCTGATGGTTACCACCTACCTGGAGGGACACCCGCCGCTGGAGCATGCCCTGTTCTGCGACTCACCCTCCGGCGCGACCGGTTTCCGCATACTCGGCGCGGGGTTGCTTGGCCAGGACGGTCACGGGACTTTTTCGCCGGATGGGCGCTGGATGCTGACCGACACCTACCCGGACGGCGCTGGCAAGCGCACGCTGATCCTTCTGCGGCGCAGCGATGAGGCAGTGCTGCGGCTGGGACGGTTCCATGATCACGGTGCAAATTTCAGCGGTCCGGCCCGCTGCGACCTGCACGGGCGGTTCCAGAACGGCGACAGCCTGATCGTGTTCGACTCGGTGGATGACGGCACGCGGCAGGTGTATACAGCGCATTTGATCTGGCGCTGAGGCCGGACGGCAGAGGAAGCTCGGGCCGCAGAGCGGGGGGCCGCGCCGGGCGCCAAAGGCGCCGCGCGCGTGCGCCCGCCCGCCGTGTTCCACGGCGGCGGCGCGGCCCCCCACGCTCTGCGGCCCATGATCCAGTAAAGCAAACTCAATCAACCGCTCGGACAATCCGCCTATCGGATCGGAAACATGGACAAACAGCTCAGTCTCTGCCTGGAACAGGTCCGCACGCACCTTCGTCAGGAGCTTCTGCCCTACTGGAGCGCGCGTGGGGATGACCCGATTTTCGGCGGGTTCCTCACCTATTTCGACCGCGAGGGCAACCCCACCGGCGAAAGCCAAAAGAACCTGCTGGCCCACGCCCGGATGATCTATTCTTTCTCCGCCATCCACCGGGCCGGATTGGATCCGGAGGGTGCGTTTCTCGACCGGGCGGGTCGAGGTGTGCGGTTCATGCTCGATCATTTCCTGGACTGGCGAGAGGGCGGCTGGTTCTGGGTCCTGGAGCGCAACGGCCGTCAGGTGGACCGCAAGAAAATCATCTACGGCCACAGTTTCGTGATCTACGCTTTCAGCGAGTATGCCCGGGCCTGCGGCGACCAGCCGGTGCTGGAGCTGGCCGAGCGCACTTTTGAGTGGCTCGAATCGTTCGCCGCAGATAACCTCAACGGCGGCTGGTACGAGTTCTTCGAGCGTGAGTGGACCCATTGCCAGCCCGGCGTTTATGGCGGCGACCGCAAGTCGTTCGATGTACACATGCACCTGATGGAGGCTTTCACCAACCTCTACGCGGCCAGCGGCCGCGAGATTCACGCCCGCCGCGCCCGCGAGACCACGGAGCTGTTGGTCTCGCGCATGCTGCACCCGGAGCACGGCACCGCGATCGCGCAGTTCTCCCCGGATTTCAAGCCCCTGCGGGCGATCATTTTCAAGAATGTCTGGGGTTCCGACCGCGAGGCCGGGGATGACCGGGGACGGCCCCTGGACAACACCTCCTACGGCCACAATGTCGAGTTCGCCTGGCTTCTGGGGGTGACTGTCCGCACGCTCGGCCTCGACCCGGCCCGCTTCCGCGCTGTGCAGCACAAGCTCTACGACCACTGCCTCGAATTCGGCCTGGACCGCGAGCTGGGCGGCGTGTTCTGCGAGGGCCCGCACCGTGGTCCCGCCCGCGAGCGCAACAAGGAATTCTGGCAGCAGGCCGAGGCTCTGACCGGGTTCCTGGACGCCTGGGAGACTTTCGGCGACCCGCGCTACCGCGATGCCTACCTGGAACTTCACAGTTTCGTGTTCGGGCACGTGATCAACCACCGCGTGGGTGAGTGGCTGCCCCTGCTCGGCCCGGACAACCGGGTCCTCTGGGATTACATGGGCCACGCCTGGAAAATCAACTACCATACGGTCCGCGCCATGCTCGAATGCGAGCGCCGCCTGGCCGCCCTGATTTGAGTTCACGTTTCCATGACCCGTCTGGAAGGAGATAAGCGAATGGACAGCAGAAAGGTGGTCCGCGCCGCTCTGGAGCACCGCGATCCGGGACGAGTGCCGGTGGATTTCGGGGCCAGCGCGGTCACCGGGATGCATGTAAGCTGCGTGGATGCACTGCGCCATCATTACGGCCTGGAAAAACGCCCGGTCAAGGTGCACGAGCCCTACCAGATGCTCGGCCTGATTGAGGCCGACCTTCAGCAGGCCCTTGGCCTGGATGTGGAGGGTGTCCCCGCCCCGTCGACCATGTTCGGTTTCCGGAACGAGAACTGGCGCCCCTGGCGCACCCAGGAGGGGATCGAGGTCCTTGTCTCGAAGAATTTTGTCACCACCACGGATGAGAAGGGCGATATCCTGATATACCCTGGCGGCGACAGCTCGGTGCCGGCCAGCGGCAAGATGCCCAAAGGCGGGCATTTCTTCGATTCTATCCCTCGCCAGGAGCCGCTGGAGGAGGACAGGCTGGACCCGGCGGACAACCTGGAGGAGTTCGGCCCCATCCCGGCGGCGGACCTGGAGTATTTCCGGGCCGAGGTTGAGCGGGCCGCCGCCACCGGACGCGCCGTGATGGCCACTTTCGGCGGGCTGGCCCTGGGAGATATCGCCCTGGTGCCCGGGCCGTTCATGAAACACCCCAAGGGCATCCGCGACGTCACCGAGTGGTACATCTCCACTCTCACGCGCCAGGACTACCTCCACAAGGTCTTCGCCCGCCAGACCGAGATCGCCCTGGAGAACCTGGCGGAAATATACGCCGCGGTGGGTGACAAGGTGGATGTGGCCTTTGTCTGCGGCACCGATTTCGGCACCCAGACCTCCACTTTCTGCTCCACCGACACTTTCCACGAACTGTATCAGCCATACTACAGCCAGATCAACGGCTGGATCCACCGTAACACCGGCTGGAAGACTTTCAAGCACTCCTGCGGCGCGGTGGAGAATTTCATGGAAAGCTTCATCCAGGCCGGGTTCGACATAATCAACCCTGTGCAGTGCTCGGCCACGGGGATGGAACCGCGGGTTCTCAAGGAGCGCTACGGCAGCCGGCTCACGTTCTGGGGCGGCGGTGTGGACACTCAAGGCGTCCTGCCCAGCGGCAGTCCTGAG
>CAYLSM010000255.1:0-5765 GCA_964386505.1 uncultured Gemmatimonadales bacterium
GGGCGATATTTTCGAAAGCCGGGTCTCGGGTACAGCCATTTCCAGGCACTATAAAGAGCTGAGCGGGCTGGAGCTGGAGGGCGCCGCAGTGGCCTCCCGGGCACGTCAGGGCGAGGCCGCCGCACGCCAGGTTTTCCGCTCGTTCGGCGCGGACCTGGGGCAGGGCCTCTCCTGGCTGATCAACCTGCTCGATCCGCAGGTGGTGGTGCTGGGCGGCTCGGCCGCCGAATCCTGGGACCTGTTCCACGTCCCAATGCTCGCGCTGGTGGAAAGTCACCGGATAGGGCGCAACCGCACACGGATAGTCCGCTCCACCCTGGGCGAGGCCGCCGTGCTCCACGGGGCAGCCAGCCTGGTCCGCGGGACGGATTGACCCCGGCCTCCGGGCGGCAGACAGACAACACATTGCACAATGACATTGAGGAGCGGGTAATGCAGGATATTCTCGACTTGGCCGAGTCAAAACGCCGCCGCGCGCTGCGGCTCCTGGAACGCCTGGAGCTTTTCGATCTCTGGCGCAGGTACGGCGAGCCGGTGCTGGTCGGGGCGGTGCGCTACGGGATGGTGGGGGCGTTGGATATCGATATGGAGGTCTACTCCGGGCAGCCCGAGTTGCGGCAGGGTTTCGACGTGATGGCCCAGGCGGCCGCGCGGCCCGAGGTGCAGGAGGTGCGCTTTGTCAACGCCCTGGACACCCCGGACCGCGGGTTTTACTGGAGCCTGAGCGTGCGGGACGAGGAGGGCGAGAGTTGGAAAATCGACTGCTGGCATGTGGCCCACGACCATCCGGATGCCCATTGGGCCGAGCGTTTCGCCGACTCCGTCCTGCGCGTGCTGACCGCTGAGACCCGCCGCGCAATCCTGACTCTCAAAAGTGAACTGCGCGGCACTCCGGGGGGGCGCGGGGTGGACCTCTGCCGTGCCGTGCTTGAGGCCGGAGTACGAGACAGCGAGCAGTTCCGGCGCTGGTTCTCCGCGAACCCGCCCGTCACGGGCATGCTCTACTGGCTGCCGGAGGGTGCGACTCAGCCGCTGGAACGTAACTGACCGTCGGCCGCCCGGAGCAAATCCCGGCCCTGACCTCGAATACCTGAACTGGAGAGAACATGCAGAAATATCTGGTTGTGACATTGATCCTGCTCCTGTCCCTGGGCTGTTCCAACGGCTCGCTGAGTCTCTGGCCGCAGTCGTACCTGACACCTCTGGACCGGGCGGCCACGCGGCCCGCCAAGACAGAGACCGCGCTCAGCCTGCGGGTCACGCCCGGTGAGTACGAGCCAGCGCTGTGCGCCCTGCGCTCGGTGCGCGGCGGCAGCGCCAGCGTGAGCCTGGTCCCGTCCACCCAGGGCCAGGGACTGCCTTCGGAATGGTGCGAGTTGTGCACGGTGGTGAGCCGGGCAGACAGCACGCCCCTCAACCGTCTGGCGCCCCTGGACGGCCCGCTGGCCGTGGGGCCGGACACCACAGGCTTCATCTGGCTTACCGTGCGCCCGCCCGAGGACGCCCCGGCCGGCACCTACAGCGCCACACTGAAAGTGGAGTGCGGCCCGGCCAAAGCGGAATTGCCCGTTGTCTGCGAGGTGCTGCCGTTCAGGCTCACCCAGTCGCCGCTCACGGCCGGAGTGTTCATGGCCTCCACCGACCTTCCCGCCGCCTGGTACGCGGACATGAAAGCCCACGGCCTGGACGCGGTCCAGATGTTCTGGGGCAGCACTGGAATCGGGGTGCAGAATGTGGACGGCAAGCTCGTGCTCGATTTCAGCGGCCAGGACAGCCTGATGTCACACCTGGATGCCGCGGGCATGGACGGGCCGGTGGTGATCAGCCTGGGCAACGACCATTCCCTGCACTACGAAACCGCCCTGGCCCGCGCGTTCGGCCTGCCGGTGGACACCAGCGAGGTGATCGACGGCAAGGCCATATTCGGCCCGCCGGTCAGCCCGAAACTGGATGAGCTGTTCATGGAGGGCCTGCGCCAGATACGCGCCCACTGGGATGAGCGCGGCTGGCGTCAGGAACTGGTGGTGCTGATCTACGACGAGCCCACCGAGAGGCTTCTGGAGCGCTGCAAAAGCCGCTACGACCTGCTTAAAAAAGTCACCCCTGAAACCCGGGTCTACGGCGTGGTGATGAACCGTCGCGCCTGGGCCGAGAGCATGACCGACCAGTGCGACATTTTCGTCTCCGATGGTGATTTCACCGGCTGCATGGAGGCGGCCCAGCAGATGGGCAAGGATTTCTGGGTCTACTCGTTTCCCCTGGGCGCTGTCCACACCGCCCGCTATGACATGGGAGCGCTGCCCTGGCGTGTGGAGGCCCAGGGGACATTTTTCTGGATGTACAACTATTGGAGCTACGACCCGGACGGTTGCGCGGTGTACCGCGACGATTCCGACCCGTCCCGCCCGGTGCGCTCGATCGCCTGGGAGGGTGTGCGCGAGGCGGTGGATGACCTGCGCTATTTCGCCACGGCCGAGCGGGCCATCGCCCGCGCGCGGGGCGACCGCAAGGCCGTGGCCAGCGAAAGCCTGATGGCCCTGCGCGAGTCGGTGGAGCCCACCCGCCGTCAGCGAGTAGCACGGGGCGAGGACCACGACGAGGTCAGCGTGCTGGACCAGTACAGCGAGCCCCAGCGTATCCGCAACGAGATGATCTCGATCATACTGTCGCTGCAGCAGCAGCCCTGAGCGTTAACCTCGTAATTTCTCGAAGGAGAACCGATGTCCGGCATTCGGAGAATCAAGCGGCGCGACATGCTCAAAGGCCTGCCCCTGGCCGCCGCTCTACCCTCAGTCGCCCTGGGGACCCAGGAAGTCAAGACAGTAAAGTACGACAGCGAGCGCATGATCGAACAGCACCCTGATTTCCAGGACGCTCGGAGCCGCAAGGTGGTTTTCGTGGCCCACTGCATCCTTAACCAGAACTCCCGGATCAGACGCTGCGCCTACACGCCCTCGGCCATCCCCAAGGTGCCGGACGAGCTGATCGGCCGCGGGATAGGGATCGTGCAGATGGCCTGCCCTGAGCTGGGTGCCCTGGGCCTTGGCCGCGGCGGGCCTGTGGAGATATACGACCAGCTGTCCACGCCCATCGGGCGGCGCTACCTGCGCACTTTGGCGGCGGACATAGTCTACCAGGTGAAGCAATACCAAAAGCAGGGTTTCCGGGTGCTGGGCGTGCTGGGGCTGGACGGCAGCCCGAGTTGCGGGGTCGACCTCACCTGGTACGGCGATGAGCACGCGGGACGGGGAGCTTATATGGAGGAGTTGATCGCCGCGCTCAAGGAGGCCGGCCTGGAAATCCCGGTGTTGGGCATCCAGGATGCCGCCCCGGACAAGGCGATCGAGATCATCCGCCGGTGGGATTCCGTCTGAACAGGCAGGCCGCCCGGCAACGCACGAGGGACGGTGCATTACGCTGCGGGCAAAAAAAGCAGGGGAGGGTTGTGAACCCTCCCCTGCTTTTTTTGCCGAGCCTTTGTTGTCTTTTCCGATCAGACCCTCAGGCCGCTTCCCGTGGCCGCGGACCAGGTGACGATACCACCGCTGAGGTTGCGCGCCTGGAAACCGTTCTGGCTAAGAATGCGCGTGCCGATGTAGCCGCGCAGACCCACCCGGCAGTAGACCAGTATCTCGCGCTCACGAGGCAGAACGCCCATGTTCTCGCGCAGGTCATCCAGGGGGATATTCACGGCCCCCGGAAGGTGGCCGCCGGCGAACTCCATGGGCGTGCGCACGTCCAGGATCAGCGCCCCGCTGTCCGCGGGCTCGTCCCACTGCGCCGCATCGACCTTGCCCTCCAGCACATTCTGCGCCGCGTAACCGGCCATGTTCACCGCATCCTTGGCCGAGCCGAACGGCGGGGCGTAGGCCAGGTCCAGCTCGGTCAGATCGTGCACGCTCATTCCGGCGGTGATTGCCGTGGCCAGAACATCGATCCGCTTGTCCACGCCCTCGCCGCCCACGATCTGCGCCCCCAGGATACGGCCGTCCGACGGGGCGAAGAGCAGCTTGATCGACATGCGCTGTGCGCCCGGGTAGTAGGTAGCGTGCGAGTAGCTGTGGGTCCAGGAGACCCGGTGCTCGATCCCGAGGCGGGCCAGGCGCTTGGCGCTCGCGCCCACTTGCGCCGCGGTGAGGTTGAACACCCGCACAACGGAGGTGCCCAGACTGCCCTTGAACTTTCTGTCCGCGCCCAGGGCATTTTCGGCGGCGATTCGGCCCTGACGGTTGGCGGGACCCGCCAGGGGGATCAGCTCAGGGTTTCCGGTCACCAGGTCGCGCACCTCGACCGCATCCCCCACGGCGTAGATATCCGGGTCACTCGTGCGCATCCGGTCATCCACATGGATGCCGCCGCGCCCGCCGAGTTCCAGCCCGGCGGATTTGGCCAGGCCGGTCTCGGGCCTCACGCCCACGGAGAGAATCACCAGCCCGGTCTCGACCGTGCCGCCGTCCGATAGCCCCACGCGCAGGCCCTCGCCCGCCAGCTCGAAGCTCCTGGCCTGGGTGCCCAGGTGCAGGCTGACACCGTTGTCCTGCAGCTCGACCTTGAGGAACGAGGCGATGTCCGCATCCAGCAGCGGCAGCACCTGGTCCACCATTTCGACCAGGTGTACGTTCAGGCCGAGTCGGCTCAGGCTCTCCACCATTTCCAGCCCGATGAAGCCAGCGCCAACCACCAGGGCCGAGGACGGCCGACGGCTCTCGACCCAGGTCCTGATCCGCTCGGCATCCGGCACGTTGCGCAGGGTGAACACTCCGGGCAGATCGGCTCCGGGGATCGGCGGGACCAGCGGCGAGGCCCCCGGGGCCAGGATCAGCTTGTCATAGGTTTCCTCATATTCGCGCCCGGTCTTTAGCTCGCGCACTTTCACTTTCCTGGCGGTGCGGTCTATAGCTGTCACCTCGCTGTGCGTGCGCACATCGATCCGGAACCGCCGCGCCAGCGACTGCGGGGTCTGGACCAGCAGCGAGCCGCGGTCACGTATCTCGCCGCCCACGAAATAGGGCAGGCCGCAGTTGGCGAACGAGACATGCTCGCCGCGCTCGAGGATTACTATTTCAGCCTTTTCATCCATCCGGCGCGCCCGCGCCGCGGCCGAGGCTCCGCCGGCCACGCCTCCCACTATCACCAGTTTCATCAAAGCTGACCTTTCTTTTGTAGTATCGTTTTTCACGCTTAAAAACCAAACCAATGAGTCCATAATAATAGTCAGAAGCCGGTTTGTCTATTCCGCAGGCCCGTGTTTGAATTTGCCGGGGCCGGGTATATATTCAAACAAAACCGGTTGTGACACCATTCTCCATTCCGGGAGGCGAAAGATGCAGAACCGCAGAGTGATAATCACCCGCCGCGGGGGACCGGAGGTCCTGAAAGTGGTGCAGGAGGATGTTCCTCAGCCTGCTCAAGGCCAGGTGCGGGTGCACGTGGAGGCCGCGGGCGTGGCTTTCGCCGACCTGATGATGCGCGAGGGGCAGTACCCGGGAGCCCTGCCTTTCCCGTTCAGCCCGGGCTATGACATCGTGGGACGGGTGGAGGGCCTGGGTGTAGGAGTGGAGGGGCTGACAGAGGGCCAGCGCGTGGCCGCGCTCACAGTGCGCGGCGGATATGCCGACTATATCTGTCTGAGCGCCGCCGACCTGGTGCCTGTGCCGGAGGGCCTCGATCCGGCCGAGGCGGTGAGCCTGGTGCTCAACTACCTGACCGCCTGGCAGATGCTGCACAGGGTGGCGCGGGTCGAACCGGGCGACAACGTGCTGGTG
>CAYLSM010000256.1:0-5759 GCA_964386505.1 uncultured Gemmatimonadales bacterium
AGATGCGCGCCGAGATCGACTCTATGATGGCCGAGCCAGCGCCGCCCGAGGTTTTCCTGATCGAAATCAAGGCCCGCGGCGTGGAGGGCGCGCGCTACATCCGCGAGAAATACGGCCTGCCGGTGATGTACGTGAACAACATTCCGCGCCACGTCGACAAGTCGGACAACGCCTTCCCGGACAATTCCGGCCTGGACCGGATGATCCTCGAAGCCCTGGACTTGGCTGTGGACCGCTACAACAAACGCAGCGGGGCAAAATTCCCGCTCTGTCTGGGCTGAGGGGGCCGGGTTCCTCCCTTTCGAAAAGGGAGGACAGGGGTGATTTGATCGAGTTGATCTAAGGGGCACGGCATGCCGTGCCCCTACATTTTTATCTTGCCTGTGCCTCGTGAGGGGAGCTATATAGGGCGCGATTGTGCGCTTTTTAATTTAGCAGGATGCAACGGAATTATTATGCATAGACAGGGAGGCGGTGGATGGCCGAGAAAGACAGACCTAAAACGGGCCTTACAAGATTGATATACATTAATGGTCTGGCGCTTTGCCTCGTTTTGGCGACGGTGGGGCTGGAGGCAAAGGAACCGTCCGCTGCGCCCACGTTCTGCAACCCGCTCGACCTTAGCTACCGTTTTCAGCCCGACAAACCCTCGCGCCGTGAGGCCGCCGACCCGGTGGTTGTGCTCTACCGTGACGAGTACTACCTGTTCGCCTCCATGAGCGGCGGCTACTGGCATTCGCCCGATCTTCGCCAATGGTCCTTCATCCCGATTTCGCCGGATGTCCTGCCCATCGAGGACTACGCCCCGGCGGCGGTGGTTATCGACGACACCCTGTATTTCACCGCCTCCAGCCCGGTGAACAACCGTCTGTACCGCAGCACGGACCCGCGGCACGGCCACTGGAGCGTGGCGGGCGAGCTGTTCCCGGTGGTGGACCCGGATTTGTTTCTGGACCGGGACGGACGCCTGTATTTCTACTGGGGCTGCTCAGACCGTGACCCGCTCTACGGGGTGGAACTGGACCGGGCCAACGGTTTCCGCCCGAAAGGGGAGCCGGTGGCGCTCTGGCACGGCGACCCATCCCTGCGTGGCTGGGAGCGCACAGGCGACAGTCATGAGCTGCCCGGTCCGCCCTGGATCGAGGGCTCCTGGATGACTTGTCACAACGGCCGCTACTACCTTCAGTATGCCGCCCCGGGCACGCAGTACAAGACTTACGGCGACGGGGTCCTGGTGGCGGACAAGCCCCTGGGGCCGTTCGAGTACCAGCTGTTCAACCCGTTCTCATACAAGCCGGGGGGGTTCATCTGCGGGGCCGGCCACAGCAACACCTTCCAGGACCGTTACGGCAACTGGTGGCGCGCGGTGACTCTTACCATCTCGGTGGAGCACATGTTCGAACGGAGGATCGGCCTTTACCCGGCCGGGTTTGACCGCGAGGGCGTGCTATTCGCCGACACCCGTTTCGGCGATTATCCCTATTATATCCCAGAGGGCAAGCTCTCTCCGGGTGACAGCCCATTCACCGGCTGGATGCTGCTGTCGTGGAAAAAGCCCGCGCAGGCCTCTTCCTCGGCCTCGGGGCACCCGCCAGCGCTGGCTTTCGATGAGGAGGTGCGCTCCTGGTGGTCGGCGGCGAGCGGGGCTCCGGGTGAGTGGCTGGAGGTGGACCTGGGCGCGAGTTGCCGGGTGGAGGCGGTGCAGGTGAATTTCGCCGAGCCTGGAGCGCAGCTTTTCGGGCGGGAGAGCCGGATAAGCCAGCGCTACGTGCTGGAGGGCTCGGATGACGGAGCCCGCTGGCGCACTCTGGCCGATGCCAGCCGCAGCGAGAGCGATCATCCGCATGCCTGGCACCCCATGGAGCATCTGGTGCGCGCCCGTTATGTCCGCCTGCGCAACGCCGGCACTTTCCCCGGCGGCGGCGCTTTCGCGGTGCGCGGGCTGAGGGTGTTCGGCCACGGTTCCGGGGACACTCCGGCTGTGGTTGACTCGTTCAGCCTGACACGCGACCCGGCCGACAGCCGCAACGCCACCCTGATCTGGCCAGCCGCAGCGCGAGCCGAGGGCTATCTGGTGAAGTGGGGTGCGGAAAAGGACAAGCTCTACGGCAGCATGCAGGTCTGGGGGATCACGGAGCTTGATGCGCGCTGGCTGGAAAAGGGGCAGGCATACTGGTTCCGGGTGGATTCTTATAACCCGGCCGGGGTGACCGAGGGGACAGCGGTCCAGGAGCTTAAAGCACAGTAGGCTGGAGTATTGAGGGCTGGCCTGGAATAAATTGAAGGGGCGGGTTTCGAACCCGCCCCTTCTCATTTACAGCCCTGCGGACGGTTTCAGCCGAACGAGTCTCACCGGGCCCAGCAGGCCCGAGGGCATGAGCGGCCAGCCCGAGGCATCGAACGGCTGGTAGCGGATATCCACGAAATTGATGTCGTGGAAAATCCTCCAGGCCACCCCGCGGCGGTCCATGTCGGCGATACGGTTGGCGGCAAGGTTGGTCACTTCTATTTCAAGCGTGTTCTGCCCCGGATGCAGGGCTGTCTGATCCAGGTCCAGGTGGAAAGGCAGGCTCCAGAGCGTGCCGCAGTCCTGCCCGTTGACCCGCACCCTCGCGCTCTCGCGGACCTGACCCAGGTCGAGACGCCAGCCCGTGGCGTTCCCCTCCGGCAGATCGAACGTGATCCCGTAGCGGGCCGTGCCGCCGAAAGCTTTGGTCTGGCTGCCGCCGATCCCGGTCCAGGAGACCAGGCTGTCCAGGCTGAACTCCCCGTCCGGAACCCGTGGCCCGCCGCGCAGGAAAGTGAGCCTCCAGGGTCCGGCCAGATCGATTCCTTCCACATCCGGGGTTGAATAGACCCAGTCGCTCCCGCCCTCGACCGGGCTGTCATGGGTGCGAAGGATAAGCGACTGGCCGGGTTCGAGCTGCAGGAACACCTCCGTTGAGCCGTTCTGTCCTGCCCGCGTGGCCGCCCGTCCGGTTTTTCCGCTCAGGGGGTCGAATACCACGACCGCTTTCTCCTGCCCGGAGAGGCCGACCCAGTCTCCGACAGTCCGCGGGCCGGGGTTGAACAGGAAATAGATCTTTCCCCCGGGCAGAGCGCGACGGATCAGCGCCAGGCCGTAATCCGCGGCCGGCTCCCGCCTCGCTTTCACGCTTTCAAGCATCTCCTGTAAATCATCTCCCACCAGGACTTGCCCCCGGCCCAGAGTCGCCCTGGCGATTTCATCCGTTGCGTCTTTCTCCAGCCGGATGCCGTTCAGAAGCGCCTTGAAGCGTGTCCGCCGGCTTTCCAGGTCACCCAGGCCGGGCACATCCTGGGGCAAAGCCCCCAGGAAAATCACGCTTGCTCCGTCGTGCGCCAGAGCCAGCACCCGCTCCAGGGTGTTCAGGGGCATCCAGGTGCAGCGCGGAAGCACCAGGATCGGATACCTTCCGGCATCCACGTTTTCCAGCAGGTTGTCCGAGACATAGTCGAAACCATAGCCCTGGGCCCGCATCTTACCGGCGGCGGCCAGGCAGGAGAGCGCCGTGTCGGGCAGCCAGGCCGGGAGGGCGTAAACCGAGCAGAAATAGAGCGGCGCGCCCCTGTGAGCGCCTGCCGAGTCCTCGCGAAGGCCCGCCCCGCTCTGCCAGCGGTCGGGCAGGGGGAAATACAGCAGGATATCGTTGTCCGGGCTTCCGTCCTGCAGGAATGACTGGCAGCGGGCGATGTAGGCGTTCAGCGCGGGCATGGCCTCCCAGAGCGTGTTGGAAGGCCCGAAATTGGTGGAAGCGTAGAACAACCAGCCCGGCCAGGGCTGAGATGCGGGCGAGTAAGTCATCCCGTGGAAGAAAATATGGTTTATCCCCACACTGAAAAGCTGGTCGATCTCGGGTTTGGCCTGCGACAGGGCGACCTGGAAATGCTCGGCCAGCCAGGTCCCGGTCTCGGAGGAGATCAGGTTGCGGCCCGCCACGTGGGCGGCCGAGGCGGCGAACTGGTTGGCCAGGGGATTGGTGCGGCCGTAATCGGGCGAGAGGTTCGGCTCCACCCTTAGCCCGGGGATATGAAACTCGGCCGGGCCGAAGATTTCGGTCTCAGGGATGTCGGCGGCGGCGTAAAGGTCGAGCAGGTTGCCCGGGGAGCCGTGCGCCTGGTTACGAGTCAGGGCGCCATGTTCATTGCACCAGGCCGCCCAGGGACGGGTGAACTCATCCAGGATCAGGTCGGCGACAGTCTGACGGTAATCGAAACGCACCCGCTCGACTCGTTCCCGGTCCGGACTATCACCCAGCAGCTCGGGCAGGTGACTGTGCAGGTCATAACCACTCAACCTGGAGAACTGCTCAAACAGGCCGGAGGTCCAGTCGGCGGTCTCGTTCTCGTAGGAGTCGTGATAGAAGGCGCGGACTGTCGAGTCGCGGGGAATGTCGGCGAAAGCCGAGTCGAAGCGGGCCAGGTAGCGATCCAGGGCGGTCCTGGAGAAATAGTCGATTACATTGCCCTCATCGCCCGGGGCGGCGCGCTTGACCTGCATCACCGGGCGGTCGAGAAACGCGGCGTAGAGCCTCCAGTTTCCTCCCGGCGCGACCCAGTCCAGGTTCCCAGAGTTATCCACCCGGCCTGTGAGGTCGAGTGTGTCACCGGACTGGGAAAAGGCCATGAGTGTCTGGAGCGGCGCGTCCGGGCTGCCGGACTCTGGGACCACTCTGCCGTTCAGGCGCTCGCCGTCGGCCAGGCTCCAGGTCCTGAACAGCACCCGCGCCGCAGCGTCCGGAGTGTCCACCCAGCCGCCGCCGAACGGCCAGCCCGTGCCCAGGGTCATATCAACCCCCAGGTCGAGCCGGCGCGCCTCGGCCAGGGTGTGTCGGAGCATTTCCATCCAGCCGGGGCTGAGGTAGTTCAGGTACTGCTTTTCGAACCCGTCCGCCCCGTAGATCGGGATAATATGCACTCCACCCAGGCCACAGCTACTAAATGCCTCCAGTTGACGGGTAATATCTTCTTTATTGGCCGCGCTGCCCATCCACCACCAATAGGTCCAGGGACGGCTCTGGCGGGTCGTGGAGGGCCAGGCGAAAGAGCTGCCGGGTGCGGACCGGTCATGGCAGCCACCGGCGGCGAGGGAGGCGGCCAGGAGCAGGGAGAATAAGAGCAGCGTTGGACGGCTATGGGTTCTGTGAGCGGCCGGTATCAACACCGCGCTCTCCTTTGGAAGGAGTTCCGGTGGGGCGAAACGGCCTGAGCGGGGCCAGGCTCACCTGACCCCGCTCCAGGGACGGATAGAGAGCAATCGGTCTCTTACAGTCCGGCTTCCAGCTCTTTCTCGATCCGGCTGATAGTGCCGCGCAGGTTGAACTTGTCGAAATACTTGTCCATCACTTCGACGATTTTGTCCAGCACGTAGCTGTCGGCGTCGATCCCGGCCTTGGCCAGGTTGGTGTAGAGCGCCTTGCGCGCGGCCAGAACGCCCGGATCGGTCCAGATGTAGCGGCAGCCGGTGCGGACCAGCCATTCGCGGCGGGCCGCGGTGAGCTGGGCGAAGGGTTTGTCCATCTCATCCGGCTGACGCCATTTCTCCCAGCGTCCGCTGGCCACCACGGCGCTCTCCAGAGCCTGGGGCACGCCGCTGGCGGAAGCCAGCTTGCCGGAGGCGACCAACAGGGCCTCCTTGTCGCTCATGTCCTTGAGGGCGCAGTACTCGGCCTCGGTGAACTCAGGCCCGATATTGGCCCCGCCCATGCCGCTGGTGGGGTAGTCCTGCGGATTGTCCACGC
>CAYLSM010000257.1:0-5746 GCA_964386505.1 uncultured Gemmatimonadales bacterium
GAACAGGTATGTCTATGGTACGGCTGTCGGCACACTGGGCTACCTGGTCAACGGCGAGCTGACCGACTGGGAGTACGGTGACAGCACGCACGGCCGGATCATGGCCTGGAGCCTGGAGATCGGGACCACGGGCGATGATTTCTGGCCCTCGATAAGCCGGATCGAGTACCTTTGCGACCAGAACCTGCCGTTCTGCTACAGCCTGGCCCGTCTGGCCGGGTTCAACCCGCGCCTGGACAGCCTGCGCGTGGTTTACTCCGGGGCCGATTCCGCGCAGTTCGGGGTGGGGTTCCGTCTGACCAACCAGGGGTACCCCAGCAACCCCGGCTCCCTGGGCGTGCGCCTGGAGAGCGCGGAGACGAGGCTGAGCCTGAATGCGAACGCCCTGCCGCTGCCCGACCTGCCCCTGGACAGCCTTGTGCGGGTGAATCCCGAGTCTTTGCAAGGGTCATTCAGCGGCAAGCTGGACCGGGCCGCGCTGAATGTGGCGCTCTACGCCGGGGACGCGCGGGTCGCGGCCTGGCCGCTTACTGTCAGCCGCTCTTTCACGCGCTACTACGACCTTGACAGCTCGGGCCGGGTGGATGTGTTCGACCTGCTGGCCCTGCTGCGCCGTCTGGCCCGCGGCCCGTCTGCGGGAGCGGATGATTCGCTTTTCGACCTGAACGATGACGGCCGGGTGGATGTTTTCGATCTGCTGGCATTGCTCAGGAAATTGTAGTATCTTCTCATTCTAAGGAAGTTGCCGCAAGCCTGCCGGTCAGAGCGTGCGTTATGGAGCTGACAGTAGGAATCTTGAAGCTTTGCAGACCGACACCCCCCTTTCAGGGAGAAAGCCGCACGATGCTCGTTTACGGGAAAGCGGCGTCAGTTTTACTTGCTGCCGCACTCTGCCTTTTTTCATTTGGCGCCTCGCTGAAAGCTGAAGAACTCCCGGATGTTCCTCTGTGGCCGGATGGCCCTCCCGATAAAGCGATCGTTCACACTCAGGCTGAGAAAACAGATACCGTTAAAAGCAACAGGAACGAGTCTGGCCTCACCCGCCGGGTGACCAACGTCGGCCAGCCCTCCCTCCAGGTGTTCCGGGCTTCCGGTGGCAAGGAGCCGACCCCGGCCGTGCTGGTTTTTCCGGGTGGGGCTTTCCGCTTTCTGATGATAGACTATGAAGGCACCGATGTTGCAAGGTTCCTGAATACGTTGGGTGTGACGGCAGTGGTGGTGAAATACCGCACCCTGCCCGAGGGGCTCGACAGCAAGGCCGGTCAGGCCTATACCGAGGCCATGAGCGCGATCATGTCGGATGCCCGCCGCGCGGTGCAGACAGTCCGTCAGCGCGCCACCGGATGGGGAATCGACCCGGACAGGATCGGAGTGATGGGATTCTCAGCCGGAGGGCGAACGGCGCTCAAGATTTCCGCGGCCTACGACACGGCCCAGACCGGTTCGGCCGACCCTGTCCGGCGTGTCAGCAGCCGTCCCGATTTCGCCGCTCTGGTGTATCCCGGCATTCCGGATGACATTTACACGCAGGTCAACGCCCAGACTCCGCCGATGTTCCTGGTGTGCGGCGGTGAGGACGAGACAACGCCGCCGGCCAGGGATGTCCTGTTGTTCCAGGCCCTGCGCAAGGCTGAGGTCAAGGCGGAAATTCATATTTTCACCCAGGGCTGGCACGGTTTCGGTCTCGGGCTTCCGGGCGAGCCCTGGGCCACCTGGCCGAAACTGTTCGAGACCTGGCTGCGCGAAATCAACATGCTTCCCTCAACTGGCTATTGACAGCCGCCGGGACACCGGTTCAAGTGATCTTGTAAAACCATAATATTTTAAGATATAGACAGCGGAAGGCAGAAGAACCGATGAAAAAGAAACAGATGGTGGTGATCCTCGATTTCGGAGCGCAGTACAGCCAGCTCATCGCCCGCAGCGTGCGCGAGCAGCATGTCTACTGCGAGATACTGCCCTTTACGGTGAGCGCGGCGCATCTGCGTGAGCTGAACCCGGCGGCGATCATCCTTTCCGGCGGCCCCTCCAGTATCTACGGCGAGGGCGCGCCGCACTGCGACCGGGATATCCTGGAATTGGGAGTGCCGGTGCTGGGTATCTGCTACGGCATGCAGCTTCTGGCCTTCTACGAGAACGCCAAGGTGAAGCGCGCCGAAAAACGCGAGTACGGACGTGCCGAGCTGCGGATAGATGACTACTCAGACCTGTTCTCCGGGTTCGAATCTCTGGGCCAGCTGACAGTCTGGATGAGCCACGGCGATTTCCTGAGCGATTTTCCCCGCAGCTACCACCGTCTGGCCTCCACGGACAACTGCCCCACGGCAGCGATGGGTGACCCCTCGCGCAAGATTTACGGCGTGCAGTTCCACCCGGAAGTGGCCCACACCGAGCAGGGCGGGCGGATAATCGCCAATTTCCTGTTCCGGGTGGCGGGCCTGGTGCCGGACTGGACCGCGGACTATTTCATCGAAGAGGCGGTCGGGCGTATCCGCGAGCAGGTGGGCGGTGGCAAGGTGATCTGCGGCCTGAGCGGCGGAGTGGATTCCTCCGTGGCCGCGGTGCTGGTGCACAAGGCGATCGGCGACCAGCTCACCTGCATCTTCGTGGACAACGGCCTTCTGCGCAAGAACGAGTTCGCCCAGGTGGAGGAGACTTTCCGCCGGCATTTCCACATCAACCTGGTCTGTGTGGACGCCTCCGAGCGGTTCCTGAACGGTCTGGCCGGCGTGATCGATCCGGAGAAAAAACGCAAGATCATCGGCGAGACATTTATCCGGGTGTTCGAGGATGAGGCCCGCAAGGTGGGCGATGCCGGTTATCTGGTGCAGGGCACGCTCTACCCGGATGTGATCGAGTCGGTCTCGGTCAAGGGCCCCTCGGCCACGATCAAGAGCCACCACAACGTGGGTGGGCTGCCGGAAAAGATGAACCTTAAGCTGGTCGAGCCGCTGCGTGAGCTGTTCAAGGACGAGGTCCGGGCGGTGGGCCGTGAGCTGGGGCTGTCGCACGAGCTGACCGGCCGTCACCCGTTCCCCGGCCCGGGGCTGGCCGTGCGCGTTCTGGGCGAGATCACCCGCAAGCGATTGGATATCCTTCGTGAGGCGGATGACATCTACATCTCCGAGATACGTGCCGCGGGAATTTACGATGAGATCTGGCAGGCGTTCGCCGTGCTGCTGCCCGTTCAGACCGTGGGCGTGATGGGCGATGAGCGCACCTATGACAACGTGATCGCCCTGCGCGCTGTGACCAGCCGGGACGGCATGACCGCCGACTGGTACCGCATGCCGCCCGAGGTGATGGGCCGGGTCTCCAACCGCATCATCAACGAGGTGAACGGTGTGAACCGGGTGGTCTACGATATCAGCAGCAAGCCGCCCGCCACCATCGAATGGGAGTGAATTAGTCGTCCATCGGCTGTAACAAATCCCGCCCGGCTCGATTCAACACAGGGTGAAAAGCGGGGCCGGACTTGGGGCCGGCCCATCCGCGGATCAACCGAAAAGGGAGAATGGCTTTGGCGAACAGGGAGAAGCCCCGCCGGACATTGGCCGGCTTGTTCTGGGAGCTGATGGATTCGATGAAGTTCGCCGTGGTGCTGCTGATTGTCATGACCACTGTCAGCGTGATCGGCGTGCTGCTGCCGCAGTACCCGCCGGACGGCTTTGCCGGCTCGCTCGAGATGCTCTATCTCGACAAGTTCGGCAAGGTGTTGGGCGGGCTTTTCATTTTCATGGGCCTGGACCATCTTTTTACGGTCTGGTGGTACTACCTTCTGCTGGCCCTGCTCTGCTTCAACATCCTGGTCTGCTCGCTCCACCGTCTGGGCTCGATCCTGCGCCTGGTCCGGCGCGTGCATTTCCTGAAAGAGGAAAAGAGCTACCGTGACCAGACGAACCACCGCTCGTCCAAACTGACGCTGAACCCGCAGGCTGCGGCATCTCATGCAGCCGCGGTGCTGCGCAAGGACGGTTACCGGGTGTTCGAGAGCGCGGGCGAGGGAGCGGGCGAGCGGTTGCTTTACGGCCGGCGGGGACGGTTCAGCCCGCTGGGGCCGTTTTTCACGCATATCGCCATGGTTCTGGTGATCCTGGGCGCGGCGATCAGCTACCTGCTCAGCTTCGAGCATTTCCAGTGGATGGGCCAGGGCGATACGGTCCGGGTGCCGGACATGAGCTACCTGGCCACACCCGCCTACCAGTTCGAACTGATCCGCAGCCGCCTTCGCAAAGCTTTCGGTTTCAAGCCCGCGCCCTCGGAACTGCTGGACCTGGACAGCCGGGTCCGCGACAGCGACTGGCGCGAGCTGGACCCGGCACTGGCCGCCGGGGCGCTGTTCAGCGTGCAGCTTGACCGGTTCGAAGCCCAGTTTACCCCCCAGGGCAAGCCCCTGGCCTACCTGTCCACGGTCACGGTGCTGGAGGACGAGGGTGGAGCCAGGAAACCTCTTTTCTCGCACATCATCAAGGTCAATGACCCGCTGATCCACCGCGGGGTTTATTTCTACCAGAGTTCCTACTCGCCGGGCGGCGGTGGGGCCGACTGGGTGGAGCTTTCGCTCGAGTCCACCGACAGCGCGGCGGTAAACCCCGAATCCTACAGTCTGCGTCTCAAGCCCGGAGGCGAGGCTGAGCCCCTGGGCGCCACTGGTGATTCGGTGCGGGTGACCCGTTTCGTGGGCACGTTCCAGATGAACGCCCAGGGCCAGGTGTCGGCCTCGGGTGGCGAGGACCGCAACCCGGCCGCAGAGGTGGTAGTCAGGCGTGCTGGCGAGGAACTGATGCGGGTTTGGGTTTTCAAGAATTTCCCCAATTTCAGCCACCGTCCGGGACTTCCCTGGGCCGTGGTGCTCAAAGACTACGAGAAAGGCTACATCACCGGGCTGACTATCCGCACCCACCGCTCGCAGAACGTGATCTGGCTGGGGTTCCTGCTGATGGCTCTGGGGGTGATCCTTTCGTTCTATGTCAACCACCGCGAGTTCTGGGTCCTGGTGCGGCCGGAGGGGGACAGCGGCGCCCGGGTCTCGGTCGCCGGACTATCCTACAAGTGGAAACAGCCATTCGGGGCCGAGTTCGACCGCCTCGCCGGGATGATCCTATCCACAGAGGGCGACAGGGCGGGCGCGGCTGACAAGCCGGCCGGGACAATCCCGGAAGGAAAGGGGTGAAAATGGAGCCTGTCCTTTACGAGGTGACGCTCTGGACTTTTTTCGCCGGGATGCTGCTGCATTTCATCGGCCTGCTGCCGAAAGAGGGTTCCTCCCCAGCGCGCTGGGTGGGACGTCTGGCCATGCTGATGATCGCCCTGGGCTGGGCGAGCCTCACTGTGACTATCGCCGGGCGCTGGCTGGCCCAGGGACGGGTGCCGATTTCAAGCTCCTATGAGTACCTGAGTTTCCTGGCCTGGTTCGTGGTCCTGTTCTATTTCGTGGTGATGTTCAAGGCGCGCTCGGCTTTCGTGGGGGCCTGCGTCTCACCGGGGATTTTCCTGGCCGTGGTGTTCGCCGGGATGTATCCGCAGCGCCTGGAGATGACCCTGGTGCCGGCGTTGCAGTCCTACTGGCTCAAGATTCACGTCTCCATGACCATCATCGGCGAGGCCGCTTTTCCCGTGGCCTTTGTCACCAGCGTGCTCTACCTGATCAAGAACGCCCAGCCCGAGAAAGTGAGCCGCGAGGTCAAATCTCGCAGCTTTCTGCTTCTGGCGGTGGCGCTGAGCGCCGGGATGCTGGCCTGCCTGG
>CAYLSM010000258.1:0-5715 GCA_964386505.1 uncultured Gemmatimonadales bacterium
CCTCGATCCGCACGTCGCGCAGATCCTTCTCGGCCGCCATCCGTCCGGCCAGAGAGGCCAGCTCTCCGCGCAGGTCCTCCTCCCCTTTCCTGCCGCCGCAGGCCACCAGGGACAGGACCGCACAGGCCACGGAAACGGCGGCTACAGTCTTTGTTCCTTGAGGTATGAACTTCATTCAGGCATCTCCCGTTGCGCATTTCAGACCAGCTCTGCCCTGGCGCTTCGTGGCGCTGAAGAGGCAGAGTCCGGAAACCACCGGCCGCTTCGGGCCGAGAGCCTGTTTCCGGCTTTCCACAAAGATAAGCCGGATGTCCTTGACTGGCAAGGGTGGGCTTAAGACCAACGAAAGGGATATTGCAGGATGGATTCAAAATTCGACCAGACCGTGGAGATCAAGGCCAGCTGCCCGCAGGGACACGCGCGGCTGCGGCAGGCGCTGGAGGTGCTTGGAGTAGCCTCTGCGGGCGAGTTCGAGCAGAGCGACACTTTCTACAAGGTGAGGCGCGGACGGCTTAAGCTGCGGCGCTGCCGCGGCGAGGCGCAGCTTATCGCCTATGAACGTCCCGACCAGGCCGGCCCCAAGAACTGCCGCGTGGAGCTGCACCGCTGCGACAACCCCGACAGCCTGGACCGCGCCCTGGCGGCCGCGCTGGGAGTGCGCCTGGTGGTGCAAAAGACACGGGCGCTCTACTGTCAGGACAATGTCCGTATCCACCTTGACCGGGTGGAGGGACTGGGCGAGTTCGTGGAAATCGAGGTCCTGGGAATGCGCGGCCGTGACAGTGTGGCTGCCCTGGAGACGGTTTGCACCGAGTGGCTCGAACGCCTGGGCATCCCACGCGCCTGGCTGGTGGAGCGCGCCTACGCCGACCTTCTGGAGGAGATTCAGTCGGCTTGAGGCTCGTTCCCTTGGTCCGGGGTTGCGGCCTCCGCGCGCACGGAAATCTTCAGGCTGTCGAGCTTTTTCCTGGCCCGGTGACGGTGTACGAACCAGATAATGGAGAAAGCACTCAGGCAGGAATAGTTCAGGATCATGAACCAGCGCTGGCCCCACGAGATACCGTCCACCGTGAAACGGCTGATCGGAAAAAGGAACGGCGTGGGGAAAAACTCACGGCTGTGTGTAGGGATATCGAACAGGATATGCAGCGGCCAGGCGCTGAACGGCACGGCCAGGTCGCGCTTTTTAATCCAGAGCAGCCACCACACCCCGCCCACCAGGACCAGGCTGTGGGTGAAATCGTAGGAGGTGTGCACCCAGGGTGGAATGGAACTCACCGAGGGCTTGCCGGGATGGAAAGTCCCCTGCAGAAGGCGCAGCGCGATCAGCGCGCCGAACGAGAGCAGATCGGGTGCCATGCCGAAAAGGAACGCCAGCCCGAAACGCTTTTTCCAGCCGGCGATCATTCCACCCCACAGACCGTGCGCCAGAGTATCCATCGCCTTGCCTCCTGATGTCTACCGAATCTTCAAATCGCAATTATCCGCCGCTCACTCACGCTTTCCCACGGCGCACATGTAGACCACTGTCTCGCTCGTCCCGTCCACGCCCAGCAGTGTGTTGACCTCGCTGTCGAAAAACGCCCCTATCAGGCAGCAGCCCAGGCCGAGCCCCTCGGCAGCCAGGGCCACGCTCTGGGCGATATGCCCGGCATCCAGATAGACATAGCGCCAGGCCCGCTGACGGTATTTCCAGCGCGAGCGCCCGATGATCGCAGTCCAGACAAACCCGACCGCCGCATCGTGCAGCACCGGCTGCATCATCCCGGCCTGGGTCAGGCTCTCGCGCAGGTCGCCGCGGCGGAGCACCTCCAGGGCATGCTCCTGCACCCGGTAATGGCACAGTCCGGGTTCCAGACCGTTCACCCGGTTCAGTACGACATATGTTTCCACCGGGAAAAGCGCTCCGGCCGAGGGCGCGCTGCGCAGCTCGAAATCATAGAATCGTCCGGTAATCCCCTGGCAGGCCCAGAGAAGCTGGCTCAGGGCGGTCAGGTCCAACGGCTGGCCGTTGAAATCCCGGAAAGTGCGTCGGGCCGCCACTGTCTCCCAGAGCGGACGGCCCCCGTCGGTCTGCGGCTCCGGCAGCTCCAGCAGCTCGGACTCCGGGTAGCGCTTGTAGGTGGGGACCTGCTCCTCCCAGACCGGGGAGCGGGAGTGCATGGATTCGCGTTCGTAGCGGGTGAGCAGCTGGAAATCCTCGCCTGCGCGATCGATCTGCTCGTTGCCGACAGTCATCGGGTCCTCCGTGGTTTGACGGTGACAGGGCCTCATCTGCGGCGTTACTGACAATTATTGCCTTTCGCTAATTTTAACCCCTGAATTCCCGGTTGTCCAGTCAACCGCGCCGAAAGATCGCGGAAAGCACTCTGCGGGCCGCAGCCGGCCTCCGTCCTTGCGCCTGGAGAAACTGAAATGTATCTTTCCAGCATACATTCCAACGCCTGGAGAAATGAGCAATGAATGGAAGAGAAAGAGTCCTGACCGCTGTCGCGCACCACACTCCCGACCGGGTGCCGATCACTTTCGACGCCCAGTCCGAGGTGTACGACCTTCTTTACAGGCATTTCGGGATCAACTCGCGGGCGGCGCTCTGGGATGCCCTGCACGTGGACACCTGGCTGGAGGGCCCCGAAATCCGCGACCCGCGCGACCGCGACCTGGAAGGCGGCCTGCACCAGAACCGCTGGGGTTACCGCACCCGCCTTCAGCCATACACTGTGGATGGCCGCACGGCGCATTATGAGGAGATAGTCTACCATCCCCTGGCCAAGATGCAGGATGTATCCGAACTGGACAGGCACGACTGGCCCGACCCCGACCGGCTCGAATTCGGCCACCTGAACGAGTTGCGCCGCACTCAGCCCGACCGGGCGATCATCGCGCATATCACCCACGGGGCCTATTTCAACGCCACGTTTCTGCGCGGGATGGAGCAGTTCCTGGTGGACCTGGTGCTGGATGAGCCGCTGGCCCAGGCGATCATCGAGCGCGCCGCCGACTACCTGTTCCGCTCCCTGGACAGGCTTCTGGCCCAGGCCCCGGACGGGTTTGACATTTTCTACCTGGCCGATGACTACTGCATGGCCAGCGGCCCCCTGTTCTCGCCCGAGGTGTTCGACCGCCTGGTGAAGCCCTACCTGCGGCGGATCGCCGACACTCTCCACGCCCACGACAAGAAATTCCTGCTGCATGTCTGCGGCTCGGTGCGCCTTCTGCTGCCGGGAATAATCGAGTCCGGCGTGGACATGCTGGAGCCGATCCAGCGACGGGCGGCCGGAATGGACCTCAAGGAGCTGAAGCGCGAGTTCGGCAATGATCTGTGTTTCTACGGCTCGGTGGACCTGATCGAGACGCTGAACAAGGGCTCGGTCAAGGACGTGAGCAAGGAAGTGAAACAGAACATGAAAATCCTGGGCCAGGGCGGCGGCCTCGTGATCGGCCCCGGACATACCTATATCCAGGTGGACGCCCCCCTGGAAAACATCCTGGCCATGTACGAGACCGCGTACCAGGACGGCGGCTACTGAGCCGAAAGCGTTCGCGGCGATTTACACCACAATGGAGACAAGATGAGCCTGCTCAAGACCCGCGAGGAATTGCGCGCCTGTGTGCTCAACGCTGCGCAGACCACCCCGATCCTCGACCTGCACACCCATATCTACAGCGCCCCGTTCGGTGGTCTCCTTCTCTGGGGCGTGGATGAGCTGGTAACCTACCACTATCTGGTGGCCGAGTTCTTCCGCTACAACTACATGAGCAAGACCGAGTTCTTCTCCCTGCCCAAGACCCGTCAGGCCGAGCTGATCTGGGAGGAGCTGTTCCTCAAGCACTCCCCGGTCTCGGAGTCGAACCGCGGGGTGCTGACCAGCCTCAGCCGCCTGGGTCTCGACCTGAGCGGCCGCTCTCTGGACAGCCTTCGGCAGTATTTCCGCGACACCACGGTGGAGAGGCATATCGACAAGGTGTTCGAGCTGGCCGGGATCGAGGCGGTGGTTATGACCAATGACCCGTTCGATGACCTTGAACGTTCGGTCTGGGAGGCCGGTCACGGCAGCGCCGACCCGCGGTTCCGGGCCGCTCTGCGTATCGACCCGTTACTCAACGACTGGGACAACAGCTCCAAGCGTCTGGCCGTCTGGGGCTATAAAGTAAGCCGCACCCTGGACTCCGCCTGTCTGGCCGAGGTCCGCCGTTTCCTCCAGGACTGGATCGGACGGATGAAACCGCTGTACCTGGCGGTCTCGCTGCCGCCCACGTTCCGCTACCCCGAGGAAAGCGCCCGCGGCACTATCATCCGCGAGTGCATCATCCCGGTCACCCGCGCGGCCGGGATCCCGTTCGCCATGATGATCGGGGTGAAAAAACTGGTCAACCCGGCCCTGGGCCTGGCCGGCGACAGCTTGGGCCGGGCGGATGTAGCCGCGGTGGAGGCCCTCGCCTGCACGTTCCCTGACAACCGTTTCCTGGTCACTTTCCTCAGCCGCGAGAACCAGCACGAGGCCTGCATCGCGGCGCGCAAGTTCGGCAACGTGATGCTGTTCGGCTGCTGGTGGTTCATGAACAACCCCAGCATCATCCGCGAGATCACGGCCGAGCGCCTGGAGCTTCTGGGCACAAGCATGGTCCCGCAGCATTCGGACGCCCGGGTGCTGGACCAGTTGATTTACAAGTGGAGCCACTCGCGCGAACTGATCGGCGAGGTGCTGGCCGAGAAGTTCGAGGACATCCGCCGCGCCGGCTGGCCGGTGAGCACTCAGGATGTGCAGCGGGACGTGGCCAACCTGTACTCGGAGAATTTCAAGCGTTTCGTGGGCTGGAACTGACTGGCCTGACCATTCGGAGGGCGCGGATGACGCGCCCTTTTTTGTTGGAGGTGACAATGCCCGAGCGCTGCGCCTGGCCCAGCACCGACCCGTTGATGATAGAGTATCACGACCGCGAATGGGGCGTCCCGGTGCACGATGACCGTCTTCTTTTCGAGTTCCTGGTCCTGGAGTCGGCCCAGGCGGGCCTGAGCTGGCGCACGATCCTGCACCGACGCGAGGGCTACCGCAAAGCGTTCGCCGGGTTCGACCCGGAGGCGGTGGCGCGTTTTGGCGAGGCCGACATCGCGCGCTGTCTGTCCGACCCCGGCATAATCCGCAACCGGCTCAAGGTGCGGGCCACGGTGGGCAACGCGCAGGCGTTCCTTAAGATACAGACTGAGTTCGGCTCGTTCGACCGCTATATCTGGGGCTTCGTGGAGGGCAAGCCGCTCGTCAACCACTGGACCGAGCTGGGCCAGATACCGCCCCGCACTCCCCTGTCGGACACGATAAGCAAGGATATGATAAAGCGCGGGTTCAAGTTCATGGGCTCCACCATCGTGTACGCCCACATGCAGGCCACCGGCATGGTGATAGACCACACTGTGAACTGCTACCGTCACCGGGAACTGTGCGAAAAGGCGCTCTGAAATGGACAGACTTATCGAATCTTTCGCCGCAATAGCCAAGCGCTACCTCGCATCTCTGGAGGAGCGAAGGGTTTTCCCCTCCGCTGAAAGCCTTGCCGGGATGAGCGCGCTGGACATTCCCCTGCCCTTGCAGCCTGTCGACCCGCTGGAGACACTGGCCCTTCTGGATCGTGCCGGCTCGCCGGCCACAGTTGCCAGCGCAGGGAGCCGCTATTTCGGGTTCGTGATCGGCGGGGCGGCCCCCGCCCCCCTGGCCG
>CAYLSM010000259.1:0-5684 GCA_964386505.1 uncultured Gemmatimonadales bacterium
CCAAGCTGAGCCAGCGCAAAGGGCGCGAGGAGTCCGGCCTGTTCGCGGCCGAGGGCGTGCGCCTGGTGGAGGAGGCCCTGGCCTGCGGTGTGAGTATCGCCTGGGCGGTGCGCTGCCCGGAGGACTCCGACACGGCGGCCGCAGCGCGCGGCTCGGCCCTGGCAGCGGCCCTGGCCGCTAAGGGCGTACCGGTCTACCGGGCGGAGGAGGCCGTACTGCGCCGCGCCCTGGACACGGTCACCCCGCAGGGCGTGGCCGCAGTCTGCCGTATCCCGCGCCTGTGCCTCAAGGAATGGACCCCGCCGCAGACAGCCGTGCTGGCGATCTGCGACGGCCTGAGCCAGCCCGGCAACCTGGGCTCGCTGGTGCGGGCCGCCGCCGCTGCGGGGGCTGCCGCGGTTGTTCTGGCTCCAGGTACTGTGGACCCGTACAACCCCAAGACCGTGCGCGGGGCGATGGGCGCGCTGTTCCGCCTGCCGGTGTTCCCGGTGCCGGACTCAGCCACGCTGAAAGAATTCCTGGCCCGCCACTCTTTCAGTCTATACGAGGCCGCAGCGGGAGGAGAGGACATTTTCGCCGGAGCGTGCTATCCGTCACGCACCGCGGTGATTTTCGGTTCCGAGGCGTCCGGGGCCGGACTGGGACAGGCCCTGGACGGTGTGCGGCGGCTTTCGGTGCCCATGCAGTCCGGGGTGGAGAGCCTCAACGTGGCTGTGGCCGCGGGGATCGTGCTGTACGAGATATGCCGCCGAGCGGGCCAACCCTCCGGCGCGGGGAGGTGAACCCTGGAACTCCGGATACTCATAGCGCTGTATCTGGGTGTGCTCGGCGCGATGCTGGGCAGTTTCCTCAATGTCTGCATCTACCGTCTGCCGCGCGGCGAGAGCGTGGTCACGCCCCGTTCGCACTGCCCGCGCTGCGGACGGACCATACCGTGGTACGAGAACGTACCGGTGTTGAGCTGGCTCGCCCTGCGCGGCCATTGCCGCGGCTGCGGCCAGACGATTTCGCTCCAGTACCCGCTGGTGGAGCTGGCTGCCGCAACTCTCACCGCCGTGTCCTGGCTGCGTTTCGGCGCAAGTTGGGAGACTCCCGCCATGGCCGTGCTGCTGCTCATCTTGCTGGGAATCCTGGTCGCCGACCTTCAGACCTACACCATCCCGGATGCCTTTTCCCTGGGCGGCCTGGCCGCGGGAATCGCTTTCGCCTGCCTGCCCGGCGGGATCAGTCCGCTCCAGGCGGTTTTGGGAGCGCTGGTGGGTGGGGGTGCGCTCTATCTGGCCGCAGTGGCCGGGCAGGCTGCCCTGGGGCGCGAGGCCATGGGCGGCGGCGACATCAAAATGCTGGCCATGATCGGCGCTTTCACCGGCTGGCCGGGGGTGCTGTTCAGCCTGTTCGCCGGGTCGGTGGCCGGCAGCCTGATCTACGGCTGGATCAACTACGTGCAGAAAAAGAAGCGCTTGGTGCCGTTCGGCGTGTTCCTGGCCCTGGGGACGGCCCTGTACGTGTTCCGCGGCCGCGAGATTACCGCCTGGTACCTGGGGTTTTTCCATTTCTGAGCCGGTCGCTGCCGGTTAACAGGAATAGAGCATAACGGACAGTAATATCAAATAAACAGGGGCGCGCTCTGGCGTGCCCCTGCTGTTTTTCATATTGATTCTGAATTGCAGAATCTCAACGTTTGCAGCCGCCGGAGCCACAGCCGTTGCAGGACTGGGAGCCGCCCATGCTGCAGGTGCCGGAGCATGTCCCGGAACAGGCGCCGCCGCATGTGCTGGAGCCGGTCACCGCTGCGCCGTCGTCATCCGAATCGGCCAGAAGGGTCTGCGGCGAGGCGATGGACAGCATGCTCAGCACGACCGCGCGCAGGCCGGGCATCTTGTTGAGCAGGGAAAGCGCCGCCGGGGAAAGGACGATATTCAGGGTGCCGCTTTTTTTCTGGCAGGTGGTGCTGGTGCAGTTCGTGCAGGTGCAGTTGACACAGGTGCAGCTTCCCGAGCCGCAGGCGGCCAGCGCGGTAACCGTACTCCCTCTCGTCCCAGAGCAAGAGGCCTGGAGCGGCGCCCCAAGTCAGAGCACCAGGGAAAGAACCATCAATGTCATTGCCCAACCGCTCAACCGTCTCTTCATAACATCCTCCCGGCTTGTTCCGTTGTGCGTTTCAGTGGAGCGGGGAAAATTGAATGGCATACTCCTGTCCCGGGATCGTGCGTTGCGAAACAGTAGGATTTTAAAGGAATTACTCAGACATTTAGGGATGTGAATATTTATACTAAATAATGTATGCCATTAATTTTACAGGAGTGTAAGGAAAAGTTCAGAGTGACGCCCGGGCTTGCCCGGACAGAGACGTTTCACTATGCTTATAGCGACGTTGCGGGCTATTCGCCTGCGGTTGCCACGCTTCAAGGATAAGGAATGGATCGAAAGACTGGAGGCTGGGATGAAAGTGGCGTTTTTTGACACAAGGCCCTACGACAGGCGCAATTTCGAGAAGGAGACGCAGATCGAATGGCGCTTCCTCGAAATGCGGCTGAGTTGCGAGAGCGCCCCCGCGGCGCAAGGGGCGGATGCGGTCTGCGTGTTTGTCAATGACCGGGTGGACAGCCGGTGCCTGGATTGCCTGAAACGCGAGGGTGTGCGCCTGGTGGCCCTGCGTTGCGCCGGGTTCAACAATGTCGACCTCAAGCACGCCGCCGAGATAGGCCTGCCGGTGGTGCGCGTGCCGGCCTACTCACCCAACGCGGTGGCCGAGCACACAGTGGCCCTGCTGCTCTGCCTGAACCGCAAGATTCACCGTGCCTTCAACCGGGTGCGCGAGTTGAATTTCTCGCTCAACGGGATGGTGGGTTTCGACCTCTGCGGCAAGACTGTCGGCATCCTGGGCGCGGGCAAGATCGGCCGGATCGCGGCCCGCATCTTCCGCGGCTTCGACTCGCGCGTGCTGGCCTGGGATGCCTATCCGGATGAAAAGTGGGCCGCCGAGTGCGGGGTGAGTTTCGCGCCCCTGGATGAAATCCTGGCCCAGGCGGATGTGATCTCGCTGCACACACCGCTCACGCCCGAGACCCAGCACCTGATAAACGACCGCACGATTGGGCTGATGAAGCGCGGGGTGTACATCATCAACACCAGCCGCGGCAAGCTGATCAACACGCGCGCCCTGATCCGCGGGCTCAAGACCGGCCAGATCGGCGGCGTGGGTCTGGATGTCTACGAGGAGGAGGAGGGTGTGTTCTTCGAGGATAAGAGCGATACCGTGCTGGAGGATGACGAGCTGGCGCGTCTGCTTACTTTCCCCAACGTGCTGATCACCTCGCACCAGGGTTTCCTGACTCAGGAGGCGCTGGCCGAGATTACCCGCGTGACCGTGCAGAACCTGGCCGCCCTGGCCGAGGGCCGTCCGTTCCTGCCCGAGACAGTGCTCGCCTGAGTTGTGGTGTGGCTTGGCTTTGCAACTTGCGGCCGGGACTGTCAACCCGCAGTCCCGGCCGTGTCTTTTTGCTTTTCATTCCGCCCGGACCGGTTTATTCTTCTGTCATCCCTGCCTGAAGTCGCAATCATCGGTACGACTACCCATACTGACGGAGGCCGACTGTGATCAGACCTGGTTCGCTCCACCGTTTGCTGCCCGTGTGCCTCACCCTGGCCTGCCTGGGCCTTTTTGCCGCGGCCACGGCCCTGCGCTGCGCCGACATCCCCCGTCCCGAGCACCCGAACCCGCAGCTCGAACGCACCGATTGGTTGAATCTCAACGGCCCCTGGGAGTTCGAGCTCGATCCCGGTCTCTCGGGCGAGGAGCGCGGGATGCAGAAAGACGGGGCGGCGTTCTCGAAAACGATCAACGTGCCGTTCTGCCCCGAAAGTCGGCTGTCCGGGATCGCCAATGTCGATTTCATGGCCTGCGTCTGGTACCGCCGGAATTTGGAAATTCCCGCCGCCTGGCAGGGAAAGCGTGTACGGCTGCATTTCGGGGCCGCGGACTATGACACGAAAGTCTGGCTGGACGGGGAACCGATGGGAGAGCACCGCGGCGGCTACACCCCGTTCGTTTTCGAGCTGACCGGCAAGGTCAAGCCCGGTGGCAGCGTGCTGGTCGTGCGCTGCACGGATGACACCCGCGCCGGGGTCCAGCCCTCCGGCAAGCAGTGCCCGGAGTATTTCTCCGCCGGCTGCAGCTACACCCGCACCACCGGGATCTGGCAGACTGTCTGGCTGGAGGCGGTGGGCGGCTCTTACGTGAAAAGTTTCCGGGTCTACCCGGATATCAGCGCGGGCTTGGCCCTGTTCAACGTGAGCGTGATCGACCCCGCACCCGGCCTGCGTCTGCATGCAATCGTCACTGCCGCAGGGAAGAAAGTGGGCGAGTCAGTTGTCCCGGCCGGACAGGGCGCGCCGTTCAGCGTGAAAATCCCCAAGCCCAGGCTCTGGCAACTGAGCGACCCGTTCCTCTATGACCTGGAATTCACGCTGGAGCAGGACGGGAAAGTGATCGACCGGGTGAAAAGCTATTTCGGGATGCGCGAGGTGACTGTCGAGGGGATCAACGTGCTCCTGAACGGCAAAAAAGTGTTTCAGCGTCTGGTGCTGGACCAGGGGTTCTACCCGGAGGGAATCTACACCGCGCCCACGGACACTGACCTGAAGCGGGACATCGAGCTTTCCCAGGCCGTTGGGTTCAACGGGGCGCGCCTGCACCAGAAAGTGTTCGAGCCGCGTTTCCTCTACTGGGCCGACCGTCTGGGCTACCTCTGCTGGGGTGAGTTCCCCAACTGGGGGATCGACCACCACAGCCCGGCCACCCTGGAGCGCGTGTTGCCCGAGTGGCTGACCGAGCTGGAGCGCGATTTCAACCACCCCTCGATCGTGATGTGGACCCCGTTCAACGAGACCCCGCGCGACCAGGACCCCGAGCTTTTGCGCACGGTCTACCGCGCGACCAAGGCCATCGACCCGACCCGGCCGGTGCACGATGTCAGCGGGTTCAGGCATGTGGAAACTGATATCTACAGCGTGCACAACTACGAGGGCAACCCGGCCAAGTTCGCCGCCTGTTTCGAGCCGTTCCGCACCGGCGGCGCGCCCTGGCGGTTCGACCCGGAGCATGACGCGCCCTACGCCGGCCAGCCCTACATCGTGGACGAGTACGGCGGTATCTGGTGGAACCCCGGCCAGGCGGGAGGCCCGGCCTGGGGCTACGGTGACCGTCCCCGGAGCGTTGAGGAGTACCTCCTGCGCTACCGCGGCCTGACCGATGTCCTGCTGGACGACCCGAAGATGTTCGGGTTCTGTTTCACCCAGCTCTACGATATCGAGCAGGAGGTGAACGGAATCTACACCTACGAGCGCAAGCCCAAGTTCGACTCCGCTGTGCTGCGCGCGATCAACTCGCGCCAGGCGGCCTATGAGAAATAGACTCCACGGGACGGTTGCGAACTGCTAACTCGAGAGGAAAGGAAACAGGATGCAACGGCTTAAGACCGCATTTCTGTCCACGCTCTGTTTTTTGATTGTCGGCCTGAATGTCTCCTGCGGACAGGGGGCTGGGCCGGGAGAACCGGCGCGCGCCGGCGGCCACAGCTACGTGGCCGTGCCACCGGGCACGCACCCGGGAATATTTTTCTCGAAACGGGAGCTTCCCGCCCTGCGCGCGCGCACCACGTCCGAGGGCCTTCCCGCCGAAT
>CAYLSM010000260.1:0-5671 GCA_964386505.1 uncultured Gemmatimonadales bacterium
ATGTTCGGCACAGCCAGCCGGGGCAAGCTGGCCCTGGTGGAAAGCCTGGGCGCAGTGGCTATCGACTACGCGAGCGAGGATTTCACCTCCCGGGTGCGCGCCAGCCTGGGCGGTGACCGTCTGGATGCAGCTTTCGACCCGCTGGGCGGGCGGAGCTGGCGGCGCTCCTACGGGCTGCTTGGGTATGGCGGGATCCTGGTGGGCTACGGATTCTATGGCGGCATGCGGGACGGGCGGCGCAGCCTGAGCGCCTCTCTGGGCGCGTTCCTGCGCGACCCTCGCTTCTCGATCCTGCCGCTCATCGGGGGCAGCCGCCGTGTGGCGGGCTACAGCGTGACCTCGCTCAAAAAGCGCCGTACTGGCTGGTACCGTGAGGACCTGGGCGTCCTGTTCGGGCTGCTGCAGGCGCGGAAAATCGCACCTGTGATCGCCGAGCGCCTGCCCCTGGAGCAGGCGTCGCGGGCGCACGAGCTTCTGGGCGCACGGGCGGTGAGCGGCAAGATCGTGCTGCTCACCGGGGCGTGAGGGGGGCAATAGCCGGCAGGATATAAAAGATTGATCTGTCGGGTCACGGCGCGCCGTGACCAAATTATATTAAATCCCCCTCGGTCCCCCTTTGAAAAAGGGGGAAGTATCGACGAAACGGTCGGGCAGGGATTTTCCCTTTTCAGCCGCGGCTGTCGTACAGTTCCATGGCCAGGGGCAGGCAAGTGGCCACCCCGCGGATTCCGCACACGGTTAGACTCATCAGGACCGCGTCGCGCACCTCGGCGCGGCTGGCCCCGGCGGCCTTGGCCATGGGCACGTGGAACCTGAGGGCCAGCGAGTCCGCCTCGGCAGCCTTGAGCGCGATGTAGATAAGGTGCTTGGTCTTGCCGTCCAGCCCGTCCGTGCCCACCAGCGAGCGGATCAGGCCGTCGAACGCGGCCGCCACCTCGGGGGCCTCGCGCTGGAACACCTCCAGCGGGTTACTACCGCTCTTTCCGGCTTCCATCCTGCCACCTCCCTCATAATGTACAGATTCAGTCCCGCGTCCATTTTTCGGCTTTTTTCAGCCAGTCGCGGGCCTCGCTATCACTGTCGGCCTTGACCTCGACCAGGAGGCCGCGGCTGGAAATACTGGCCAGGGTGTTTTCCACGTCCTGCCTTTCCATATTCTGAAGCACCAGCAGCTTGCCCTTTTCCTGTATCTTCCTGTACATCGGGTACCACTTGGGCGAGCCGACCGAGGGGTTGCCGGCGCCCGGCACCCACTGTATTCCGTCCAGCTCGGGAATGTCGAGCAGAAGGTCGAGGTGCGGGATCTGCCCCGGGCCGTCCAGGTGGAAAATGCTGTGGCCCAGGCGGACACATTCCTGCTGCAGGTGCGGCACGACAAACTCGGCGAACATGTCCGGCGAGAGCATGGCCGAGAAGTCACACTGTGTGTCTCCGCCGCAGCCCTCGAACCAGATGCTCATCCAGTTCGAGGCCCCGTCCTGGTGTGGAGTGATCAGGGCGTTGAGGCGCTCGAAGCTCTCGATCCAGACACGGTTCACAGCCTCGGTGGCGGCCTTGACCGCGTCCGGGTTGTCCATCATGTCGTACAGCACGCGCTGGGTGCCGCGCAGGTGGCAGATAATATCGAACACGGAGTTGAGGTCGGTCATCCCGGCGAAATACTTGCCCGGCGCGTTCTCGGCGGCCAGGCGGGTGATGTCGCGGGTGACGCGCCACCACTTGTTCTCCAGGTCCAGCCTGCAGGTCGCAAGCTCCTCCAGCGAGATATCCCCCGGGGCCTCGAACCAGACCGTGTCGTCGTTCACCCGCAGGTGCGCACCCAGGAAAGCCGCCGGCACACCGGGACCCAGGTTGACCCAGAGGTTGGGGATGAACTCGCCGCCGAAGAAAGTCTGGCGGCAGTAGCTTTCCCACTCGGACAGGATCAGCTCGGGCTCGTCATAGTGCTGGGCCAGAAAAAACGGGTGCCAGCGGCTCGTCTGCGGCACGTTCTCACGCGCGCCGGTCACCTGGAACACCACCCGGTCGACAATCTCGCCGCGCCAGAACGCGCACATTCGCTCGCGGACTTTTTCCCAGTCTTCCTTGTAGAGCATCGGGTCTCCGTGTTTGGGTCGGAAAGATAGCATTTATCAGAGTCAAATTCCATTTCTTCGATTGTGGTGCGGTCCGGCTAAGCCGGTAATTCGATTTCTGCGAGGAATATCCTTTACGCGCGGCCCGGCCGGGGATAATATTTTTCAGGAGTCGGCTTGGACAAAGTTTTAGTGCGGATAAAAAACCATTTAAACTTAAAAGACCTCTTCCCATTATTCAAGCTAAATCGGTGTTCACCCGTCACGAACGGAGGATAGCAGGATGGAACGCAGAGATTTTCTGGCCCTGAGTGGCCTGAGTCTGGCAGTCGGAGCCTGCAGCGGCAACGTGACAGTCGACACCCAGCCGGGGGCCTCCGGCCAGGCGGGACGGTTCTATCCGGCGGTGATACAGACCTCGGCCGCGGGGTTCCAGGTGATCCACGACCGCGCCACTTTCGTCGATCAGTACAAGTACGACCACTGGACCGACCCGTCCGCGGACTGGAAAAAGGACAACGACCTTTTCTGCGAGCTTTCCGGCCAGTGGGGACGCATGGAGACCCCGATCCAGCGCCGCCCGGGCGAAATACTGCCCGGCCTGTGGCTGCTGGGACCGGAGGACTACCACCAGTCCATTTATCTCATGGACACGGGTGAGGGGCTTCTGCTGGTGGACCCCAGCTACACCCGTTTCCAGCCGCACATCGAGGTGCAGATCCGCCAGCTCGGATTCCCGCTGGAGAAAGTCCGCTGGGTGCTGCTCACCCATATGCACTTCGACCACAGCGAGGCTGCGGCGGCCTGGGAACGCCGCGGGGCCGAGGTGTTCGTGCCCGAGGGTGACGCTCCCTACGTGACCGGGCAGATCAAGGCACAGGCCGGGGACATCCCCGACCCGGTGAAAAGCCCGACGACATTCGGCGAGGGTGCTCCGCTCACTTTCGGCCGCGCCAGCCTGACCGTGATCCACACACCGGGGCACACGCCGGGCGGCTGCTGCTACGGCCTGACCTGGGACGGCAAGCCGGGTCTGATCTCCGGCGACATCGCCCTGCACCTGGGCCGTCACGCCTGGATGGGCGCGGACTACTGCAACTGGGACCAGTACCTGGCCAGCCTCTGGAAACTGTACCGTCATCCGGAATGCCAGAGCTGGCAATTCATGCTGCCCGGCCACGGCAGCGTGGACCTGGACGGGGCTCGCGACAGCCTGTACCGGGTGATTCTGGTGGTGAGCGAGGTCATCCGTCAGCGGCGCGCCGGCAGCACTATCGACTGGATCGACCCGCTGGAGCTGTTCTGGCGCCGTCGTTTGGAGGGCAAGCCTGAAATCGAGCCGCTCGAGGTCTGAGCCGCTCCTGGGATATAGGAAAGGAGAGACACGAGGGATGTCGAGAAATTTCGAGATCATCGACGCGCACACGCACATCCCGCCGGAATGGGCCGGCCTGGCGGTCCGGGTTATGGACCGCACCGGGATCACCTGCAGCGTGACCCTGGGCTGGATGGACGCTTTCGGGCCGCGGCTGGACCACATGCTGAGCGTGTTCGGCCGCTGGCCCGGGCGGTTCGCGCAACTGACCAACATCGACTGGTCGCGGGTGGACCGCCCGGATTTTGGCGAGAAGGCGGCGGATGAGCTGGAACGGGGCGTGGAGCGCGGGGCCAGGGGCCTCAAGATATTCAAGAGCCTGGGACTGGAGGTGCGCTCCGCGGACGGCCAGCTTCTGCGGGTGGATGACAGGCGTCTGGACCCGCTGTTCGAGCGCGCCGGAAAACTTAACGTGCCGGTCCTCATCCACGTGGCCGACCCGCCGGCGTTCTGGGAGCCGCTGGGCCAGAACAATTTCTGGAGCGGAGTGTTGGAGGGCGCCTACGCCGAGTGGAGCTACTACCGCAAGAGCCTGCCCAGCCGGGAGGAACTGCTGGGCGAGCGCGACACCCTGTTCGAGCGCCACCGCGGCACGGTGTTCGTGGCCCCGCACATGGCGAGCATGGCGGATGACCCGCTGGTGTTGGAGGAAAAACTGGAGCAGCACCCCAACATGTACGTGGACATCTCGGCGCGCCTTCCCGCCATGGCCCGCAACGAGACTCGACGCCGCCACTGGCGCGACCTGTGTGTCCGCTGGAGCGACAGGGTGCTGTTCGGCACGGACCTGATCTACGACAATCCGGGCGTGGCTTCCGGCATCCAGAGCCAGAGCTTCCAGCGCCCGGAGGATGTGGACATCCGCGGCATGGCCCCGGAGGAGGCCTACGAGAAGACCTCGGCCGAGTACGTGGACAGCCACATGCGGTTCCTGCTCTGGGAGCGCACCCAGCCCGCAGCCCCGTTCCGACGTCAGGCCGGGCATACCAGCCTTCCCGGCCTGGGCCTGCCCGAGGAGGTGGTGCAGAAGATTGTCCACGACAACCCGTTGCGGGTCTACCGCCTGGAGGGGTGAACCTCACGTATCGGAGGTGGATAATTCATTATAGACGGGAGCGCGGCGAACCATTTCCTGCAACCTCGATATGAATCTGCACGCTGTAAGAGGTGACCGGCCGGCTGGGCCTGTAACACAACCCGGCCAAGCACGTTCTTCCGCAGGGGCGAGACATGTCTCGCCCGCTTTTTTGCATTCTGCGCCGGGACACCCGCCTGTTCCCTCCGGTCGCACGCACGGGTGCGACCCTGGAAAGCGGGCGCTCCACGCTCAGAAAAATCGGCTTGCCAACCGCCCGGCTTCCGCTTATAATGCAGGCAGGTCCGGCAGCGCAAGCTGCCTAAACACAGTCAATACAAGGAAGTCAATGATAGAGATACGGATACACGGCCGCGGCGGACAAGGCGCGGTGTTCGCCTGCAGTATGCTGGCGCGCGCCCTGTTCGAGGAGGGCCGCTGGGTCCAGGCGTTCCCGCATTTCGGAGTGGAGCGCCGCGGCGCCCCGGTGGCGGCTTTCGTGCGGTTCGACGAGCGCCCCATCGAGCTGCGCTGCCACATCTATCACCCGGACTACGTGGTCATCCTCGACCCGACCCTGGCCGGCCTGTCCTCGACCATCCAGGGCCTTAAACCGGGCGGCGGCGTGCTGGTCAATTCCCCCTGCGGCCCCGCTGAGTTCAGCCATTTCCAGCATTGCCGGGTAGCCACGGTGGATGCCAGTTCCATCGCGCTCAAGCACAAGCTCGGCTCCATCGCCAGTCCGATCGTCAACACTGCCATCCTCGGGGCGTTCGCCCGGTTCACCGGGATCGTAAGCCTCGATTCCATTCTCGGAGCGGTGCTTGAGATCATTAAACGCAGGACCGACGACAATATCGCCGCGGTAAGGGAATCTTTCGACAAGGCCGTGCTGCCCGAGGACGACCGGACCCTGGTCGGTCCCGCGCGGGCCCACGGCGGGATTTGAACGTTCCGTTTCGCTCTTTCCCCGGAGAATATCGATGAGCAGTGAATCCGGGTCCCCGATAAAGGACTTGCCGCCGGTTTCGGTGAACCTGGCGGATATGCGCTGGAACCAGACCGGAGCCTGGAGTTTCTTTGCCCCGGTCTACCGCGAGAAAGCCTCGCCCTGCGCCATGGAGTGCCCGCTGGGCGAGCCGGTGA
>CAYLSM010000261.1:0-5660 GCA_964386505.1 uncultured Gemmatimonadales bacterium
GGGACCCTCCGCCCCGAGTTCGGCCCTCCTTTTGCCAACTCTCTGCCCACCGAGCACCTGGAAGGCCTTCGGCCCGGTTGGGCGGGGCTGAGGCCCGGGCAACGAAAGCGGCTTAACCTGGGGGGGAGGCGGACCGGGGGGCCGGGGACGGCCCCGGACCGGGGGGGGGGGACGGGGGCCGGGGCGGGCTCATGGACACCTTCCGCAGCCGGGAGTCCGAGGAAAAGGGCCGGGCCGCGTCGCAGCACGAGACGGATAAAGGTTACACCTGGGTGAACCGAATCTACGAACGCCTGGCCGAGTACGAGTCCCACCGCGACAAGTATACCACCTTCAAGGAGTTCTATCCACGGATCGTGGAGGTTTTCCAACAAGCGGCGCGGGAAAAACAGTCCGGGAAGTAGTATGACCATTATCCTGGTACAACGGTATTGACACACGGCGGGATTCCCGGTTTATTGAATGCGAGATCCCGCTTTTGTCATTGGCCGGCTTTGGTCCGGCTCAACCCTCAGCCCAGGTGCCATGCGATGCGAAAGCTGACCTTTCTCGCCCTGTCCCTGCTCCTGATCGCCTGCAGCGCCCAGCCCGGTAAAACGCCATCCGTGGAACCTTCCGTGAGCCAGACTCCCGGCCCGTTCGAGGTCCTGGACGCCCACGTGCGGCGCAGCATGCTGCTCTCCGGCAACTGCCCGGCCGGGGCGGTGGTGGTGATGCGGGATGACAGCGTGTTGTACGAGAAGTATTTCGGTTTCGAGGGACGGGAGAACGGCGCCGCCCCGGTCGGGCAGGAATCGCGATTCCCATGTTTCTCCGTGTCGAAAGGTTTCTGCGCCGGGCTGCTCCTGTCGATGGTCACGGACGGCACGGTGGCGCTGGATGATCCGGTGGTCAAATATGTGCCGTATTTCACCGGCACAGGGCCGGGGGGTAAATTCCTGCGCGAGAAAGTCACCCTGCGCATGCTGGCGAGCCACAGCGGCGGGGTCTACGGAGAGACCCGTCCGCCCGCCACCTGGCCGGCGGGCGTGGAGCCGTTCCGCGACATCGTGCTGGAGAGCGAGCCGGGCACTGACTACCACTACAACGAGCTGGGCATGCGCCTTCTGGGTTTCACCCTGAGCCGGGCCGCCGGCAAGCCCTACGACCAGCTCCTGCGTGAGCGGGTGCTGGAGCCGCTTGGCCTGACAAATGTCGGCTGGCTGCACCGGGGCGATGACCTGACCCATATCGTGGGCACCTGCATGGGCTTTGACTCGATCTATGTCCACTATTCGGATGAGACCTCACCCGAGCCGTACCCCGGTTCGGGCCTCTACGCCACGGCGCGGGACCTCGCCCGCTACGGCCAGTTGTATCTGGACAAGGGCCGGGTGGGGGACAAGCAGATTTTCGACCCGGCCCTGCTGGCCCAGGCCTGGGTCAGCCAGCCGCCCACGCGCGTGCCTGCCGACCCGGAGTACGGCCTTCTGACCTGGCTTTTCCCGTCGGTGGGGGCCGAGGTTTTCTCTGGCGCGGCGCACACGGTCTGCTGTATCCTGCCCGAGGAGAACCTTGTCGTGACCATGTGCCTCAACCAGGCCGGGGACAGCCCGGGCTGGGATTTCGCGGCCGAGAAGCAGAACCTGGCGCGGGTCGGTCAGGCGGTCAACGCGCGGCTCAAGCGCCAGGCCGGAGAGAAAGAAGCCAGCCAGCACGCCAGGGAGCGCTGAGTATGGTCTCTGTGGTGGTGGACGGCTACAACCTGATCCGCCGGACCGAGGCCCTGCGCGCAGTTGAGAGCGCCTCGGGCCTGGAGGCGGCGCGCCTGGCCCTGGAGACCGCCCTGGCCGGGTACGTGGCCGCGCGCAAGGATGTGCTCGTGACCGTGGTCTATGACAGCGCCCCCGGTCCACGGGAGAGGCAGTCCGGCGGAGCGCGAGGCGTGCGGGCCGTGTTCAGCCCGGATGCCGATTCGGTGGTGGTGGAGTTGGCCCTGGAAGCCGCGGCCAAGGGGAGGCAGGTGCGGGCGGTCAGCTCGGACTGGGCCGGGGTGGTGTCACAACTGGCCGGGAACAACCGGGTGGAGGTGCTGGGGGCGGATGCATTCTGGCGCGAGGTGACCCCGGAGAGGGTGGAGCGCTCAGCGAAAAAGAGCGGCGGGAGCGGAAAGCCTACCGAGAGCCGCAGCGAGAAACCGACACATATCAGCCGCTCGGAGGTGGACTACTGGCTGGAGGCATTCGGGTCGAAAGGGGAGGAGGAGGAATAGGGGGGAGTATCTACACAGAGTGTGGCCTTTGAATGTAGGGGGCACGGCAGGCCGTGCCCTTTGCTTTTACCTCCCCCTTTTTTAAAGGGGGATCGAGGGGGATTCGAATTGTTTATTGGATTAAATCCCCCCTAACCCCCCTTTGCTAAAGGGGGGAAGGCGTCGGCTCGGCTTGTTATGCGGATAGGCCGGCTCTTTTGTAGGGGCGAGACATGTCTCGCCCGGCAATAAAAAAGGCACGGCGTGCCGTGCCCCTACATTTGCATCCTGCGGATTTACTTCACCCCACCTCTTTCAGCCTCGGCAAACTGTCCTGCGCGCCCAACCTGGTGGTGGAGAGCGCCGCCGCGCGGCAGGCGAAAGCTATCGCTTTCTCAAGGCTATCCCCACGCGCCAGGGCCGCGCCCAGCGCCCCGTTGAAACAGTCCCCGGCCGCGGTGCTGTCCACTGATTTCACTTCAATCGTGGGGAAAGAGCGCACACCGTCGCTGTCGCGGCAGAGCACGCCCTGCTTGCCACGGGTCACCAGCACTGTCTTAACCCCCCGGCCTTTGAGCGCCTCGGCCTGGCGCGTGCAGCTCGGCTCATCCGCGCCGGAGATGCCGGTGAGCAGTTCCGCCTCGGTCTCGTTGGGGGTGATTAGGCTCACCCCGGCCAGAAGCTTATCTGGCAGTTCGCGCGCCGGGGCCGGATCGAGGATCACCCGGGTGCCGTGCTTGTGCGCAATCTGCACCGCCCGCTCGACTGTTTCCAGGGGGATTTCCAGTTGCAGGAGGACACTGTCGGCCTTTGCGATCACCGCCTCGGCGGCGTCGATATCGGCCGGGCAGAGCTTTGCATTCGCCCCGGCCGCCACCACGATTATATTCTCGCCGTGCTGGTCCACCACGATAATCGCCACGCCCGAGGCGGCGCTCTCATCCTGCACCACGTAGTCCGTGCGGATACCGTCCCGCGCGAAATTCTCCAGCATCCTGGCCCCGAATGCGTCCTTGCCCACCCGGGCCACGAAATAGACCTGGGCGCCCAGACGGGCCGCGGCCACGGCCTGATTGGCGCCCTTGCCCCCGGCGATCATGGCGAACTCGCCGCCAAGGATAGTCTCGCCCGGCTTGGGGATGCGGCCGGATTTGATCACCAGGTCCATGTTCGAGCTGCCGATCACCACCACCGGCTTGCGGTCCATGCTGGTTTCTCCCGTTGTCTTGTCGTCTAATTGAGTCCGATGATGGAGCGCGCGCGCTCCACTATGCTCTTGAGGGTTACCGGGGGCGGGGCTTCCGGCTGCGGGGGGGTGACATAGCTCGACCAGTCGCGGCCAAGGATCACGGTGACATCCACCAGGGCCATCTCATCCGGCTGGCTGGTCAGGTGGGTGCAGCCCAGGGAGTTGGCCACGGCCAGGCCCACCTCGGGCCGCTCGGTGTGGTTCACCACCAGGGTGTTCTCGTAGTCGAAATTGTCGGCATTGGCCGCGCTGACCACATCGAAGCGCAGGTCGCGCAGGCGGGTGGTCATTTCGCGTCCGGCCCCGGGCTCGCCGCAGCCGTTGAGCACCCGCACCTCCACAGTGGCTGGGTCGACCGGCGGAAGAGTCAGGTCCTGACCGGGCACACCGGCCTGGGCGGCCTGCTCCTGGCTGGCTTTTTTCGCCAGGGCGCTCTCGCGGTACTGCAGCCAGGCCGAGCTGATAAACAGCACCAGCACGGCCAGCGCGGCCACAAGGGCCAAGCCCATGAAAAGGCCCTTGAAAGTCACCAGCGGCTTGCCCCGTCGCGGCGCGGCCGCGCTCAGGGTGCGGCGGTTGGTCTCGACTGACTGTCCCTTGCGCGCTTTGCGCAGGTTTTTCAGGTGCTCGCGTCGGTTGCGGCTGTAGGGGCGGCTGGGCATATTCGGGCCATGCTGAGAGGGGTGGAGACTTCCGGAACAGACTTTTCCTGCACTGAAAATAGCAGGTCCGGGCGCAAGAGAGCAACAGTTTTGTAAGCGCTTACTTCTTGTCCCGTCCGTTGAGGCTGACCGCATTCCAGGCCGCCACCCCGTTGGAATGCAGGGGGCGTCCCTTGACCAGGGTGTAGATCAGCTTGCGGCCCAGCACCTCGCTGTAGACCTCATCCAGCGCCTTGACCACCCGGCGGCCCAGGGCGCGCACATCGCTCTCCTCGGCGCGCTGGGGACGGTTGGGTTCCAGGTAATCGGCGCAGACCAGGATTTTCTCCACCAGACCGGCCTCGGGATGGCTGGTCGTGTGGTAGAACACGGCGTCAAGGATATCGTTGTCGGTCACGCCCAGCACGGAACGCAGGTAGTGCGCCGCCGCGGGGCCGTGAAGAAGTCCGCCTCCCAGGCGCCAGGTCTCGCTGTCCAGGGGCACGGACTGAGCCAGGATGTAATCGCGCAGGTCCTTGCCGCTGAACCCCTTGTACAGGTCGTGCGCCAGGCCCGCGATGAAGACCTTGTCCGGGATGCCGGTCCCCGGAGCGATCCTGGCCGCTGTCTTACGCGCGAACTGGGCCACCGAATTGATGTGCAGCTCCAGGCGCTTTCCCGCGTACCGCCGCTTGATCTCGGCTTTCAGCTCTTTCGCCAGCGCGTCAAACTGTCCCATCGCCCTCACCCTACTTGAGCAGCTCTTTCATCTCGCGCACCGCGCGCTCCAGTCCGACCAGCACCGCGCGGCTGATGATTGAATGTCCGATGTTGACCTCCTCCAGGGCCGGGATAGCCAGGGCCGCGGGGATGTTCCAGTAGGTGAGCCCGTGCCCGGCATAGACCGCCAGGCCGTTGCCGGCGGCGACCTCGGCCGCTGAGATCAGTTTTTTCAGCTCCTTGTCCACCTGCTCTTTCGCTACCGCGTTGGCATAGGCCCCGGTGTGGAACTCCACTGCCTCGGCGCCCAGGGCGGCCGACAGCTCGGCGGCCTTTTTCTCAGGGTCGATGAACAGGCTGACCCGGATACCCGCGCCCTTGAGCCGGGCGATTACATCCGCCAGCTTGGCCCGGTGCTTGGCCACGTCCAGTCCGCCCTCTGTGGTCACCTCCTGGCGCTTTTCCGGGACCAGGGTGGCCTGGTCCGGGCGCAGTGCCAGGGCGATGGCGGTGATTTCCTCGCTGGCGCCCATCTCCAGGTTGAGCCGGGTGCGCACCGTGCGGCGCAGCACCTCAACATCGCGGTCCTGGATATGACGGCGGTCCTCGCGAAGGTGAACGGTGATCTGGTCGGCGCCGGCCAGCTCGGCCAGGGCCGAGGCCCAGACCGGGTCGGGCTCCACCGTGCGGCGGGCCTGACGAAGCGTGGCCACGTGGTCCACATTCACTCCCAGTCTAATCAATGTCGCCTCCGTGGTAGGTGATTGTGTGCGGATTGTCGGCCAGGATACGCTCGATCAGGGAACGGCGCATCCGCACC
>CAYLSM010000262.1:0-5646 GCA_964386505.1 uncultured Gemmatimonadales bacterium
ACCGTTCACCAGCACGTCCCGCACCCCGGTGGCGTACTGCATCGGCTGCTCGTAGGTGGAATGGTCGGTTACGGTCTGCGGGTCGAACACCACGATATCGGCGAAATAACCGGGCTTCAGGAATCCCCGGCGCTCCAGGCGCAAGGTGGTCGCGGGCAGGCCGCTCATGCGGTGCACGGCCTCGGCCAGGCTGATAATCTTCTCCTCGCGCACATACTTGCCCAGCACCCGGGCGAAAGTCCCGTAGGCCCGCGGATGCGCGCTGGCCTTGAGGAACACACCCTCCGGGGCCGAGCTTTCGGCATCCGAGCCGAAACAGACCCAGGGCAGGCTGATCTTGCGCCGCACCTGTTCCTCGGACATCAGGAAAAACACCGCGCTCACCCGGCTGCCGTCACGCAGCACCAGGTCCATGGCGGTTTCGGCCGGGTCGGTGCCGTTGCGTTTGGCCACCTCGGCCAGGCTCATGCCGGTCAGGGCCTTGAGCGAGTCGTTTTTCAGGCCCACCAGCTTGATATTCCCGGCCCCGGCCAGGTAGAAAAAGTTCTCCCAGCCCTCGCCCGGCTCGTTCATCTCACGGCGCAGACGCTCGCGGACCGCCGGGTCCTGAAGGCGTTTCACCCAGGCCTCGAACCCGCCCTCCTGCACCCATGTGGGCATTACCGCATACAGGCCGGTCTCGGCCGCGGTGTAGGGGTAGATATCCGCTGTCACGGGCAGGCCCTCGGCGCGGGCGGCCTCCACCTTGGCTATGGCCTGCTCCAGCTTGTCCCAGTTGACCTGTCCCGCGGCCTTGAAATGGTAGATTTCGCTGCGCGCCCCGGAGCGGCGGGCGATTTCCAGGAACTCGTCCAGGGCCTCCAGGAAACGGTTGCCCTCGGAGCGGATGTGCGAGATGTAGATTCCGCCGTACTGGGCCGAGACCGAGGCCAGGGCGGTAAGCTCCTCGGTGGTCGAATAGGAGCCGGGCATGTAGATAAGGGCCGAGGCCACTCCCAGCGCGCCCTCGGACATGGCCTGGGCGGTTATCTCCTTCATCCGTTCCAGCTCATCGGGTGTGGGCGGACGGTTCTCGTAGCCGATCACATTCACCCGCGGAGTGGCCGCGCCCAGGAACGAGGCCACGTTGGTCGACACGCCGCGCCGCTCCAGATAGTCCAGGAACTGGCCCAGAGTGTTCCATTCTATGTCGTAGCGGATATCGCCCTGACGCTCCAGTTTCTCCTGCTTCATCTTCTCGTTCAGCGGCCCCATGGACTCGCCCTCGCCCATCACCTCCAGGGTCACCCCCTGGCGGATGTCGCTCTGGCTGCGTCCGTCCTCGATCAGAGCATCCTGCGCCCAGCTTATTATGTTGATAAAACCCGGGCAGACCGCCAGCCCGGCGGCGTCTATCTCTTTCACGCCCTTATAGCTGTCGCCAAGCTGGCCTATCGCCAGGATCGAGTCGCCGCGCAGGGCGATGTCGGCCACCACCGGCTCGCCACCTGCACCGTCGTACACCGTGCCGCCGCGGATTACCAGGTCGGCTTCCACCGGTTCTTTGGAGCAGGCGCCAAACAGCGGGAGCAACAGCGGCAGGAGGGAAAGGAAAGCGGTGCTGCGCATGGCCTGAGCCTCCGGGGAAGAGGGCCGAAAATGGGCCGGGGCAACTCCTCCGACCGGAACTGCCCCGTGCGCTGATTATCCTTACATTTATTACTCCGGCCCTGGCCATCCGGGCCGCAGACAGCTACTGGGAGTAAATCGACGGCTTGTGCACGAAACACTCCTCGTTTTCGCCCGGCTCGGTCCCCACCTTGAAAATCTCGGTGTAGACCGACTGCGGCGGGCAGAACCGCGTGGCCAGCATCCCGCTGGCCTTGCAGATCAGCCGCGTGGTCAGTCCGTCCGACGGGCTGTCGAAATCACGCGGGGTCATTGTCTCGTAGGCCGCTTTCATGAACTCGGTCCAGATCGGCAGGGCCAGAAGGCTTCCCGTGCCGGTGTTCATTATACGCTGCGGGCGGTCGAACCCGACCCACACGCCGCAGACCAAGTCGGGGGTGTAGCCCACGAACCAGGCGTCCGTGTAGTTGTTGGTCGTGCCGGTTTTGCCGCCGGCCGGTACGGTGAATCCGGCCTGTCGCGCCCCGTAGCCCGTGCCGTGGTCCACCACGTCACGCATCATGCTCAGCACGATATAGGCGGTCTGGGGCGAAAGCGCCTCCTCGCGGTCCGGCTGGAACGAGCGCACCAGGTTGCCCCGGCTGTCGCGTATCTCGCGGATCGCGCGCGGGCCCACCCGCACTCCCAGGTTGGGGTAGGTGGTGTAGGCGCTCACCAGCTCGATCGGGTAGACATCCGCGCTGCCCACGGCCATCGACTCCACCGGCGGGATTTTCGAGGTGATCCCCATCCGACGGGCGTAGGCCGCCACGGTCTCGGCGCCCACGGTCATCAGGGTCTTGATCGCCACCAGGTTGACCGATTTCATCAGCGCGGTGCGAAGGGTGATCGGCCCCAGGAACTCGCCCTCGTAGTTGGAGGGCCGCCAGATCGTGCCGTCCGCCTGCGGGATCGAGATCGGCGAGTCCTCCACCACCTGGCAGGCCGGGATGCCGTTGTCGATGGCCGCGGTGTAGACAAAGGGTTTGAACGCGCTGCCCGGTTGCCGAAGGGCCTGAACGGAGCGGTTGAACTTGCTCTCCCAGTAGCTGCGCCCGCCGATCATCACCAGTATATCGCCGTCGGGCGGGTTCAGGGCCAGCATCGCGCCCTCCAGATAGTCCATGTTGGGCTGCTCGTTGTCCTTGATCCCGCCCTTCTCCAGGATTTTTGCGCGCGTCGGGTGGTTGAACGGACGGATATTGCCGGCCTCGATGTACTGGATGTGCTCCTCCAGAGCTTTCTCGGCGGCTTTCTGCATCCGCACGTCCAGCCCGGTGTAGACTTGCAGGCCCAGACGGTAGAGGTCCTCCTCGGCGTAGTCCTGCAACAGGAGCTGGCGCACGTAGTCCACGAAATAGGGCGCCACCCACTCCCGCGAGCGGCCGCCCGACAGGTTGATCGGCAACGCCTTGACCGAGTCGGCCTGCGCCCGTCCCAGGCAGCCGGTCTCGACCATGCAGTCGAGCACCCAGTTGCGGCGCTCCCGGGCAGCGTCGATGTTGTTGAGCGGGCTGTTGCGGCTGGGCGCGTTGGGCAGCCCTGCCAGCACCGCGCTCTCGGCCAGGTCGATCTGGCTCACGTCCTTGCCGAAATAGGTCCGCGCCGCCTCCTGGATTCCCCAGGCCCCGCTGCCGAAATAGATCTGGTTGAAATAGCGCTCCAGGATTTCATCCTTGGTGTAGGCGCGCTCGATCTCCCAGGACAGAATCGCCTCGCGTATCTTGCGGCTGTAGGTGCGCTCGCGGTTCAGAAACAGCTCGCGGGCCAGCTGCTGGGTGATAGTCGAGCCGCCCTGCTGGATACTGTGGGTGAGCTGGTTGATATAGAACGCGCGGATCACGCCCCAGACATCGATCCCCCAGTGGGTGTAGAACTTGCGGTCCTCCACCGACAGGAGCGCGTCCTTGAGGCTCTGCGGAATGCGGTCCAGCGAGACCGGCACCCGGCGCTCGGTGTAAAGCTCGGCCAGAAGGGTGCTGTCGCGGGCGAAAATGCGGGTGACCAGATTGGGCGGGTCCAGCTCCATCTTGGCGATCGAGGGCAGCCCGGCGCTGAAATACTTGAGCAGGCCCACGCCCATGCCCAGGCCGAAAAAGATCGTGATCGTGGCCACGAACAGCCCCACCCGGACCAGCGTCCCGAACCGAGGCGCGCCCTCGGCCCGCTCAGCCTTCTTTTTCCTTCTCACCGCGGCCATCGCCTAATCCATTCTGTTGTTTCTTCCCCGTTTCCCCATGCTATAAAAAAAATAAAATACAACTCTCGGCCTGCCGCCGCAAGTTACGCGCCAAAGGCTCCAGGGCGGAACAGCCTTGATTTTTAGCGGACGTTTTATTATTAAATCTTGATTAATCTGTTTATTACGGCTTCGGATACGTTACTTTTTCAACGCTGCGCAGCCAACAGGAGCTCCCTCATAAAATGGCCTTTCCGCCTCTTAACGAACAGATGGACCTGATCCGCCGCGGCGCGGTTGAGATAATCTCCGAGGAGGAGCTGGAGCGCAAGGTCAGCCGAAGCCTCGGCACCGGCGTCCCCCTAACGATCAAGCAGGGATTCGATCCCACCGCCCCGGACATTCACCTCGGCCACACGGTCTCAATCCAGAAACTGCGCGACTTCCAGAGCCTCGGGCACCGCGTGGTGTTCCTGATCGGCGATTTCACCGCCATGATCGGCGACCCCACCGGGCGCAGCGAGACCCGCCGCACCATGACCCGCCAGGATGTCCTGGCCAATGCCGAGACCTACAAGGAACAGGTGTTCAAGATCCTCGACCCGGCCGCCACGGTTGTGGATTTCAACAGCCGCTGGCTGGGTCAGCTTGGGGTGGAGGGGCTGATGCAGCTCACCGGTCTGTACACCGTGGCCCGCATGCTGGAGAGGGATGATTTCGCCAAGCGTTACGCCGAGGGACGGCCCATCTCGATCCTCGAATTCCTCTACCCCCTGATGCAGGGTTATGATTCGGTGGCCCTCAAGTCGGATGTGGAGCTGGGCGGCACGGACCAGAAATTCAACCTTCTGGTGGGCCGCGATCTTCAGCGCGCCTGGAACCAGGAGCCGCAGGTGGTGCTGACCATGCCGCTTCTGGTGGGACTGGACGGCGTCCACAAGATGAGCAAGAGCCTGGGCAACTACATCGGGATCAACGAGCCGGCCGAGCAGATCTACGGCAAGGTGATGTCCATCCCGGATGAGATGATCTACACCTACTACGAGCTGGTGGCCGCCGCGCCCCTGGACAAGCTGCAGCGTATCAAGGCCGCCCTGGCCGATGGTTCCAACCCGCGCAACATCAAGCACGACCTGGCCCTGGATGTCACAGCGCTGTATCACGGCGCCCAGGCGGCTGACGCCGCGCGCGAGCATTTCGAGCGTGTGGTGGTGCGCAAGGAGCGTCCGGATGAGGTGGAGCTTCACAGCCTGCCCGCCGGGGGCGAGCCGCTCTGGCTGCCCGGGCTTCTGCGCGACTGCGGCCTGGTCAAAAGCTCCAGCGAGGCCGGGCGCATGATCTCCCAGGGCGCGGTGTTCGTGGATGACGTGAAAGTGGAAAGCGGCGATTTCAAGCTGCAGCCCGCGGGCGAGCATTTTGTACGGGTGGGAAAGCGGCGTTTCATCAAGGTGGTGTTCGAATAGTATTCGGTAGCTGTGTGATCTGATGATTCACTGTAGGGGCGCGGCGCGGCGTGCCGTTCCCATACACCAAACATGCGGCCGGGCAGAATCGGGCTGTACTCCGGCACCGCTGGCTTTGCTTCTTTCGCCGAAACTAAAGGAGCAAACGAGATTGCAGTTTCTTATGGCTGTATAGGTACGACCGGTGTTCAGGGAGGTGTGGCATGGGCATGAAAGAGCGTCCGCTCCAGACAAAGATAATCTACGGCCCGGTGGACAGCCGCCGCCTGGGCCGCTCGCTGGGCGTCAATATCCTGCCCACGCAGTGGAAAGTCTGCACCTTCGACTGCCTCTACTGCCAGTACGGCTGGACCTGCT
>CAYLSM010000263.1:0-5578 GCA_964386505.1 uncultured Gemmatimonadales bacterium
GTCCAGTAGCTGCCGTCCAGGCCGGGCCAGACTTTCCGTATGTTCCTGCCGCCACCCGGAATGATGCGCCAGCTCCCGCCGTGGAACCGAACGATCTCCTGACGGTAGTTGCCGCGGCTGACAGCCACGGCAAACAGTTCGCCGCCGGGGCCCTCGACCGGGCTGCGCACGTCATGAACCGGCAGATCGCCGAGAGGGTATTCCCGCCAGTGGGCGGCCCGTCCAGGTTTCTCCGGCTCGAACCGGGCCACGCCTCTTTCTCCGCTCACCCAGATCCCTCCCTGCCGGGCGGAGATCAGGTCGATGAAGCGGCCGAGACCGGCCTCACGTGCAGATTTCACAACGCTGCGCTGTCCGGTGCGGGCATCGAACAGCATAAGGCGGTTGGGCAGAAGGTAGTAGACCCGGTCCGGGCCGTCGGGAAGGAAAGGTATCAGGGCACGCAGTCCGCTGGGGGGAAGGAAATTGGTGATCTCGTCGATCTGGAATCGCACCCAGCGTCCGTCCCGGAAAAGCTGGACCCCCTTGGAGTATACCGACCAGAGCTGGCCGGAATCGCTCTCGCAGACTTTCAGGTCGCTGCCCGGGCTCGGGTAGATGTGGGCGATGCCGCTGTCCGGCACCGGCCAGCCGTCCAGGCAGCTAAGCTTGTCCTCGGACTCGTGCGCGACCCAGACCCGGCCGCTGGAACCGACTGTGATGAAGCTGGTCCAGGTGTCGCCCAGACCCTCCGAGGCCTCGAAAAAACGCCAGGAGGTCAGCCCTTCACCCAAAACGCGCCCGGCGAACAGGCCGCACAGACCGGCAAGCATGCAAATCCGGCAGGCGGTGGCACTGATTCTGGAGGCTGGGAGCCGCATTTTGGACACTCTTCAATAAGTTCACATTGCGAACTAATTGAATACGAACAGTTACAAATATCTGTCGGGAATGATTGAATACATTGCGGCAAACGAAATGTCAAGATATAAAGAGAAACCGGGCCAACGCCGCATTGCCGGGGTCTGCCGCAGCGGAGACCGCCTCGCGTTTGCGCAGTCGACGGCGCCGGCCACCGAGCCGCGGTCCGCCCCCTGACCCTTATTCCAAACAACCCCAGAAAATAGTTGATCCCGCGGGCAATAACGACTAATATAGCTGGATTGTCACTTGGTTCAGTCCGGAAAACTAAACGCGCCCGGTCCCGCTGCGCCGGGACCGAACCCGGTATCCCCGCCGGGTTCGCGAGGGACATCCGCAACTCGATAATTCTGTTCAGCCAATCCAACCCGGAGTGGAAAATGAGCTCGAAGAAAAACGGCAAGGGCTTAAGCCGCAAGGATTTCTTGAAAGCCGCCGCCACCACCCCTGTCCTGGGGGCTTTTGCCCTGTCCGTGACCAAAAAACAGAAAGAAGACAAAGAGCAGCGTCAGCGGGTGATGGCAGAATTCGAGAAAGGGCTGGCCCAGAGCAACGCCCAGAACCCCCGGAGAAAGAAACCCGCTGTCACGCCCAGCCGCAACGACACCCTCAACATAGCTTTTATCGGGGTGGGCAGCCGCGGCAAGGACCACATGCGCGCCCTCGGCTATATAGCGGACAAAGACCTCGAACCGGGTGATACCCCCGGCGAACAGGTGCGCAAAGAGCTCAACATCCGCTGCAGCGCGGTCTGCGACCTCTACGAGCCGAACCTGGAGTATGCCCGGAATGTCACCGGCGGCGAGGCCAAGACCTACACCGATTACGAGGAACTGCTCGCCTCGCCGGATGTGGACGCCGTGGTGGTCGCCACCACAGACCACTGGCACGCGCCCATCGCCCGGGCCGCGGCCGAGGCCGGCAAGCATGTCTACGTGGAAAAGTGCATGACCCATTCCGTGCGCGAGGCCTACGACCTGCGTGAGGCCGTGCGACGCAAGGGGATTGTGCTGCAGCTCGGCCACCAGAACCGCAACAGCACGCGCTACGAGGATGCGATCCGGGTCATCGACAGCGGTATCCTGGGGCATGTCACCCTGGTGCAGTGCTACACGAACCGGAACGACAACAACGGGGCCTGGTTCAGGAACGTCCCGGCCGAGCACGGCCCTAAAAGCGCCGCCTCCGGGCCGCGCAATCTGGACTGGGACCGCTACCTGGCCAACACCGAAAAGCGGCCCTACGACCCCAACCGCTTTTTCAACTGGTCCTGCTACTGGGACTACAGCACCGGGCTGTCGGGCCAGCTTCTGACCCACGAGATGGACGTGATCAACATGATCCTCCAGCTCGGCATCCCGGCCAGCGCCAGCGCCTCGGGCGGCATTTACCACTACAAGGAATACCAGGCCATGCAGACCGCCGACGGCAAGCCGCTGGACACGAACGCCCCGGTGCCGGACGGAGCGCAGCCCCGCCCGGATGTCCCGCGGATCATCCGCGAGGTGCCAGACGTGTTCCAGGTGGTCTACGAGTGGCCAGACCGCGGCCTGACCGTGGTCTACAACGCCACCCTGGCCTGCGCCCGTCAGCGCGGGCAGATCTACATGGGCAACGAGGCGACCATGGATCTGACCAGTGGAGTGAAGGTCTACGCCGACCCGGAAAGCAAGAAATTCGCCAAGCTTCTCGCCGATGGCGAGGTAAAGCCGACCGAGCCTATGCTCTCGTTCACCGGCGCCTCCGGCAAGGCCCTGGACGCGCTCACCTCGGCCACCTCCAGTTTCTACCAGTCGCTGGGCCTGCTGTACGATTACCAGAACGGCAAACGGGTGGATATCACCTACCTGCACCACAAGAACTGGCTGGAACATATCCGGGCGAACGACCAGGACACTCTCTGCAACATCGAGGACGGGTTCCAGGAGGCAATCACCGCCCACATGGCCACCCTGAGCTACCGGACCGGCAGCCGCGTGCGCTGGGACAACGCCAGCGAAAGCCTGGTATCCGACTCCAGCCCGGCCGCTCTGGAATCCCTCATGGCCTGATCTCTTTCTCGTCCTCCGGTCGGCCGGCCTCAGCCGGCCGACCGGAGGTCACTGCACAGCCCGCTACGGTGCATCCCCCCTGTAACAACTCAGATTTTCACCGCCTTCCCGTGCCCTCTGCCTGGCGACAGGGACCGCGCCCGCTGCGTGATTGCGCCCGCTTAGCTTACGCTTCGAGCCGCGGGGGCAGTCAGCGAAAGACAGGTTCTCCCTCTTGACAAAAGATCGTACGGCCCGTATCTTGAATTTGCATTCACTTTATGACGAGTCGTTCATTGTTTGAAATAAACTCCCCGAAAAAAAGCGGGTGATAATGCACATTCCCAGATGCACCTTTCGCGAGAGCAAGAGACTGGCCCACCGCGGCGAGATCCTTAAAACGGCTCTCGAGCTGTTCTCGGAGAAAGGTTTCCACAATGTCTCGATGCAGGAGATCGCCCAGAAAGCCGAGTTCGCCGTGGGCACCCTGTACAATTTCTTCAAGGACAAGGAGTCGCTGTACCAGGCTTTGGTTCTCGAGCAGTCCGAGAAATTTCATATCGAGCTGAACCGGGTGCTCGATTCGGATGAGGATGAGTTGATCAAAATCAAGAACTATATAGAAGCCAAGGAAAAGTTGTTCTCCGAGAACGCGGCCATGATCCGGCTGTATTTTACCGAGACCCAGGGTGTCAAGGTCAATGTAAAGGCCGGGCTCAACTGCTCTCTTAAAGGAAACTACGAGCTGTTCATGCAAAGGCTGGCCGCGGTCTTTGCCAGTGCGATCGCCGGGCACAAGATAAAGCCTCTGCTCGACCCCTATTACATGGCCGTGGCACTGGACAGCCTGACCAACTCGTTCCTGTTCCTCTGGCTGGAAGACCCGGAGCGGCACCCGTTTTCGAAAAACATCGAGGCTGTTTTCAACCTGTTTCTGGAAAGAGTAAAGGTTTCCTGAGAGACCGGCCGCGCGGACGGTTAACCAGCGTAATTCACTCTGTGGCAAGATTGGACCCGCGTGCCGAGATTGCACGTTCTCCTGCCCGGAGCCGTCGGCAAAGCAAAGCCGGCCGGGTCGGAGTGTTTTCTTTGCGTTCATTTTCGTAATCGGGCGGTGAGAAAAAGCTTGATTTTCTTTCTTGCAACGTCTTTTTCGTCCTGGGACGAAGGGGGGCTCGGATAAAGGATCAACACCGGCGGTTGTCTATACCGCCGGATACGGAATTCAACCGGACAGGACAGGCTGCCGACGGTTCTGTGACCGACAGCCAGTACGCCACAATCAGCGGAGGGTTTCTGATGCAGTTCGCGGGGTTCTCAAAACAATCCATGAAATGGATATCGACAGCGGCGGTTCTGCTGTCTTTAATCATCTGGGCCGGGTGCAGCAAGCCCCAGTCCGGTCCGGCGCACCTGCCGGAAGTCTCTTTCATCACTGTGGGGACCGAGCCGGTTACCCTGACCACCGAGCTTCCCGGCCGGACTACCCCCTACCGTATCGCCGAGATCCGTCCCCAGGTCAGCGGCCTGATCCAGAAAAGGCTGTTCACCGAGGGTGCGGATGTCAAAGCCGGTGAGGTTCTATACCAGATCGACCCGGCCCCGTTCCAGGCGGCCCTGAACAACGCCAAGGCGGCCCTGGGCCGCTCTGAGGCCAACCTCCCCGCCATCCAGGCCCGGGCCGAGCGCTACAAGGAGCTGCTGGTCGACAAGGCGGTGAGCCAGCAGGACTGCGATGACGCCATGGCTGCCCTGACTCAGAGCCAGGCCGACATCCAGTACTGGAAAGCCATGGTGCAGACCGCCAGCATCAACCTGGCCTACACCCGGGTCACGGCCCCGATCTCGGGCCGTATCGGCAAATCGAGCATGACCGAGGGCGCGATTGTCACGGCTTATCAGCCTCTGGCTCTGACCACGATCCAGCAGCTCGACCCGATCTACGTGGATGTCCAGCAGTCCACTGCCGAACTGGCCCGTCTGCGCAGCCGTCTGGCCACAGGCAGGCTCAGTCAGAGCGGCAACGGCCAGCAGAACGTGAAGCTGTTCCTGTCCGATGACGGTCAGTACCCGCTGGATGGGACGCTCCAGTTCCGGGACATCAGCGTGGAGCCCAGCACCGGCTCGGTGACCCTGCGCGCCGTGTTCGCCAACCCGGACGGCATCCTGCTGCCGGGAATGTTCGTGCGGGCGGTGATAAAGGAGGGCGACAACGCAGCCGCGGTCCTGGCCCCGCAGCAGACAGTGATGCGTGACACGAAAGGCGAACCGTTCGTGTATGTCCTGGACGATCAGGACCAGATACAGTTGCGTCCCCTGACCCTGGACCGCACCATCGGTGACAAGTGGCTGGTGAGCGACGGGCTGGCTCCGGGCGACAAGCTGGTGATGGAAGGGTTCCTGAGGGTGCGTCCGGGGATGAAAGTCACCGCGGTGCCGTACTCACCCAAAACCGACACCGGCGCCCAGAGCGCGCCCCAAGCGAACTGACGGAGGCGTGCGATGTTATCAAAATTCTTTCTGGAACGGCCGGTTTTCGCCTGGGTTGTCGCCATTGTCATGATGGTGGCGGGCGCACTGGCCATCCATAATCTGCCCATATCGCAATATCCGCCGATCGCCCCGCCGTCGATTGCCATCCACGCGTT
>CAYLSM010000264.1:0-2730 GCA_964386505.1 uncultured Gemmatimonadales bacterium
CTGGCATGGGGGGCCAGTGGTCGCTGGTTCAAATCCAGTCGCCCCGACCATTATAAAATAAGGGCTTGCGTGAATTCGCAGGCCCTTGTTTCATTTGTGCTGTATGCCTGCCGCATGTTGAGGTCCCCAAAGGCTTGAAGGACGCGGTCAGGGCGCTGTTTGCGATAGTCTATTTCAGGTTCAGGAACTGGTCCTCCCTTCCTCCTCCGGTGCGGCGGTCGACAACGCTGTGCGGCTGTCCGTGGTGCAAAGTGAATAATACGCGAGAAACCCAAAAACAGTTGACTTGATAGATCATTTTCAATATGATGGGTTGTGAAGAACAATACAAAACAAATACTTGCCGCTGTCGTGCCGTTGGTTCTGTTTCTCCTGACGGGCACCTGTCTGACCGGGGCCGAGGCGATTTTCTATGGCCGTATCAGCGACCCGGACGGCTACTCGAATGTCCGCGAGCAGGCGGATGGCGGCGCGAAATTGATCGGCCGGATCGACGAGGGGGAGACGTTCCTGTTCGAGCCGAGCGCCCTCTCCGCCTGGTGGAAAGTCTATTTCCAGGACCTGAATTCCCTCCGCTTGCGGGGTTTTGTCCACAAGAGCCGGATTGTCCAGGCGCAGGGCACCTACAGCCGTCTGGGCGGCAAGTCGGTGGAGAACCCTCAGACTGTGCTGAAAAATATCGGCAGCAGCCTCTATCCCACCAACGCCACGCTCTACGCGCTGACCGGCGGGCAGATAGTGAGCAGCAACGGCCTGGTCTACGACCCAGCGGGCGACCGCTGGGACCGGTTTGTCTCTCCCAGCTCGAAATACAGGCAGAGCAATTTCTGCGCAGCCGGGAACCGGATAGTCACCTGGAGCTGGGCCGGCGATTTCTTTGTCTCGGAAGACATGGGCGGGACATGGCAAAGGAAATCCAACGACGGCAAAATCTCAATCTATCCCTACGGAGAGGGGTTCCTGTGCCTTAAAACCGATTTGAGTCTGCCTCCGGCTGACACATTGATCGATTGCAGCGAGGATTTGGGCTACACCTGGAGCAAGATGCACCTGCCGGGGGACAAGGGGTTGCTCAAGGTCAGCCCGGAGGGCGCACTATATTACGGCCTTAACAGCTACGATAGGGACAACGGCAGCCGCGGAGTGAGAGTCAGCCGCGACCTGGGCCTGAGCTGGAAAGAGATCGGGCCGTCGGTGCTGGCTGACAGGGCGGTCCTGGCGGTTGCCAGGGGCGGCGGGAAATACTACGCGAGCACGGGCGAGGAGCTGTTCGTGATCGATGGGCAGGGGCGCCCTTGCGGGCAGTTCAGCCGTCGCACGACCTCTCCGTTCCCCATGTATATCAACGATCTCAGGCTGGAGGGCGGCCGGCTCTACCTGTTCGACTGCACCAATATCTATGTCGCCGACCCGGGGCTGACCCACCTCGACACCTACACCATCCACAGCTCCATCCAGGACTGGAACAAGCCGTTGAACGGACGGCCCTGGCCCGACAAGTGCACCGCGGGCTGCGTGACCGGCCCCAATGGAGAAATCTACGTTTCCCGCAACGAGGGGGTGTTCCTCAGCCGCGACAACGGGGTCTCTTTCATGATGACAGGTATCAGTCCCCTTCGGCTGCCGGCCCTGGCGCTCTGCCATTTTTGCATCGGGGACACGCTCCTTGTCGGCACCGGCCTGGGGCTGGGCATCAGCTACGACCGCGGGCACACTTTCCACAGCGTGACACCGTCGCAGGGCCTGGCCGACCGGACTGTCACCGCGGTGTATGGTGACGGCAGGGGCTTTATCGTGGCGGCCGGGAAAGAGTATTTCGCCTACAGCGGCGACGGCGGGCAGAGTTTCATCTCGGTGGCCGCGCCCGGCCGGTCCACGGGCGGCGGCGTCTGTATCAACCTTCTGGGCCACGGCTCCAACGCGATGCTGTTCAGCCAGGGCCTGCCGCTGCACGTGCTGACACACTCCGGCGGCGAGGTGCTGTTGCGCCGGATAAAGGAAACGCCGGATTTCTCGCTGGCCGGCGACATGGACAGCACGGGCCGTTTGATAGTCTATTACCGGTATGTCAATCAGAAGCGGCTCTTTCAGCTCAGCCGGGAGGGGCTGGACGGCCCCTGGGAGGACATCCCCGGCTATGAAACCCGGCCCAACCCGAAAAACCCGGTCCATATCGATAGCGAGGGGGCGATCTACATCGCCTGCCGCGATATCAACGCGCCGAAAAACCCACCCTATCTGGACCGGCTGATCTGCAGCTTCGACCGGGGCCGCTCCTGGCTGGAAAAGGATTTCTCGGAGAACGGGATAAACATGTTCGGTTTCGACCCGGACGGGACACTGACCATGCGGATGAAGAACGACGAGTATTCAAGCGGAGATTTCGGCAACAGTTGGCAGCGGGTCAGGGAATTGAACTAATGCTGGGATTGATGCAATCGCCCTTCCGGCCGAGTAAAAAGCAGGGGCCTGCAGGAAGCCGCAGGCCCCTTTTTCTTCCTCTGCACGGAGGTTTCAAGCCTGTTTCACGGATTTGCGGTAGCGGCCCAGTTGGATCATCCCCACACCCAGCAGGGACATGATCGCCGCCTCGCCCAGAAAAGCCAGACCGGCCCCGAGCGTTGTCCAGTAGCCCAGCACCCGCGTGACCAGCATCAGGAGCAGTGCCGCCGCGCCGATACCCAGGCTGATCCGTCCGATCACGACATAGGAGCTGAGCCCGGTTTCCTC
>CAYLSM010000264.1:2830-5505 GCA_964386505.1 uncultured Gemmatimonadales bacterium
CGATACCCAGGCTGATCCGTCCGATCACGACATAGGAGCTGAGCCCGGTTTCCTCATCCCCGACCCCCTCGGCCACAGGGTCCACCGGGGTGTTGAGCTTGGCGAAGAACGTATCCAGGCGGCGGGTGTACTCCGGGCTCTGCCGCGCGTTAAGCCAGGGCATGGCCAGAAGGAACAGCCCCAGCGGCCCGAGCAGCAGCAAGTACGCGGTCACGCCCCAGTGGTAGCCCAGCAGAAGGTCCACTCCGATCAGGATCACCCCCACCGTGGCCCAGGCCGTCACGGCCCGCCAGAGTGTGGTCAGAAGACCCGGAACCAGGAACAGGAACAGGCAGAGCGGGAACAGTATAGTCACCAGCTCTTTCAGGCTCCAGTCCAGGTGGAACACGTATACCCCGACCAGGCCCACGCTTACGCCCACGCTCATCACCAGCATTGCGATCCAGCTCGGAGTGCGCTTGTAGAGCAGGCCCACCATAATCGGCACATTGGCCGGCACCACTATCAGCCCGCTGACCAGGATCATGATCTCGAACACTCCCATGTCCTTGATCGAGGCGTAGAACGAGGCGACCAGGATCACGATCAGGCCGATGAACAGGGTGCTGAGCCGTCCGATTATCATCTGGGCCCGGGGGCTGGCGTTGCGCTGGAACACCCGCTGGTAGACATCCCGGCTCAGGATCGCCGCCAGGTAATTGTAGCTGGAATCGATCGAGGTGACCGAGGCGGCGAAGATCGCGGCGATCAGGATACCCACCAGGCCAGTGGGCAGCACGGTCATGGCGATGGCGACATAGCTCGCCTCCTCGGGGCGCGAGAAATTGAGCGCCCTGGCGGCGGACTCCACATCCAGCCCGGTCGCCCGGGCGATCATCGGTGGCAGGCACCAGAGGATCGCCCCGGCGATGAACAGTATACCCGACAGCAGGGCCACTTTGCGGGCCGCACTCTCATCCCGTACCGCGAAATAGCGCTGGGCGTTGCTGCCGGTGTTGTTGCCGAAAATCGAGTTCAGGAAATAGGCCACCAGGTAGAACCAGGAATTGTTACCCTGCCAGCCGTTGATCTGGAAATAGTGCAGCTCATTTGCCCGGGTCATGAAAGTGTGAAAATCGCCCATGTAGAACAGGCTGAGCACGAACACCACGCTGATTGTCCCCAGAAGAAGCAGGGACTGGATAGTGTCGTTTACGCACACGGCCCAGAACCCGCCGATCACCGTGTAGACCAGCACCGCCACTCCGGTGATAACGATCATCATCTGGAGGTTGGTTTTCATGGCATAGGCCAGGATCATGCTGATCGAGTAGAGGAAGATGCCGCAGTAGATGAGCGAGATGGGGATAGTGGTCCAGCTCAGGAACTGGTGGGTGGACAGTCCGTAGCGGGTCTCCAGGAACTCCATGGCGCTGGTGATCCGGGTGCGCCGCCAGACCCCGGCCAGCCAGGCAGCGCCGACAAAGAACGCCAGTCCGCCCAGAGCGTACATCAGCACCCCGGTGAACCCGTAATCGTAGGAGAACCCGGCCCCGCCGGTGAAAGTCCAGGCGCTGAAACTGGCCATGAAACAGCTTGCCCCCGATATCCACCAGGGCATCCTGTTCCCGCCCTTGAAATATTCCTCCTCATCCTTGTTCATCTTGTTGAACAGGAAACTCATGCTGATCATCAGCACCAGATACCCGATAATCACCGCGATATCGAGATAGGAGATGGCTTTCATCTGCGAGCCTGCCTTTTAGGGAAGGGGATGGTAGGAGCCGACCGACTGGACCAGCGCAGGGGCTGCTCCGGACGATGGCAGAGAAAATAAGGCCCGGCCGGTCGGAGGGCAAGATTGAGTCGTGAGCTTGTAGAAAGGGAAAGAGGTACTTGGTTGAAAAACGGTTGGGGAGCGGTGAAAGTTGCTTTCCCCCGGGTTCGCCGGTTCACAGCCGGTCCGGGTAGTCGCCGATTATCCCATCCACGCCCAGGGCCTTGAGGCGTGCGATCTCCTCCGGCTCGTCCGCGGTCCAGACCAGCAGACGGAACCCCTGACGGTGGCACTGCTCCACCAGATCAGCCGTGATCGCGCCTTTGTTCAGGTTGAGCGACCAGGCCCCGACCGAGCGCGCGGCCTCCAGATAATCATCCGGCAGCTTGTCCCCATACAGCGGCGCCCGCCGGATTTCCGGCGCGATCTCTTTGAGCTGGGCAAGTTGCGGCAGGTCGAACGAGCTGACAACGAACCTGTCGACCGGGACAGCGTGGCCCAGCACCTCCTGACGGATCAGTGCCGCCACCGGCGCAGCCGTGCCTGGGCCCTTGAGCTCCACGTTCACGCCGCACTTGCCCCGCACCAGGGCGAATACCTCGGCCAGGGTCGGGATCTGCTGTCCGCCGCCGGCATCCAGGGCCTTGAGCTGGGCCAGGGTCAGCGCGCCCACCGCTCCCGAGCCTCCGGTGGTGCGGTCCACGGTTTCGTCGTGGATCACCACCAGTTGACTGTCGGCGCTCAGGTGGACATCCAACTCCACCATGTCGGCGCCCTGCTCCGCGGCCGCGGCGAATGCAGCCAGGGTGTTCTCGGGATAGGCCCCCGAGGCCCCGCGGTGCGCTATCTTGAGGAACCTTTCACCTTTCACTGCGGGCTCCTGTCTGCAGCCGAGCGTAAGCCCCAAGGCCAGTACGAG
>CAYLSM010000265.1:0-5449 GCA_964386505.1 uncultured Gemmatimonadales bacterium
GCTCGCGTATTGCCTGAGCAAGGGGCTCTTTGCCGGCGTCTCTCTCAAAGGTTCGGCCCTGAGCCTCGACGAAGACGCCAACCGGTCATTTTACCGCCGCCTGTACGAGCGGGGCCAGATCATTTCGGACTATCAATTCCTGTTCGACCGGATGCTGCCTTACCCGGACGAAGTCAAGCCACTGCTCCGCCTGTTGCGGGGATACACCCAGGAGCGGATCCTCCTCGTGCCCGCCACGGAGTTCAAATTCAAGCCTTTGATCGATTAGAAAATATTATTGCAGAATATAGTGTGTTGATTTAAAGTTAATCCGTATATATATTTAACTCAAGGATATCAAGTGATCGCTCGCGTCGTTGTCCACCAAAGACTCGTCGGACTGGGTCTGCTGCTGGCGGTGTGCGTGTGCGCTTGTAAAAAAAATGCTGCGCCGCCACCGGCGCCCGACTGGCGGTTTGAACCCAAAGCCATTCAGATCACCTACATCGCCGACCCGATGCTCAACGCGTACGACGGCAACGCCCACGCCACCGTGCTGGCGATCTATCAATTGACGGATATCAACAGCTTCAACAATTTGGCCCAGTCTGCCGACGGCCTGCAGAAACTGCTGCAGGCCCAGCCCTATGACGCGACCGTCGCGGCGGCGAACCGGTTCTTTGTTCAACCCGGCGAACGGAATACGCTCACCCTGGCTCGGGCGAAGAGCGCCCAATGGGTGGGTGTGGTGGCCGGATATTACCAGCTGACTCCCGGCGTGGTCACCCGGTTGCTGAGCATTCCGGTCCTGATCGAACATCACGGGAAGATTTTCAAGAAAACCTCGGCGCGGGTGGACCATCTCAGCGTTCACCTGTTTTTGGGTCCGCGGGCACCGCAGGAAATCGACCCATACGACGAGTTGGAGTGAGCCCATGCAAGCGAACAAACCCATCTTCTGGCATCAGGGACTCTTTCTTCAGCCGCACCATTTCCAGTTGCAGGAACGCTATTTCCATTCCCTCCTGGATCCGTTTCGGCAATTCGTCCAGCCGTACACCTGGGGCGCCGCCTCATGGCGCGTGGACGAGCCCCTGCTGCTGAACCAGACCTTCGACCTGACCGAAGGCTCGTTCATCTTTCAAGACGGGACCTGGGTGACGTTGCCGGGCAACGGCGTGCTCCAGGCGCGCTCCTTCAAGGCGGTCTGGACCGACACCGAGCGGCCGTTCAAGGTTTACCTGGGGTTGCACAAGTGGGAATCCTCAGAGGAAAACGTCACGGTGCTCGAGCAGGAGGGGGATGTCGGCAAAGTCAACACCCGCCTCGCCTGCAACATCGTCCCCCAAGAGATCAAGGACATGCACCACAGCGGCCCCACCGCCCATGTGCGGCTGATGCAGTACACCCTCAAGGTGTTCTGGGAATCGGAGATCCCCAGTGTCGGCGATTACCACCTCCTGCCCGTGGCGGAGCTGGAGAGCGACCGGAGCGGCGTGCACCTGTCGGAACGTTTCGCGCCGCCCTCGGTGGTGCTCAACGCCTCGCCGGTGCTGCTGCAGATCGCCAAGAACATCCGGGAACTGGTGGCGTCGCGCACGCGGAGCCTGGAGGAGTACAAGGTGCCGCGGGATGTCCAGACGGCCGAATTTGAAAGCGGCTACACGGTTTTCCTGCTCGCGCTCCGCTCCCTGAACCGTTACCTGCCGCCGCTCCATCACGTCACGGAGACACCTGTCGTGCATCCGTGGGCGTTCTACGGACTGCTCCGGCAGCTCGTGGGCGAGCTGAGCACGTTCTCCGATCGGGTCAACGCTCTGGGCCGGCTCCCCGACGGCCGGCCCCTCCTGCCGGATTACGACCACGAAAATCCCGGCCCCTGCTTCGAGGAGGCGCAGACGCTGATCGAAGAACTGCTCAACGCCATCCTGGTGGGGCCGGAGGGCATCATCGACCTGGTCCGCGAGGGCGAATGGTTCCGCGGCATCATCCCCGCCACTCTGTTCGACAGCCGGAACGTGTTCTACCTCGTGGTGCGGACCGCCGAGGACCGGCAGCGGTCGCTCGACGCGTTGCGCAACCTGGCCAAGTCCGGCAGCATCGAGATGCTGCCGACGCTGCTGGCCCGGGCGCTGCCCGGCCTGCCGATGCAGTACAACGAGGTGCCGCCTCCGGGTTTGCCGAAGCGCCCGGGCTCGCTCTACTTCCGGCTGGACCAGGCCCACGGTCACTGGCTGGAGATCATGAAACGGCAGAATTTCTGCCTATACTGGGACAATGCGCCCGCTGACACCAAAGCGGAGCTGATCGTCGTGCGCAAATAGGTGTATGAAGCAGACCATCAACCGTCTGGATCTCAAGACCGATCTGACCCCTTCGCCGGCGGCCGCCCCGGCCGAAGCCGGTCTGGTGGAGCATTTCCTCGAGCTGTTCGCCTACACCCTCTACTTCGCGCGGTCTCCGGAAACGCGGCCGGCGACTCAGGCCGAACTGGACCGCCAGTTCCGCCGGTTGATCGACCGCGCGGAGCAGTCCCGCCAGGCCGCGGGTGTGCCGGATGCGCCGTGGCAGGCCGGACTTTACGCGGTCTGCGCCTGGGTGGATGAAATCGTGCTCTGCTCCGACTGGCCCGAACGGGACAAGTGGCAGCTGGCCCAACTGCAACGCGCCCTGTTCCAAACCACCCTGGCGGGCGAAGGTTTCTTCGACCAACTGGACCGGCTGCCGCCCGATTCGCGGGACGTGCGCGAGGTCTATGACTACTGCCTGGCGCTCGGTTTCAAGGGACGCTATTTTCTGCCTGCCGATCAAACTCGGCTGGCGGACATCCGCCGCGAAAACCTGCGCCTGGTGGCGGACACCGAGAACCTGCCGCTGCCCGACCAGCTCTTTCCCGAAGCGCGGCCGGCCGCGCCGCCCAAGCGGAAGAAAAATCGTTTTCCACTGGCGCTTGCGTGCTACACGCTGCTGTGCGCAGCGCCGGTGGTCATCTTCATCGCCCTGTACATCCTGTACAACAAGCTGCTGAACAACCTGATTTTCAATTATTTCAGCAGCGTGTTTTAGCCGATACGCATCCCGACGGACAAGTGACGCCGTGCGCAAGTTTCTCAAGATCCTCCTGTACGTCTTCCTGCTGGCCCTTCTGGCCGGGGCGATCGCTTTGCTGGTGATCTGGCGGCATTGGCCCTGGTGGTTCGGCGTCGCGATCTTCCTGGGCGTGGTCGGGGTGTGGGTGGCGATCCTGTACATCCGTAAATATTTCCTGCGCAAGCGGGAGCGCGAGTTCGTCCGGCGGGTGATCGCCCAGGACACGGCGGCCATCCAGGCCGCCCCGCTCCACGAACGGGAGCAGCTGCAGGATCTGCAGACCAAGTGGCAGGAGTCTGTGGAGCGGCTGCGCACGTCCAAACTGCGCAAGCGGGGCAATCCCCTCTACGTCCTCCCCTGGTTCCTGGTCATCGGCGAGTCCGGTGCCGGCAAGACCTCGGCCATCAAGAACGCTTCCTTGAGCACGCCGCTGGCCGATACCGTCCGCACCGCCGGCCTGGCGGCGACCCGCAACTGCGAGTGGTGGTTCTTCGACCAGGCCATCGTGCTGGACACCGCCGGCCGCTACACCATCCCGGTGGATCCGGGGCCAGACCGCGAGGAGTGGGAAAAATTCCTGACCCTGCTGGCCCAGTACCGCCGGCGGGAACCGCTCAACGGCCTCGTGGTGGCCATCGCCGCCGACCGCCTGCTGGCCGAAGATTCCGCCCGGCTGCATGCCGACGGCGAGGACGTCCGCCAGCGGATCGACCAGGTCATGCGGGTTGTCGGCGCCCGCTTTCCAATCTACATCTTGGTCACCAAGATGGACCTCGTGCACGGGATGGTGCCGTTCTGCCGGCACCTGCCGCCCGACCGCCTGACCCAGGCCATGGGCTTCATCAATGAGCAGCAGACGTTCCGGTGGAAAGACGTTCTGGACCAGGCCATGACGGTGGTGGGGCGACGGCTGCGCCAGCTCCGCTTCATCCTCGTGCACCAGACGCCAGAAGCGGAAGCCGGCGCGCTCCTGTTCCCCGCCGAGTTCAGCCGGCTCACCGGCGGCTTGCACCACTTTCTGCGCGCGGTCTTCGGCGACAATCCATACCAGGAGACGCCGCTGCTGCGCGGCATCTGCTTCAGCAGCGCCCGGCAGGGCGAGCCGCCCGTCAGCGACTTTCTTCGGAGCACGGGGTTGGACTCGGCCGCCCGGCCCTCCGGAACGCGGGAGGACGGCTACTTTCTGAAAGACATCTTCAAGGAAGTGCTTCCGGCCGACCGATACGTCTACCGTCCACTGCCGGAGCTCATCCGCTGGCGGCGGCTCACCCGCACCCTCGGCTTTGCCGCCTGGGGCCTGCTCTGGGCCTTTCTCTGCGGCCTATTGAGCCTGGCGTTCCACCTCAACGTCCAAACGATCAACGAGTTCAAAGAAGAGTTCGACGATCTGCCGACGCTGACCGAGGACGCCACCACCAACCTGCTGATGCTGGACCGGATGCGGCTGGAACTCATCGATCTGCAAACCGCCAACCAGGACTGGTGGGTACCCCGGTTCGGCTTGAATCAGAGCCTGAAATTGGAGACGCGCGTGCGGGCGCACTTCGTGCGGCTGTTTCGGGGCGGTTTTTTGATTCCTCTCGACGAATCCCTGGCCCGGCGTATTGATGCCGTGACCCCTCAAACATCCGAAGAGGAGATGGCCGATTACGTCGGTTACGTGGTCACCCGCATATCACTCATCCGGGACTATCTGCGCGGCGAGGCGCCATCCCCCGACAAGCCGCCGCCGGCCGTTAATGAATTCCGACGTGCGACCACGGATCTGTTGGAGCTGGAATACCCGACGCTGCCGCCGGCGATCGCCGCCAAATTCGGCGACATCTACTACACCTATCTTTACTGGTTCACCGACAAGTTGGAGCGCGAGCAGAAAGTGCGGGAGCTGCAATACCATCTCCTCCACCTGCTCCAGCACAAAGGCAGCAACCTCCACTGGCTGGTCAAGAGCTGGATCCCCGATTCGCCGGATGTGGATCTGATCAACTTCTGGCCGACGCCCGAGCAGGATTACGACCTGACGATGTTCGTCCCGGGCGCTTTCACGGCCGCCGGCCGCCGGAACATCGACGCGTTCATCCGGCAGATCGACGCGGTTCTGGCGGATCCGTCGGTGATCGACGAATCGAAGAAGGAGTTCTGGGAGTGGTATCGCACCGAGTTCTACACAAGCTGGACGCGTTTCGCCGCCGGCTTCGCTTCGGCCCGGGACGGCATGCGCACATCCCAGGGCCGGGAGCGTCTCGCCACCCTTATGACCACCGACCAGAATCCCTTCTTCCTGTTGATCCAGCGGATGGCCCAGGAACTCACCCAGCTGGAGGATCCGCTGCCGCCGGTCTGGGTGGCGCCGCTGGTGGAGCTGGCGGCCATCCAGAAG
>CAYLSM010000266.1:0-5440 GCA_964386505.1 uncultured Gemmatimonadales bacterium
ACGGATCGTCCGGTTTGTGGTGCAGCACCAAACACAGTGCCCACCCTTGTGCCGGATGCGGTAGCGGATCGTGTAATCATAAGATTTCTGAAGGAGTTGGAAATGCCCCTGGACCACCGCACTCAGATCATCGGGATGGAAATATTTATAGATCGATTTACCCAGGAGCTCATCCGGGGCGTAGCCGAGCAGGCTTGTGCAGGCCGGCGAAAGGTAGAGGAACACCCCCTGGTCGGTGTGGCGGGAGATCAGGTCGGTGGTGTTCTCGGAGAGCAGGCGATAGAGACTCTCTATTTCCCGGGGGGCGGACTGTGTCAAGTCCGGGCCGGACCCAGGTGGCTCGTGTGTCTTGGATATTCTGGTCATTCGCTTACCGGGTTAAGAAAGGATTGGTCACGATGCCTGGCATATAGAATAAGGTCGCGTACAATGATTGTAACTCTAATTACCATGTAATGACAAGGTTCGGACAAAAAAACAGGGGAAACCGCATGGGAGGGATTTAAAGCAGAGGTGCGGGACGGGATAGTTACGGACGGGGGACGCGGCTCAGCCGTATTGCGTCAAATGCTCTGCGAGTCCGGCCGGTACTGTCGCAGCCTTCCCGAGTGCAGTGCCTATCTGGAAAGTGCCTGAAAAACAGTCCAGTCGGGAGATCAGGCCTGACTCATTTCTCCACGAGGCGTATAAAATAGAAGTTGCTGTCTCCGCTTATCAGCTCTGAAATCTCACCCGCGTCCAGTTTTTCCAGCTTTTCGGCAATGTTCGGCAGAAGCAGCCGCTTGCGCACTTCGTAGGGCTTGGAATAGCTCACCTCGGCTTCTGAGGTAGCGTTCAGCTCATCGGCGATCCGGTCGAACGGCTCCCCCGAAAGGGCCTGTTTCCTGGCCTGCTCGGCCACTTTACGTGCCCGTGTGAGGTCCTCCTGGCTCAAGGGGACCTTGAACTCGATCAGGCGAAGGTAATAATTCTGGTCCTTTTTCTTTACCGTGCGGATAACGTGCCAGCCGAAACGGCTTTTCACCGGTTCGTGGACCGCGCCATCCTCCTGGTTGAAAGCGGCATCCTCGTATTCCTTGACCAGGGTGTAGCGCTTGGTCCAGCCGAGGTCGCCGCCGTTCTGCGCCGAACCCGGGTCTTTCGAGAACTCCTTGGCCAGGTCGTAGAAACTCTCGCCGTTCTTCACCCGGTGGTAGAGTTCCCAGGCCTTGTCCTCGGCCTCTTTCCAGGCCTTGTCACGGCTGACCCAGGCGCGGGTGGTGTCGGGTGCGATCAGGATATGGCTGGTGCGGACCGACACGTACTGGCTGGAGTCGCGTGCCACTATGAACACCGCTTCCTGGGTGCGGATCACGCCGCTCAGGCGGCCGTCCGGCAGAGCGGCCAGGCTGTCATCGAACCCGGCCGGCATCCAGCCCGGGACCAGGGTGAGGGCCCCGCCGCGGGCGGCGCTGGCATGCGAGCTGTAGCGCTTGGCCATCGAGGCGAAATCGGCGCCCTGGCGCAGGGAATCCAGCACCGCTTCTGCCAGGCGAGCAGTGAGATCTACCTCCTCGATCGTCGGGGTAGGCTTGATCATTAGCTGCTCGATCTTGACGCTTTCCAGGTACGGGTTCTTTTCCTTGCCGCCGCAGGCGAACAATAGAACGAAACCGAGAACCGAGACCGCCAGACCGATAGTCATCCTTTCCAGCATTAACTTGCGCACTTTCGTCTCCCGCCCTTGAGCGGCTATTTTCCGCTGTTGTCGTTCAAACCCTCGCCCTGGATCACCCGATCCACCAGGCCGTACTGTATCGCTTCCTCGGCGCTCAGGTAGAACACCCGCTCGGTCTCTTTCTCGATCTTTTTCATTGTCCTGCCGGTGTGCTGCGCCAGCAGTGTGTTGAACGCCTCTCGCTGGCGCTCCACCTCGCGTGCGGCTATCTGCACGTCGATAGCCGGACCCTGGGCCGCCCCGTAGACCTGATGCAGCACAAAACGGGTGCTTGGCAGGCACATGCGCTTGCCCTTTGTCCCGGCCGACATCAGCAGCGCGGCACTCGCGCCGGCCATACCCGTGCAGATCGTGCTGATATCCGGCTTGACGAACTGCATGGTGTCGTATACCGCCAGCGCGCTGGTCATGGAGCCGCCCGGCGAGTTGATATACAGATTTATGTCGCGGCCCGGGTCCTCGGCCTCCAGGAACAGAAGCTGCGCCACGATCAGGTTGGCCAGGTTGTCGTCGATCTCGCTGGACAGCAGGATTATCCTGTCGCGCAGAAGGCGGGAGAAAATGTCGAAAGCCCTTTCTCCCTGGGGCGTTTTTTCGAAAACCTGCGGGATTATCATCGGTGCCCTCCCTGAACCCCTCATGCCTGGTTGCGGCCCGCAGCCCCGGGCCATAATCCATGAATTTAACCCGCCGGGCCGCGCTAAGTCAATCCTTTTGGACAACTGCGGGTGCGCCGTAATATTTGTTTGCTATTCCGGGACTGAAATGTATATTTTTCAATACGTCCGGGAGCCTGGTGCTGCGCGAGCCTCAGGCTCCGGACAGCTTTCGGGCAAAATCTGCGAAAGGCCAGGGGATGACTGATTCCCTGCTGTGCATAAAAGAGGAATTAGCGGTGCAGGGACGGCTTGGGCGGGAGAACGCCCTGCTGGTGCTGGGAGACAGCGCTCTTGCGCTGAGCGACATCCTGTCCCTGTCCGATGCCGCCCGGCGCAGGCACTCCGGCTCCCGGGTGCGTCTGTGCTCAATTGTCAACGCACGCAGCGGGGCCTGCGGCGAGGACTGCGCTTTCTGTGCCCAGAGCGCGCATCATGGCGCCTCGGTGGAGCGCTACCCGCTGCTCGGCGTGGACAGCCTGGCCGACTCGGCGGCCCGGGCTTATGCGCGCGGAGCGGGCGAGTTCTCGATAGTGACCAGCGGCGCGGGTGTGAGCCGCGAGTCCGAGCTTGCGGTGCTGGAGGCGGCCCTGCGGCGGATCGCCGACGCGCACGGCGACCGTCAGCGCTGCGCCAGCCTGGGACAGATGGACCGCGAGTCTCTGGCCCGGCTGAAAGAGGCCGGCCTGGACTGTTTCCACCACAACCTCGAAACCAGCCGGGCCTTTTTCGGCCGGGTCTGCAGCACGCACAGCCGCGAGGGCCGGGTGGAAATGGTGCGTCTGGCCAAGACGCTGGGTCTGAGGGTTTGCAGCGGCGGCATTTTCGGCCTGGGCGAGAGCGATGACGACCGGGTGGATTTCGCCCTGGAGCTGGATGAGCTGGGTGTGGATTCGGTGCCGCTCAATTTCCTGCACCCAATACCCGGCACTCCGCTCGAGGGCGCGGACAACCTGACACCAGAACTATGCCTGCGTATAATTGCCATGTTCCGCCTGGTCCTTCCCGCACGCGACATCGTGATCTGCGGGGGACGGCAGCACAACCTGCGCGACCTTCAGCCCCTGGTTTTCTGGGCCGGGGCCAACGGCCTTCTGATCGGTGACTACCTCACCACCAGCGGCCGCGACAGCAAAGACGACCTGCAAATGATCGCCGACCTGGGACTGGAGCCATATCTTGCCGAACGGAAAAGACCTGCGGGCGCTTGACCGCAACCATATCTGGCACCCTTTCACGCCGATGCGCGCCTGGCAGGAGGAGGAGTTCCCGATCATCGCTCGGGGCGAGGGCTCGTTCCTGTTCGACACCGGGGGCAATCGATACCTGGACGGGGTTTCCTCGCTCTGGGTCACCCTGCACGGCCACAATCACCCGCACATCACCCGCGCCATAGCCGAGCAGGCCGCGCGGATAAGCCACAGCACGCTGTTGGGCCTGACCAGCGAGCCGGTCTGCGTTCTGGCCGAGAGGCTCTTGAAAGTCGCGCCGCCGGCCTTGAGCCGGGTTTTTTTCTCGGACAACGGCTCCACCGCGGTGGAGATAGCGCTCAAGATGGCCTACCAATACCGCCGTCTCAGCCCGGACCCGGCCGAGCGCGAGCGCACCGGTTTCGTCTCGTTCCGCAACGCCTACCACGGCGACACCCTGGGCGCGGTGAGCGTGGGCGGAATGGACCTGTTTCATGGCGCTTTCCGCGACCTGCTGTTCCCGGTCGAGTTCTCAGAGTACCCCTACTACTACCGTTTCGGACCGCCGCGCTCGCGGGAAAGCTATCTGGCGCACTGTCTGGAGGGCCTGGAGGAACTTGTGCGCGCCAAGGCTGGCAGCCTGGGCGCCCTGATCATCGAGCCGCTGGTCCAGGGTGCGGGCGGGATGGTGATGGCCGAGAAAGGTTTCATGGCCGGCGTACGCACGATCTGCGACCGCTACGGCCTGTTATTGATCGCGGATGAGGTGGCCACCGGGTTCGGCCGCACCGGCCGGATGTTCGCCTGCGAGCACGAATCGGTCTCACCCGACCTTCTTTGCTGCGCCAAGGGCCTCACCGGAGGCTACCTGCCAATGGCCGCCACCCTGGTGCGGGAAAGCATCTACGAGCGTTTCCTGGGTGCGCCGGATGCGCCGGTCACTTTCTACCACGGCCACTCTTTTACCGGCAACCAGCTTGGCGCGGCCGCGGCCCTGGCCAGTCTGGACATTTTCGAGAAGGAGAGGGTGCTGGAACGCATGCAGCCCAGGATCGACCTTCTGCGTCGCACCCTTCAGCTTGAGGTGGCGACCCTGGAGCACGTGGGCGAGGTGCGGCAGTTGGGGTTCATGGTCGGGATCGAGCTGGTCGCCGACCGCGCCACCCGCGAAAGCTGGCCCGCCGGACTGCGCCTGGGTCACCGGGTGGTTCTGGAGGCGCGCCGCCGCGGCTTGATAATCCGTCCCCTTGGGGATGTGATCGTGCTGATGCCGCACCTGTCTTTCAATGAGGATGAGCTTCTGCAGACAGTCCAGATAACCGCCGAATCGATCGAGGCTGCTGTGCGCGGTCTCCGGCGATAATAGACAACAGGCTGGGTACGGAAAAAGAGCGAAAGTCGAGGGAGGGGCCTTGAGGATGCACAGAGGGTTACGCCGTGCAGGGATTTTATGCGGCGCCGCCGGTGTGGGGGCGCTTCTGCTGGCTTTAACGGTCCTGCCGCTGCGGGCTCAGGGGGTGGATTCCAGCGCCGCCGCCGGACCGGATTCCATCACGGCTGTCCGGGTGGACAGCCAGTCTGTGCCGACGGCTGCCCCGGAGGCTGAACCCGCCGCGCCTGACACTCTTAATCCGGCGGCGGCCCCTGCCGCCGCCAGGGCCGACAGCACGGTTGCGGCCGACAGTGTGACAACCGCCGCAGACAGTATTTCCCCGGTCTCTCCGGACAGCAAGTCGTCCAAGGCCGCCGCCCCGGCCAGGCCCGACAGCGCCGCCCGCCGGGAACGCCCGGTGCGCAAGACTCCGCCGCCGCCTCCGCCTCCGATCACCCCGCCCAAGTTTTCGGACAAGGCTCTGCACTACAACGCCATCTACCTC
>CAYLSM010000267.1:0-5432 GCA_964386505.1 uncultured Gemmatimonadales bacterium
CGAACGAGGTGCGCTTGCCGTTGCGGCTGCAGCGCACCATGGTGCAGTCATCCCCAGCCATCTTGAACAGGCGCTCGATGGTGTGGATGCCGTAGAAAAAGATGCCGCCGTAACGGCTGGTCGGGTCGGCCGGGCCGGTGACGATCAGCGAGTTGGTCTTATCCTTCAGCGCCTGAACCTGGCGGGCGACATCCTCCATGCCCGGACCGAAAGCCGCGGAGCTGAGGCAGGTGATGGGTGTCTTGCGCTTTTCGGCCAGTTCCAGCAGGTACTGGGCGTCCTGGACACGATAGGCGAACGGCTTGTCCACGAAGGTGGGGATGCCGGCCGCGACGAACGGAGCCGCGGCGTCAACATGGTAGCGGGCGTGACGGTGGTCCACGATAAGTGCGTCGATCAGGCCGAACAGCTCTTTCTGCTCCTTGACTATTTTGGGGATCGCGCCCTGCTCGGATGCGTTCTTGGCGAACTCGTCGGTTTCGCCCCAGAGGGCCACCACCTCGACCCCCGGGAATTTTTTCTGCTTGTTGAATATCTCGCCGAAACCCACGGTGTGGCTGTTCTCGGCGCCGATGATACCGACACGTATTTTCTTGCCGGTGCCGGTGTTGAGTTCGGGGGTGCCCTGTGCATGGGCGGCCGCCCCCAGGGCCAGACTGCCCAGGGCGCTCAGGCCCAGGACTTTGACAAAGTCACGGCGGTCGGACATCGGGTGTTCCTCCGGTGGGATGAATGACAGGGAGTCATGGGTGGACCGGGAGTCCGTGATTTTCCGAGTTTATCTTTGGGAAATATTACACGCCTGCGCCGGGTAAGGCAACGGAAATACATCTGTGCTGAGCGCCGGTCAGGGATTGCCGCCGAAGATATCTTGAAGCTCGGGAAACTGGCTGTAGGCGTGACTCTTCAGGGTGTCCACATATTCGTAATGCCGGGAGACAATCGCGAAATCCAGCAGCCTCTTCCATTGTTCCTGGCTGAAATCGGCGGTTTTGTAGAAATTGTACGTTTTCGCCAGGTTGTCCTCCCGTCCGGCCAGGCTGTTGTAGCGCAGGAAAAAAAGGATGCAGCCGAGGTCCATCTGGTCCCGGATGGCCCTGTTCATATATCTTGTAAAGGCCGGACCCATTGTCATAATGTACCAGCCCCGGTCCATACCATCGTAGTAAACCCTGTTATCGCGGAGCGGACCCAGGTAGTAATAGTTGGCGCTGTCCGGCATGTCGAGCGCGTCGAACGCGGCCACCATGCGGATCCAGACCGTGGCGGTGGGTTTAAGCCGTGTTCTGTTCTCGAAATCGAGCGCCTTGCGGGTGTAATAGAGGGTGCTGTCCGGCATACCGAGGAACATAAACGCCTGCGCGAGATTCACGATTCCCCGCAGGTTCATCTTACCGTCCGCCAGCCGGTTCTGCTCGATGGATTCCCGGATGAAGCCCTGGTCCAGCAGTTCCTTGGCCAGATTGGCCTTGCCGGTCGAGGTATGCTGGTCCTCGAAACGCACCCGCTGAAGGTAGGCCACTCCCCGAAAGATATCCGAGTTGATCCAGACCCAGAGCGCGCCGTGAAAAGCCAGGCCCAACCCGAGCGCGAGCAGTGGGTTGCCGCGCCTGGATACGCCCTCCTCGAACACCCGGTGCAGCACCCAGCCGGCCCAGGCGGCGGAGGGTACGGCGCAGAGGGACAGAAGGTCCCAGTCGCGGAGACCGAGCATGGGATTGAGCACGAGCAGGAAAAACAGGCTGCCCAGAGCCGCCAGGCTGAGGAACAGGAACAGCGAGTCCATTTTTTTGCGGACCGAATTCCAACCGGCAACGAGCGCCGGAGCGGCGATCACGGCCGACGGGGAGATCAGCAGAATGAAATTGAGTTTCTCGAACAGGTGCCCGGAGCTGAACAGAGTGTAGGGTGTTTCCCCGGGGTTGTTGTTGACCAGCGGCACCAGAAGGCTGAGGCTGGCGGATTTAAGCAGGAGAGCGGCCACGAGAGGAAGCGGGGACAGAGAAAGGATGATATAGAATTGATTGAGCGGGGGCTTGCACCTGTCTGTCCGCATCAGGCGGAGCAGCCAGAGAAACAGCAGCGACGGGGCCAGGACAACCGCGCTGCGATGGCTCAGGAACGCGCAGAAATAGAGCAGGCTGGCTGCCCAGGGTAGACCGCCGGCCAGCTCCCCACGTCGGATCGCATAGGCGGCCCCGGCGGCCAGGTAGAGTGTCGCGAAGAAAGCCAGGACAGTGTACGACTCCACGTGCCCGCAGAAAAGCTGCAAGGCCGATGTCCCGGCCAGGATAAGGGTCAGGGCGAACCGTGCGGTAAAGCCGGTGGCGATCCGTCCGGCCAGGGACCAGAGGGCGAGCACAAAGAAAGGGAACAGCACGCAATGCAGAATAGCGTAGCTCAGCTCGGCATCCTGGTGCCCCAGTTGCCCCAGCAGATAATAGGACAGGTGGTGGGCCAGGTAGTCCAGCGGGCGGTCGGGTATCAGGTGGAACGGCTGGGTTACCACGTTCAGGTACATCCAGCCGTCGCCCATGAAAAAATTCTCGGAGCGGAACGACCAACCCAGCAGGAACAGCCCTCCGGCGACTGTCCCCAAGGCCGCGTAGCGCAGCGCCGGGCGGGATCGCGTGAGGAAATCCCCGGCCCGCTGAAGCCAGCGCCCGGCCAGCCCTCCCTCAAGCCCGAACAGCAGCGCCAGGCAGAGCATACTCCAGACCAGCAGCACTGCCCCGACGGCTTTCCCTGCGGGAATCAAGCCCCACAACGCCGGAAGACCGAAAAAAGCGGTCACACCGGAAGCTGCGAGCCAGGCCAGGAACAAAGCGATAGCCATCTTCTGGGAAAGCGGTCTGGACAACATCAGCCAATCCCGGATGAGAGTCTTGAATCAGAAATCCGTCATTCCAGGGCAAAAAACGCACAAAACCCCGCAGCCCGTCTGTTACAGAGTTATCTCCCGTCCCTCGCGGGCGGCGCGGTAGATACTGTCGATCACCAGGCCGGTGGCGCGCCCCTGCTCGCCGCTGACCACCGGGTCGCGCCCCTCCCACACGGCGTGGCAGAAATCGCGGATGATCGCCTCGTGGCCGCCGGTCTCGGTCACCGCCACGCCGGCCGCGCCCGCGCCGCTGTGGATCGCCTTGGAAGGGGCCACCGCGGGCGGAGTCACGCCCTCCATCTTCCAGTCCACCACCTCGTCATTCACCGTGACAAATGAGCCTTTCTCGGAGTGCAGTTCCATGCGCACCGGGAACCCCGGGGCAGTCACCGTGGAGGCGATGATCGTGCCGAACATCCCATCCGGCCAGGTCAGCACCGCGGTGCCGTGGTCCTCCACCTCGATCCCGTGGTGGGCCAGCCGGGCTGTTTTTGCCATGACAGTGCGCGGCAGGCCGAAGAACCAGGTCAGGGTGTCGACATTGTGGCTGGCCTGCTGCATGAACGGTCCGCCGCCATCCACCGCCAGGGTGCCGCGCCATTCGGCGCTGTCGTAGTAGCTCTGCGGGCGGAGGAACTTAACGAACAGATCGGTGACATAGATTTTACCGAACGCGCGGGCGTCCAACATCCTTTTCAGCTCGATGTTGGCCGGGCTCATCCGCCGCTGGAAACTCACCCCCAGGCGCACCCCGGCCTTGCGGCAGACCGCGATCATCTCATCCATCTTGGGCAGGGTCACATCCAGCGGCTTTTCGGTCAGCACGTGCTTACCCAGGGCGGCCGCGGCCAGGGTGTCGCGGTGGTGAAGGCCATTGGGCGTGGCCAGCATCACGGCGTCATAGGGCACGCCCACGCTTGCCAGGTCCACCGCCGAGGTCTCGAAACCGTTGTTCGCGGCGTACCTGGCCGCCCGCTCGGCGCTGCGGCTCACCACGCCCACTATCTCGGCCTCCTCCACGTTCGCCGCCGCCCGGACATAGGTGGTGGCAATGTTGCCGGTGCCCACCAGCACGAACCTGAGCTTTTTCATTCCGCCTCTCCGATCTGTTCAGATATTATCCCGTTGTCAGCCCCGGGCCGCCGCGGCTATCGCCTCGGCAGCGTAGCGCACATTCAGCGACGGCTGGGCCAGATACTTGTCGAACATGCCCAGCACCACGCAGTCGCCGGGCTTGATATTGGCGTAGGTCCAGGCCAGGCGTGACCGCACCGCTTCCTGGTCGACGCAGTGACGGCCCGCGCCCAGCACCTTGTAGGCCAGCACCTGTCTGGGCGTGGAGCGGATGAAGCGGCAGAACACCGGCGGGTCCTCCTCGCTGAACACCTCCTCAGCGTAGGCCCCTCCGGTGGCCGCATTGGGCGCCGGCTTGCGCGACAGGTTGTAGAACGGGACCATGTAGAAATCCAGGTCCCAGCCCTTGCTTTCCACGTAATCGAACACCTCCGGGATGTGCGAGGCGAAACCCACCCGCACGCCGGTGTCGCGCATGGTCTTGAGGTAGTCCAGGGCCTGGCCGATCCGGCCCTCGTTCCACAGACGGTCGCTCATGCTGCCGTGGAAATAGATCCCGATAGCGCCGTGGGCCGCGATCACCCGGATGTTCTGGTGGATGTCGTGCATCTCGCTGGCGGTCTGGGCGATGAAATTGAGCCGGCCGCCCTCGCGGCGGAACAGCTCCAGCCAGTAGAGCACCCGGTGATAGTCGCCGCGTCCCTGGAAAGTGTTGATCCCGGCCGCTTCGCAGCTCTGAAGGGTGCGGACCACCTGCTCGGGGGTGAAAAAGTCCCGCATGTCCGCGTTCATTTCCGCCGAGAAATGGCTGTTCGCCACGAACGGGTTGCCGCCCACGATCAGACGGGTGATCCGGTGCGGCCCGAAAGGCACTGCGGGCAGGCTGGAGGGTTCGACAGCGGCGCTTTCGGCCGGTGCGGCGGACCCGTCGCGGGCAACCGCGCCGAGGGCCAGGCCGCCAAGGGCGCCCGAGGCCAGGTTGCGGACAAACTGACGGCGGGAGGGAGTCATCGCGGGGCCTCCTGGGATCGGGCTGCCAGTGTCTGCGGCTGTTCCGGAACGGGAATGGGGGTCCGGGACAACCCGTGGGTCGATATTGATATTCAGGCTCGGACAAACCCAACGGAATCAGGCGAAACTGTTGATCGCCTCGATGGCGTAGCCCACGTTCAGCACCGGCTGGTCCACGTACTTGGGGAACATCCCCAGCACCACGCAGTCGCCGGGCTTGATATTGGCGTAGGTCCAGCGGATACGCTCGCGCACCGCCTCCTGGCTCGCGCAGTGCCGCCCGGCGCCCAGCACCTTGTAGGCCAGACACTGCTTGCGCGTGGAGCGGATGAAACGGCAGAACACCGGCGGGTCGGCCTCCTCGAATTCCTCCACCTCGAAGCGTCCGGTCACCACCGCGCTCTCGCGGGGATTACGCGCGATGTTGTAGAACGGCACCATGTAAAAATCCAGGTCCCAGCTCTTG
>CAYLSM010000268.1:0-5407 GCA_964386505.1 uncultured Gemmatimonadales bacterium
GGTGGGTGTGGAGGGTGTCGTGCCGGCCCGTCTCGCCAAAATCACAGGCAAGCCGGTCAAGCTTATGCTCACCCGTCACGAGGAATTCCTGGCCGTGGGCAACCGTCCCTCCTCGCACCAGCACCTCAAGATGGCCTGCGACAAGACCGGCAAGATCACCGCGTTCTGGCAGGAATCCTATGGCACGGGCGGAATCTCGGAGGATGCGAGTTTCCCCTCGCCCTATATCTACAAGGTGCCGGACGGCGCCGTGTACAAGAAGCACGAGGATGTGCGGATCAACGCCGGCCCGGCCCGCGCGATGCGCGCACCCGGACATCCGCAGGCCAATTTCGCGATGGAAGTCATAATGGACATGCTGGCCGAAAAAGCCGGCATGGACGCGATAGAGTTCCGCATACTGAACGACCCGAACGAGAGCCGTCATCACCAGTACCGGCTGGGCGCCGAGAAGATAGGCTGGGCGGCAAAACGCAGGAAAACGCCCGGCTCGGACAAGGGCCCGCTCAAAAGAGGGGTCGGGGTCTCCAGCGGCACCTGGGGCGGCGGCGGTGAGAAGGACGCCAAGGCCATTGTCGAGATTTTCCCGGACGGGCGGGTGGTCACCTCGATCGGCACACAGGACCTGGGCACCGGTATCCGTACCTGCGTGCACCAGGTCACCGCGGATGTGCTGGGTATCCCGATGAGCCTGGTCACTCCGAAAATAGGCCGCACCTCGCTTCCGTTCGCGCCCGGCTCGGGCGGATCGATCACGATCGGCTCGGTCACCCCGGTGATAAACAACGTGGCTGCCAAAGCCCTGGCCGAGCTTCTGGCCAAGGTGGCCCCCGCGCTGGGAGTGAGCGCCGGCGACCTGGTCTGTGAGGATGGCGTGATATTCTCCACTGCCGACCGTGCGAAGTCGATGAAATGGAAAGACGCCTGTGCGCTGCTTCAGGGACGCACCCTGAGCGTGCAGGACGGCTGGGTGGAGGGGTTCAGCTCCTCCGGCGTGGCCGGCTGCCAGTTTGTCGAGGTGGAGGTGGATGTCGAGACCGGGCGGGTGAAACCGATCAAGGTAGTGGCGGTGCAGGATTTCGGCCTGCCGGTCAACACGCTCACCTCGCGCAGCCAGCTCAACGGCGGCGTGATCATGGGCCTGAGCTGGGCCATGCTCGAGGACCGCAGCCTCGACCCAAACACCGGCACCATGGTAAACCCGAATTTCGAGAACTACAAGCTGCTCGGTACGCTGGAGATGCCAGAGATCGAGGCGGTGATCGACCCGATGCCCGAGCGCGGAGTGATCGGCCTGGGTGAGCCTGCGCATATCCCCACCAGCGGGGCGCTGGTGACCGCGATCCACAACGCCACCGGGGTCTGGGTCACAAAGATGCCCATTACACCGGCTGCAGTGCTTGAGGCGCTGAAAAAGAACGGAGGCGCATGACCATGAAAGCCTTTAAATACTACAACGCCCAGGACCTCAAGGATGCCGTGGCCGTGCTTTCCAAGCCCGGGGACAGCCGTGTCCTGGCCGGCGGCACCGACATACTGGGTGATATGAAAACCCGCAACACCTCTCCGGAGCGTCTGGTCAATCTCAAGTCGATCCAGGGGCTGGACAGTATCTCCGCCGGGTCGGCCGGACTCAAGCTGGGTGCGTTGGCGCGCCTGGGCGATATCGCCGCTAACGCCACGGTCAAGGCCAAGTACACCGGGCTGGCCGAGGCGGCCGAGTCGGTTGGCAGCCCGCAGCTTCGCAACATGGGCACCCTGGGCGGCAACCTCTGCCAGCGTCCGCGCTGCTGGTACTACCGCGGCCCCGAATACAACTGCGTGCGCAAGGGCGGCGGCATATGCTATGCCGTCTCGGGCCGCAACAAGTACCACTGTATCCTGAACGGCGGGCCCTGTTTCATCGTCCACCCCTCGGATGTGGCCCCGATGCTGATGGCCCTGGGCGCGAGCGTGACAATCGCTTCGGCCAAGGGCACGCGTGAGGTCAAGCTGGATGATTTCTTTGTCCTGCCCGAGACCGACCCCACGGTGGAAACCGTGCTGGCCAAGGGCGAGGTGCTCACCGGCGTGACAGTGCCAGCGCCAGCGGCCGGACAGAAAAGCCACTATCTCAAGTTCAAGGAGCGCGAGAGCCGCGATTTCACCCTGGTGGGCGCGGCCGTGGTGCTGGACATGGCGGGCCACACGGTCAGGAAAGCCTCGCTGGTGCTCTCCGGAGTTTCCCCGGCGCCCTACAGGGCCGTGGAGGCCGAGAAAGTCCTCAGCGGCAAGGAACTGACCGGAGGGCTGCTTGAGCAGGCGGCAGAGGCCGCGCTCAAGGACGCCGCGGCGCTGGAGGAGAACGAGTACAAGATCCAGCTCGCCAAGACCATACTCAAGCGGGCGGTCCTTCGCACCGCCGGCGTGGAAGTTTAGTGCCTGACAACGGGAGAATCACCATGAGCGATCAAACCCTGGCTGTTCTCAAGCAGGTCTGCCGGAATTACCGCTCCAAGCAGTACTATGTGAGCGGTCTGTCCAGCGGTTTCTACGTGCCCAAGCCCGATGAGCAGTCCTGGTGCCTTCTGACCCAGGGCCCGGTGGGGCCGGATGACAGGTTTGTTAGATGCGGCGACTGCAAGCCCGGACGGTCCTGTTTCGCCTGCCAGATTCCCGATTGAACGATCTGACACGGCGCGGGACTGTGGATTTATTGAGTGGAGGTCCGGGGGCTTTGACTCCGGACCTCCTTTACTTTTCCGGACACACCGAGGCATATTCAGAGCATGCTCCAGACCCTCGAACAGATGCTGCCCCTGCTGGAACAGGGGCAGAGCGTGGCCCTTAGCCTGGCCCTGGAACGCTCGGGCTCGGCCCCCACGCCCGCCGGAGCGACCCTGGTCGTGAGCACGGACCGGGTGGCCGGCACCCTGGGGGGCGGCCAGATGGAGGCCGAGATGGTCCGCCTCTCGCATCAGGCGCTCTCCAGCGGACGGGCCGCATTGACCCGTTTCAATTTCGACTCCGCGACTGTCCAGCCGGGCAGCATGCTCTGCGGCGGGCGGATCGGGTTCTATACTGTCGTGGTGACTCCCACGCCCGAGGCGCTTGGGTTCTGGTCCGCGGCGCTGCAGACGGCCCGTCGCGGGGGCCGGGCCTGGCTGGCGCTGGCTGTAGGTGAGGGCGAGGCTCAATGGGCCGGGGCCGCGGCCCTGGTGGAGGACGGTGCGGTCAAGGCCGGCTCGTTGACCGAGACCGCCTGGGAGAGTGCGGTCCTGCGGTCGCTCAAAGGCCGGACCGCGGACCAGGACACGCTGTTTCTGGCGCTGGAGAATCCATCTGCAGCTTGGCCGGCCCTGGCCGGTTTCCTGGCCCGGCCGTTTATCAGTCCGCCGCGGCTGCTTGTCCTGGGCGGCGGGCATGTCGGCCTGGCGTTGAGCCGGGTGGCGGCCCTGGCTGGTTTCCGGGTCACAGTGGTGGATGACCGCCCGGAGTTCGCCGCCGCCCAGCGTTTCCCGGAGGCCGAGCGGGTGCTGAACGCCCCACTCGCCCAGGCTTTCGACAGCCTTTCTCCAGGCCCAGGCTGGAACGTGGTCGCGGTGGCGCGCAGCCACGACCAGGACCGCGAGGCAGTGGAACTGGCCCTGGCCTGCCCGGTGGACTATGTCGGGATGATCGGCTCGCGGCGCAAGGTGGCCCTTCTGCGCGAGTATCTGGCCGGCCGGGGTGTGGACAGCGCCCGTCTGGCCCAGCTTCACGCCCCGGTGGGCCTTGATATCGGGGCCGAGACCCCGGGCGAGATCGCGGTCAGTATCGCAGCCCAGTTGATCCAGGTGAGAAGGAGCCGCAAGCCGTCGCTGCTCCGGGAGAGAATAGAGCTTTGAGGAATTCCGGGAACAGGAAAACCGTCCAGCCGAAAGTTGCCGCCATTATCCTGGCCGCGGGAAAGTCCGAGCGCATGGGATCGCCCAAGGCGTTTCTGGAATACCGCGGAGGGACATTCCTTTCCGTGCTGTATGACACGCTTAAATCTGCGCCCCTGGCGGCGCTGCGGGTGGTGTTCGGCCACCGGGCCCAGGAGTTTATCGCCCGCGCGGGCCTTCCGCCCGAGGAGGTGGTAGTGAACCCGCGCTTTGAGCACGGCATGCTCTCCTCGGTACAGGCCGGGCTGAAAAGCCTGGAGGCTCTGGCCCCGGAGGCGGTCATGCTGTTCCCGGTGGACCAGCCCGCGGTGAGTGTGGGGACAATCGCGCGCCTGATCGACTCTTTCCGGGCCAGCGGCAAGCCGATAGTCCTGCCCGTGCACAATGGCCGTCGCGGCCACCCGGCGTTGTTCGGAAAGGCAGTGTTCGAGGAGTTGCTGCACGCCCCGGAGGATATCGGCGCCCGCGCCGTGGTGCGCGCCGACCTGTCCCGCGTGCTGGAGGTGGAGACAGATGAGCCCGGCGTGCTGCAGGATATCGACACCCCGGAGGAGTACCGCACCCTGAAACAGGCGGGTGAGGACGCCTCAATCACAGAAAGGGACTGCCAGTGAGAGACGGAGTGACGGCGTCCGGGCTGATCACACCGCAGGAGGCACTGAAACTGGTGTTGGGCGCCTCGAACCGCGCCGAGCCGGAGGACTGTCCCCTGGAGGACTGCGGCGGCCTGGTCTGCGCCGGGGACATCCCGGCCGGGCGTGACTACCCGTTTTTCAGTTTCAGCTCCATGGACGGTTACGCGGTGCGGTTGGCGGACCTGGAACACGCCTCGTCAGAGGCCCCGGTGAGCCTGCCCCTGGCCGGTGAGAAACGGGCCGCTGCCGGTGCGCCGCCTGAGCTTCCCTCCGGCGCCACGCTGCGGGTGATGACCGGCGCGGCGGTCCCGGCTGGGGCCGAGGCGGTGGTGATGCGCGAGCAGACCCGCGAGGGCGAGTCGGAGATCACCTTTTTCGGTCCCGCGGTTATGGGAGCCAATATCAACCGGGCCGGGGAGGAAATCGCCGCCGGGACGCGCCTTCTGGACGCCGGGACTGTCCTCACACCTCCTGCCCTGGGCCTTCTTGCCACCCTGGGCCACCGCACGGTATCAGTCTACCCGCCGCCGCGCATGGGGCTTCTGACCACCGGGGATGAGCTGGTCGCGCCGGGTGGGGAGCTTCTTCCCGGACAAATCTACGACTCCATCGCCCCCATGCTGAGCGCCGCCCTGCGCGCGGCCAGAGTGTCCCGGATCGAGGCCCGCCGCTGCCCGGATGACCCGGAGGCCCTGCAGTCCGCTTTCCGTGACCTTCTGGCAGGCTCCGATATTGTCCTCACTGTGGGTGGTGTCTCCATGGGCGACTATGACCACCTGATCGAGGTGTTCGCTGACTCCGGGGTGGAGAAAGTGTTCTGGAAAGTGGCGCAGAAACCGGGCAAGCCGCTCTGGTTCGGGCGCGCCG
>CAYLSM010000269.1:0-5271 GCA_964386505.1 uncultured Gemmatimonadales bacterium
CTCATCGACTATCTTTCTCCCCTCTCTCTGTACGGCCTGAGCGGCCGCATCGGGACCGGGGCAATATACTCAGGGGCGGCTGGGGCTGGCAATAGGCTCGCGACGGTCGCGGGCTGCGGCCAGAAGGTCGGCCAGGGTCAGGGAGTCGAGGTAATCGCGCACGGTCCGTCCCAGGCCCTCCCAGAGAAGGCGCGAGATGCAGTCCCCGGCTCCGGCGCATTCCGCTCCGGCCTCACCCTCGCCGCAGCGGGCAAACACGATCTCACCCTCGAGCGAGCGGTAGACCTCACCCACCGTTATACCGGAGGCTTGGCGTCCCAGCACGTAGCCGCCGCCCGGGCCACGGCGGGCCTCCACCAGACCGTCCTTTTTCAGCCGGTTGAAAAGCTGCTCCAGGTAAGCCAGCGAGATGTTCTGGCGCCGGGCGATCTCTTTCAGGCTCAGCGGCCCATTCCCGTTGGCCGCCAGCTCGAGGATCGCCCGGATGCCGTAATGTCCGCGCGTGGTCAGGCGCATGGTAAACGTCCGGGGAGTGCGGGTTTAATGCATGAAAAACGGATGAGGGAAATCTAAATTAACCGAGTGATCTTGTCAACTTTTACAAGCGGCCGGTCAGGGGATGAGCTTTTCGCTCTCGATGCTGCGGTATTTTTCGACGATGCGGAATATTTCGGGACCAAACGGGCTTTCGGGTTCGAAGTTCAGGTACATGCGGAAAGCATCCACCGCTTTTTCGTGCTCTCCGAGGCGGTTGTATGCATCGGCCAGATTGAGCTGGATCACCGGGCGGCCAGGATCGATGGCCAGGGCCTGGTCGAGGTAGTCCATGGCCACGGCGGCATGGTCGTTGGCCAGGTAGAGTGCGCCCAGCATCAGCCAGGCGCGGGCGGTGTCCTGGGGCGCCTCGGCCAGGTAGTCGACCCAGCGCGTGGAATCAGCCGGCACGCGGAACAGGCTTTTCCGGGCCAGGACCACCTCTTTCACCTCGGCCGGCTTGTCTTTTTTGAAGCGGTTACAGGCCCCGGAGGACAGGGCGGCCAGTAGCAGCAGGATTAAGGTTTTCGTGCGCAGTCTCATTCCACGATGTCCCAGGCGATATAGTAGCGCCGCCATATATCCTCCGGCGGTGTAAAACTGACCCGGTTTCGACGGAGATCCTCACGCAGAAACCCCCAGAACTTGCGCAGCATCAGCTTGGCCGTGTTGGCCAGATCCACGGCGGCCAGGAAATCCTCCGGCTCACCTTTGTCCACGAAGCGCTGCATGGTCATCACAGCCAGGCTGTCGTGGTGAGCGATCCAGGCGAGGTTGTCATAGAGTTCCAGGGCCGGAGTGTGGGTGATCCGCCGCTCCAGGACATCCCGTCGACGCTCGGCCATGTCGAAAGCCGGTTTGACCTGGGTCAGGAAAAGCTGTTCCACCTGCGAGCGGTTCTCGACATAATTATTGGTAATGATCCGGCTCAGCTCGAAAAAGGCGGCCGTGGTCTGCACATAGTGCTGGAACAGGCCACTCACCAGGGTCAGCTCGCCTCGCACTGCCATGTCGACCATGCCGGCCTGGCCCTGGTCCTCGACCAGGGGCGCGTTGTGGCTGGAGCGGAACTCGTCCCGCATCAGCTTGCGGTTTTCCATGATCTCCATGGCCCGGGCGCTGGAAATATGCCCCTCATCCACGACTTTCGGCACGGCAGCCGCGGCGGCCAGGCGCTCCTGCTCCTGCTGGCGGGCGCGCATATACCAGAAACCCGCGCCTCCACCCCCCAGTACCATTGTCCCCGCCATCACGAGAAGCAGGATCAGACGGCTGGAGGAAGCCTTTTTTCCCCCGTCAGGGGAGGGGGAGGGTTTCTTTTCCCCAGGGTCCTCCTCGTCCTCCTGCCACTCGAGTTTGAATTCCTCGTCCATCTGAACACTCCGGCTTGACATTTCCTGTCCAGCCACGGGTAGATTTTTCTCGCACAGGGCTCACGTTCAGGTCTGTTCCGCCGTGACCGTCAGCCCTGCTATGGCCTAAAGATAATAATTTGCGCGAGTTAAATTTTTTAGCCGTTCCCGTAATGGCCTTGTGGGCCGCGTGGTACGGAACTTGCTTTTACCACGTTCGAAACCACACTGACCCTCCGGGAACCACCCGGCCAGGGCTCAGATCACAGCCGACCACGGAAACCAGGGAGGGTTCCGGATGCCTTTGACTCGCGCCTCGACAGCCTGAGGGCTGCCCCCTCTTCATTATCGAACGGAATGGACAGATGTTTGAGTAAAATCCGTATCACTTCGGGAGCTTTAAATGACAATCACCACCCATGAAATTGACGACATCGCTGTCGCCGAGGTGAAAGGCCAGATCAACTTCCAGAACACGCAGACTCTCAAAGAGCTGTTTACGCAACTGGAAGCGGCAAACCACAAAAGGATTGTGGTCGATCTGAAGGAGACAGAGTATATCGACGGGTTCGGACTGAGCGTCCTGGTCAACCTCAGTCGCGGAATCTACAAGGACGGCGGCTGCCTGAGCCTGTCCAGCTTGAACAAGGAGCTGAAGAGAATCTTCAGCAAGACCAAGCTGGACCGCTGGTTCGAAATCTACGAGACACAGGAAGAGGCTTTCCGCAGCCTGCAGCAGAACAGCAAGCGGCGCAAGAGAGCCTGACGCGCGCAGCACCCGTCACTGTCTCAACGGATCGATTTGGTGAACCCGGCCTTTTGGGCATCCTCCTCGGAATTGAAGTAGACCCGGAACTCCTCCGGAATCTTGTCGTAAAAAACGCTCGACGGCAGATGATAGACCTTGGTGGCGCGGTTTCCGATTATCCGACCGCTGCGGGTCTGCTGAGCCGTGCCCGCAGCCTGACCCTGCAACGCGCTCTGGTCCGCCTGTCCCGCCGACGCCCCGTCAAGGGGCGCGGCCGGGGAGGCAGCCTGGCCGCCCGAACCACGCAAATGCTCCAGCAGCAGTGCTCTCAACTCGGTAAGCTCCTGCTCCAGGCGGCTCACTCGCTCCTGAAGTGTCCCGCTCGAGGCCGGAGCCGCGGAGGGCGCTGCCGCTGTGGCGGGTGACGGCGTGGCGCCGGAAGAGGCGCCGGAGCTTTTTTTCATCCCGCCCAGCGGGTTCAGCAGGTCCTCACGGATGAAACCGATCTTGGAATCCGGCAGGCGCACCCGGTACCAGTTGCCACGCTTGATGAATTTCTCCAGTTTCTGCCCGCGATAGGCCTTTCCCACGATGTTGTAGCCCATGCCCGGGCCCTCGCGCAGGTTGGCGTAACGGCCCTTCACGGTCACGTAGCGCCCGCCCAGCTCGTCATCCGCAGCCGGCTCCTCCGCGGTGGGTGCGGCCTGGGGGCTTTCGCTCTCGGCTGCCGGAGCCGCAGCGCCCTCCGCGGCCAGCTCACGGACGCTGAACGGGATCACCCAGCCCTCGAATCCACCGTAGCTCACCAGATAGAACGAATCCTCGGCGGCCAGGAGGTTGAGCCGGGAGCCTTTCTCCAGGTACTTGATGATAGGCGAGGAGATGGAGTGCTCCTTGAACATGGGCGCTTTTTCCTGCACCACCTGGAGCTGACGGGTCTGGGCGGCCAGCGGAGAGACCGCCGCCAGCAACAGCAGAAACCCAGTCAGGCGGCCGAGCCGGAACAACTGTGGTAGCACCCGCAAAATACCCTCCGCGTTTTTGGTGATTATATGTGCCAGTCCGCTGTAGCGATAAGATTTAGTCGGCAACCCCAGGAATCTCCTATTTACTGTAATGAGCGGGCCCCGCGTTGGCAAGAATATCCTTGGCCGCGGCGATGGAAAATAATTAGACTAAAAAGTCGAAAATCTTGACTTGGCGCTTGTGTTAAAATTTACGATGGTATATAATTGCGTATCGACAATTAATCGAGTGATTAGAGATGGGTTCAAGGCAGGCGGCGATGGAAGAAAATCAGGTAATCGACATACTGGCCAATGTGTTGGCGAGCAACGACAAGTGGCGCAAAGAGGTGGAGAGCAACATAATCCTGCAGAACACGCTGGAGGAGCTGCTCTCCGACCAGGTATTTGTCGAGATGCTGCAGCACGGGCTGATTCCAAAGTTCCAGACGACATTTCTGCCGCATTTCCGCGCTGTGGAACTGATTCTGGCCGTGCGTGAGGTGGTGCGCCAGATGTACGAGGAGAAAGCTGAGCCCGCCATGGTCGACCGTCAGCTCGAGGATTTCCAGCTCAAGCTGACCGACAAGTACGAGATGAGCGCCGAGATCGATGTCAAGAGCGGGGTGCAGGGCGCGCTCAAGGATTTTGAACGCCTGCACGCCCTCTACCGCGACAACCCGCAGTTTTCCGCCCGTCTGGACAATTTCCGCCTGCTGGTCCTGCCACTGGAGGTGGAACGCGACGGCGAGACGCTGTACCAGCTTCTGGTGCTCGAAAACATCCGTCCGCCGCGACAGGCCTGGGCCGCCGCCCGCTGAGGCCGCCCCCGCGTTTACAGTCTCATCTCCCGCACGGCCGCGAACAGGGCCTCGATATTTTCCATGGGTACATCGGCCATCAGGTCCTGGTCCGGGGCCACGATATAGCTGTCCGGCCCCAGTGTCTTAATTGTCTCGATTACAGCCTGCCGCACATCCTCCGGCCTACCCTCAGGCAATACCCCCTGCGTGCTGATCCCGCCGTGGAACGCGATCCGTCCCTTGAACCGCGCCGCCAGCTCGGGTGCGCTCATCCCGGAGGCGCTCACCTGCACCGGGTCGAGGATTTCTATCCCGCAGTCGATCAGATCGTCGATGATCGGATGCACCGAACCGCAGGTGTGGTACATCACGCGCAGCCCGAAGGTGCGGGCCTGGTCGGCCAGACGTTTCATGTGCGGCTTGTAGAAGGTGCGGAACATGCCGGGGCTGACAAAGAGCGAGTTCTGGGTGCCGAAATCGCTGCCGAAATAGTAGATGTCCAGATACTGGGCGCAGGCTGTAAGATAAGCCTGGTTCAGCTCCAGGAAGCAGTCGGTCAGGCGGGCGACCAGGGCGGAGACCAGCTCCGGGTCGGCCAGCAGGGCGACCAGATAATCCTCCTCGCCCAGCATGGAGCGCGAGTGGGTGAAAAGGCTGGCCCAGATTCCACCGTAGACCGCCAGCCCGGAGGCGCGGGCCTCGGCGGCGCGCCCGCGGCAGGCCTCCAGGTCCAGGAAAGCCGGGCCGGGCCAGGCGATACGCTCCACCGCCTCGGGTCCCGCGGCCCCGGCCAGCACCGGCTCCACCACTGTCTCGCTGTAAATCCCCTG
>CAYLSM010000270.1:0-5196 GCA_964386505.1 uncultured Gemmatimonadales bacterium
GGGCACGATCCATCTGGAAGCCGGTTGGTACCCCATCCGCCTGGAGCACTATCAGCAGGGCGGCCCTGTCGCCATCCAGCTTTCCTTCGCTGGTCCCGGGCAAGCGAAAACGATCATCCCCTCCACCCACTTGCGTGCGGACGGTTTTGAACAGATCAACCCTGCCACAGACATTCAATACCTCGGTGCCTTTCTAGGCGGTGTTCGCCTTTTTCACGGCCGGTGGGGTGGAGCTGCTGGCGGCCGTGGCGGCGTTCGTACTGCTGGCTATCGGGGTTGTGACAGTGCTTATCGCCGATAAGCTGTTCCGCCGGGCCCGGCTGATACTGGACTGACAGCCGCGGCTGTTTAGCAGGCGGCGGTTTCAGGGGTAGGCTTCAAGGGAGGGATGGATATCGAGCAGGGGGGCGGCCGCGCCGCCGCCGTGAAAACGGCGGGCGGGCGCACGCGCGCGGCGCCTTCGGCGCCCGGCGCGGCCGCCCCGGAGCCCGGGCTTCGCTCACTTCCCGCTCAGAACAGCTTGACCAGGGTCATCACGCCCAGCAGAAGGGTAATCACGCCGATCGCCCAGCGCAGGGCTGTCGCGGACACGATTTTAACGGTCCAGGCCGCTACCGGCACGCTCAAAACTGCACCTGCGGTCAGCGCCCCGGCCAGTGGCCAGTAGATATCGCCCTGCATGGTCACGTAAAGAACAAGACCCACCAGGCAGACCACACCCTCGACAAAGGATGTGATCCCCACCGCGTTCTTCTCAGGCACCCCGGACATGATCTGGCCGCCGGTAACCAGCGGGCCATAGCCCCCGCCCGAGATGCCCTTGTTGAACGCGGCCACTGTGCCCAGTGCCACGATACGGGCTGCGCTGTAGTGAATTCTGCGCCCTATGCCGGCCAGAAGGAAAAGCCCCACCGTAATGATCATAACCCCGATGTAGAACTTAACAGCCCGGACAGGGAGATTGAGCGCCAGAACCACAGAAGCCAGAGTGCCGACCAGCGAGAGGGCCAGCAGAAGGTACATCACGCGGCGGTCATCCGTGCCGCGGGAGAGGTTCACATTGCCCAGGCTGTGATGAGCCAGGCCGGCCGAAATGCCGGTTACAAACTCCGATAACAGCACCGCAGGTACGATCTGCAGGGGCGTGTACCCGGCGAACATCAGGATCGGAGTCAGTGTGGTGCCATAACCAATGCCCAGGGAGGAGTCCACGTATTCAGAAACGAAAGCCAGGGAGCTCAAAAGAAGAAGTGTCTGCAGAGTCTTGCCGTGCAGGAAACTGACAGCGTCCGCACCGGCGTACGAAAAGCAGATGAAAATCGAGGACAGAAAAACAATGGCTGATATCCACGTTCCGGTAAGAGCCTTGCGCAGGTCCGCCACACATGCCCCTGGTTAGGTTTTCAGCTTGACGAAGAAATACAGGCGGGCGGTCGTGGTAACGTTGCGGTTCAGGTGCTCGCGGAACGAAACGCGTCGTCCGAAACCGCGTGAAAGGCTTTATCTCAATCTGCAATCAGCCATTCAATTGCATCTTCAAAAGAATTGAAAGCCTTGACTCGGAGGCCTTGATTTCTGGCACAGAGTGCGAAGAACGATGCGTAGTCAAATCTTTCGAGAGGGCAAAGAACAGCTGTCTTTTTAGAAAAGGATGTATGAAGGTTTCTGAGTTCAACCGCCAAATACCAAAGTTCTGTTATTGACATTCCTGACTGAGATTTTCGAGTGTCCAGAATCACTTTGTAACCGGTTTGTGGCGGCGAGGCTGAGGCAACCTCAATTAGCGATTCCTTAGACTTTTCGAAATCGAGCTTTCCAGTTGACGTCACTTTTATAAAGTCGCGCGCGCGAACAATTCTGATATCTATCGCCATTGTTACCTCTTCTGCGATATTAACATCAGACCGATTATTAGAAAAAAAGTTTAATCCCGGTCCGTTCTTTTCACAAGGATTTCATGCTCCACCCTGAGAGAGGAAGTCCATTGCGAAACGGCTGAGGCTCTTTTATTGTTTTCCACAGTGAACTAATGGACTGTAGCTCCCGGACTGCTCTGTCTGCCCCTCTGTGAGGAAAATGAGACGATGAATGCTGTCCGTCAATCTGTCCGCGCCCGTGAGCGTTTCCTAAGTCTGGTCGTTTGCACAGCCGCACTGCTGGCCCTGGCCTGCTCGCCGAAACCGCAGACTCTCGATTTTATCGCCCTGTCCGACACACACATCGCCTCGGGAGAGGACCTGGGACGTCTGCGGCGGCTCCTTTATACGCTGCGTGACCGGGGACAGTTCGTATTGATCACCGGTGATATCTGCGCCCACGCGCCGGAATACGAGGAGAATGTCCGCGAAATCTGCGCCCAGGCCCCGCTTCCGGTCCATGTTCTGCCCGGCAACCACGACGACAACTACTCGCGCTCGCCCCAGTGGTGGAGCGGCGTGTTCGGCCCCCTGGCCCGTACATTCGAGGCCGGCGGCTATGAGTTCATTCTCAACTGGAGCCAGGACAGCCTTCGCTGCCGGCAGTGGCTGGATAGCCTTCTCGCGGTTACCCCAAGCGGCAAGCCCCTGGTTTACACCCAGCACTATCCTCCCGGAAAGTTCGGGGACACGGCCATACCGCTTCTGGAGAGCCGTGCCTCCGACATTGTTCTCTGTCTGAGCGGCCACACCCACACCCATAACCTGGACACCCTGGAATGTGGTATAGTCTCCCTGACCCTGTCCAACTGCAGCATGGACAGCACGCGGGATGGACGGTTCTACGAGATACGTCTGGCGGGCGGGAAAGTGGGCTCGATCAGCTCGTTCGCTTTCGACAGCCTGGCCCTGGACTCCCTGCCGGACACACCCCCGACCCTGGCCCTGGATGACAGCTCTGTCTGCATAGTCCTGGACTCGGCGCGCGTGCTGACCGGGCAGGCCCGGGATGACCATTCGGTCGAGAGGGTCGAATACAGCTTGGATTATGGCCCTTGGGCTATGGCCGCGGGCAGCGGGAATTTCAGTCTCAGCCTGGACCCACTGGCATTGAGCCCCGGCCCGCATTATCTTCTTGTCCGCGCCCGCGACAGTCAGGGCGCCCTGAGTGACGGTTTCGCCGCAAGGAACCTGTATGTCCCGGAACCGGAGCCGCCCGCGGGGACTGTGGAGCTGTGGAACGGACGTAACGGCTATGAGGGCTGCCGGGCGGTTACCGTGCGCGCGCAGGCCCCCGATATCTGTCTGGAGAACGGGGACCTGGAATGCTGGACTTACAGCCGTCATGACGAAATGGAGTTCTCGGAGTTCTATATCCGCTACGACCTGAGCGGCCTGAAGTCGCCCCCCGGCACGCGAGTCAAATCCCTGGAGCTGCTGCTTTTCTGCAGCCGCCAGAACTCGCTCTCCCCCGCCGTGGGGGATGACCTCTATCGGGTCGGGCTGCCCGGAAGTGACTGGGACAGCCGGATCACCTTCTCCACCCGCCCGGCCCTCCCCGCCTGGACCGCCCAGGATTCGGGCTCGGTGGAGGCTCCCCTGTGCGGGGAGTGGACCGAGCAGTCGGATGGCCGCCAGGAGGTGCGCCCCGAGACCCCGGTCCGGCTCGACCTGTCGGTGTTCATCCCACAGTTCGAACAGTGGCTGGCCCATCCGGAGCGGAATCACGGCTGGGTTGTCTCGCCGGTGCGCAACAGCTACAACATTTCTTTCCGCGGCTGCAGTTACGCAGTGCCCACCCTGCGGCCGCGGCTGATCGTGCGTTTCAATTGACCGCGGCGCCGGGGCGCCGTGAAACATGCTGCAGGGAACGTTAATGCGAGGGGGAGACGAGGATGTTCGAGCATTCCGGTTTCAACAACTACGGCCTCAAGTTTCCGTATGATGAGTCTGTCCGGGCCTCCGCAGGCCGGACAGTCGAGGGCGCCACTCTGACAGATATCCGTCACCAGGCCCTGCGCCTGGCGCCTCAGACCCGGATCGAGATGCTGCGCCGGCCGTTCAAGCCGGTCTACAGCGCCGGCATCTGGTTTTTCGGCGAGGGCGGCTCGCGATTCCACGGCAGCTACAAGGCGCCCATGGACCTGGAACGCCGTCTGGCAATAGCAGCCGAGCTGGGTGGTGTGGGGCTCAAGGCCCTCGAGGCCCACGAGCCTTGGGAGATCAACGCCGAGAACTATCCGCAGTTCCGCAAGCTGCGCCAGGAAACCGGGATAATTGTCTCGGTGGTGGCCGGAATCGGCGGCGATTTCCGTATGGTCGACTCGCAGTTCGGCACCACCAGCAGCCCGCTGGGCGCGGTGCGCGACAAGTACGCCGCCCGCACCGTGGAGCAGCTCAAGCTGGTCAAGACAATCTCCGAGGAACAGGGCTACCCGGTGGTGGCGGTCTGCTGGCCGGGCATCGATGGCTACACCTACTCGCTGGGCACCGATTTCTACGACATGTGGGACCGTTTCGAGGCCGCCCTGGCCGAGGCGATGGACGAGGTCCCCGGCGTGCGCGTGGCTATCGAGCCCAAGCCCTACGAGCCCGCGATAAACAATATCTGGCGCAACACCGCCGATGGTATGATCATGGCGCAGAACGTGGAGGCGCGCCTGAAAAACCCGCTCAACCGCAAGCTTCTCGAGGCCGGGCACTGCCTGGTCGGTCTCAACCCCGAGATCGGCCACGTGCGCATGGGCTTCGAGGACGTGGCTTTCTCGTACAGCGCTGTCCTGCGCCAGGCCCGTCTGGCCCACACCCACTGGAACAGCCAGCCCCTGGGCAATTTTGACCAGGACCTCGACCCGGGCGTGGTGGGCGTGGAGACCCTGGAGGCTCTGCTGTTCGTGCTGCGGCTCTACGGATACCAGGGGATGTTCGGCCTGGACATCAACCCCGAGCGCATGCCGGTCGAGGCCGCGGTGGCCAAGAGCATCAACGCCATCGAGCTGGCCAACGGCGTCGTGGACAACATGGACCCGGAGGAAGTCCTGGCCGCCTACCACAACCCGGCCGGCTCCCGCGGACGGATCGAGGACATCGTGACCCGTGCCCGGGCTAAGGGTATCGACCTGTCGCGCCTGATCCCGCGCGAAACCGTGGTCAAGTTCGAGCAGCGGCCCATGCCGCTCGATTTCTGAGAGCGCGGGGGGAGCGAACACGATGCCACGTCTCTCTCTGGGACTCGACTCCAGCACCCAGGGCCTGGCCGCCGTGGCCGTGGACCTGGACA
>CAYLSM010000271.1:0-5190 GCA_964386505.1 uncultured Gemmatimonadales bacterium
CCGCTGCCTGTCTACCAGCCGCGCGCGGACGGCTCCGGCGATGCGCTATCTTTCGAGTGCGCCGGGACGCGGCCGCGCATCCTTATCGACCCGCAGTGCACCCGGGCGGCTATTGTCACCTGCGGCAGAGTCTGCTCGGGGATCAAGAATGTCATACAGTCGATTTTCCTGGAGCTGTACCACCGTTACGGAGTGAAGCGCGTGCTAGGGGTGCGCGACGGCGACGCCGGGTTCGACATGGTCTCGGCCCAGACCCCGCTGGAGCTGACCCCCCAACGGGTGGACGGTGTGCAGCACAACGGTGGCTCGTTCCTCGGCTCCTCGCGCGGCGCGGTCGACCCGGCGCTGATCGTGGAATCATGCCGGCGCTGGAAAGTGAACCTACTGTTCGCGATCGGCGGAGACGGCACCCTGAAAGGGGCGCACGCCGTGGCCGAGGAGGCCCTTCGCCAGGGCTACGAGCTGTCCGTGATCGGTGTGCCCAAGACAGTGGACAATGACATCCTGTTCGTCTACAAGACTTTCGGGTTCGACACCGCGGTCCAGGCCGCCCGTCAGGTGCTCCTGGGCGCGCACAATGAGGCCGAGGGCGCGCCCAACGGCGTGGGCCTGGTCAAGCTGATGGGCCGCGACAGCGGGTTCATCGCCTGCCACGCCACGTTGGCCAGCATGGTGGTCAATTTCTGCCTGATCCCCGAGTGCCCGTTCAGCCTGGAGGGACCGGGCGGCCTGTTCGAGCTGCTGGAGGACCGTCTGGCCCGACGCAACCACGCCGTGATCGTGGCCGCCGAGGGCGCTGGCCTCGACCTGGTGGACAGCGGCGAGATAATCCGCGACAAGAGCGGCAACATCGCCTACAGCCAGATGTCCAAGGATGTCGGCATTTTCCTGCGCGACAGGATTAAGGCGCATTTCGCCGCGCGGGGCCGCGAGGTGAACCTCAAGTACATCGACCCGAGTTATGTAGTGCGCTCCGTGCCCGCGGATGCCGGGGACGCCCTGTTCTGCAACGACCTGGGCCGCGCCGCTGTCCACGCCGCCATGGCCGGCAAGACCGACATGGTCGTGGGCCTGTGGCACAACGTGATGACCCATGTCCCCTTAAGCCTGGTCACCCGCGGCAAGAAAAAGGTGGCCCCGGAGAGCAGCCTCTGGAACAGCGTGCTCTCGGCCACCGGGCAGCCGGCCCGGATCGGCGCGGCCGGATGACCGCGGCGCTGCGCACCGGAATAATGTGCACCCTGGGACCGTCCTGCGCCTCCAGCCCCGTGCTGGAGGCCATGCTGGAGGCCGGGATGACCGGGGTGCGGGTCAATTTCTCCCACCTCACTCCAGGTGAGTGTGCCAGTCTGCTCGCCCCCCTCAGACAAGCCGAAAAATCCTCTGGCCGTAAAGTACGCCTTCTGGCCGACCTCCAGGGCCCCCGTCCCCGCACCGCCGTGTCCCCGGAAGGCGGCGTGCATCTGGAACCGGGGCGGGAGATTGTCCTCTGCGCTGGCGAGGAACCGCTGAGCGCGGAGCGGGTAACAGTCGACTGCCCGGAGTTGATCCTGGCGCTCGCGCCAGGTGCGCGAGTACTGCTCAACGACGGGGCAGTGGCGCTGGAAGTCCTGGGGCTGGGCGCGGAGGGCGCGCGCTGCCGGGTGGTCCGCGGTGGGATACTGACGGGCCGAAAAGGAGTTAACGCCCCGGGCCTGGACCTGAGCCTTCCGGCTTTGAGCGCCAAGGACCGCGCCGACCTGGACAGCCTGGCGGCTCTCGGGTTCGACAGCCTGGCGCTCTCTTTCGTGTGGGATGCCGGTGCGGTGCGCCAAGTCCGGGAGTCTCTGGGCGCGAGCGGGACCAGCCTGCGCCTGATCGCCAAAGTCGAGCGGGCCGAGGCGCTGGATAATCTGGACGGGATTCTGGAAGAGGCCGACGGCGCCCTGGTGGCGCGCGGCGACCTGGGGGTGGAGATCGGCCTGGAGAGGGTGCCAGCGGCCCAGAAACGGGTGCTGCGGCAGGCCAAATCCCTGGGCCTGGAGACTATCACCTCGACCCAGATGCTGGAATCCATGCGCCTGAACCCAGTGCCCACCCGGGCCGAGGTGAGCGATATCTACAACGCCGTGCTGGACGGCACGGGCTGGCTGCTTTTCACCGGCGAGACCGCCCGCGGCCGTCATCCGGTCGAGGTGGTGAAAGCCGCGGCCGCGGTGGCAAGAGAGGCCGAGAAAGCGCTGGCCTGAGACTAAAGTCACTCACTCACTGCCCCAGCTCTATCATCTTCTTTTCGAGCGCGGTCCGGAACGGCACGGTCAGCAGCAGGGCCAGGACACAGGCATATAGTACCGATATAACCGCCACAGCCAGGTAGGGGCCGATTTTCGACAAATCATCCAGTGTCGCCAGGATGAGAATCAGGCCCATGCTGAAAGCAATCGCCGCGCTGATCTTGAAATAGGTCTGCAACGTGTCGAAAAAGTGAATCCCTTTCTCCAGCGCCACCGGAGCCGCCCCCTCTTTCTTGAACGCCAGGGCGAAATAGCTCCCCATCTCCGACAGGCCATAACTGGCCAGGGACATCAGGAGTGCGGGCACAAGCACAACGAGCAGGCTCGGAATGTCCAGAAAGCTGCCCACTCCCGACCCCGCCAGCAGCGCCACCCATCCCAGGACCGCCAGGGTCAGCAGCAGCACGATAAAATAAGACCAGCGCATGGTATAGGCCTCCGGGTAAGGGTTCAGTCATCCGTTGTGGCTGGGCCGTGTCACAAGCCCTGGGACCATTCTCACCCGTAATGCGGCTGCTGTCAAGAAACAAATAAATTCCACCCGACACAAAGGCCCCGCCGCTTTTCCGGCAGGGCCTTTCGAGTCAATACTCCATGTTCAGTAATCAGGCCTCGCGCCGCGTCCGCTCCAGCCCGTGGTGCCCGGCAAAGCGGGCGAACCCGTGCCGTCCCATGAAACGCGACAGGATACGCGGGTCGGTGGTGCGCAGGTCCACCCGGATCAGCCCGTCCACCACGTCCGAGAACTTGCGGTCCACGTTGAAACTGAGCAGCGAGGCGTTCAGGCGCAGGTAGTGCTTGATCAGCACCGGCACGCCCTTGCCGTCCGCCTCCAGTTCCGAGACCAGCATGGAAACGTCCTCGATGTCCCGCAGGCCGCCGGCCTCCCCCAGGCGGCGCCCTGTTCCGGAGAGACGGAACGGCTTGCGCGGCCTCACCAGGCTCGACAGCTCGGGGTCAAGACGGTTGCGGCTCAGGAACTGCACGATCAGCCCGCGCGACACGGCGTGGTAGTCGCGGCTGATGCTAACCGGGCCGAACAGCACGCAGCGCCAGGGCTCACGGCAGACAAGCTCGCCGATCCCGCGCCAGAGCAGGGCCAGGCTGGAGGGGTGGCGCTGGTATTCGCGGCGGATGAAGGAGCGCCCCAGCTCGATGGCGTTGTCCAGGCGCGACAGGAACCCGGGGCCGAAATGGAACAGGGTGCCGCTGTACAGCCCGGCGCGGCCCTGGTTGGCGATCAGACGGTCGGCAAACCCCAGGCGGTAGGCCCCGGCCACCTCGGCGGAGGCCTTGTGCCAGAGCACCAGGTGGATGTAGTGATTGTCGAAACGGTCCAGGTCGGAACATTTGCCCGTGCCCTCGCCTATCTGCCGGAAAGTGATCTCACGCAGGCGGCCCAGTTCCTCGACCAGCGCCGGGGCCTGCTCACGGTAGACCGCATAGACCGCGAACTCGCTGTCCTCGGCCAGGAAAGATTCGGATGGCAGGGCAGACAGCTCGGCGGCGATGGTCCCGGCGGGACAGGCCGCGGCCACCGGGCGCTCGGTGCGGGCAAAACGGAACCCGTGCACGCGTCTGGGCCGGGACTGGACCCGGTTGCCCAGGATCAGTGTGCTCAGGCGCAGGTAATCGGCCAGCTCGCGGTCGGTCGCGAACTGCTCCAGACGGCTGAACGGGATGGGACGGCCCACCAGCACGCTGAGGCGGCGGTTGCGCTTGTTAACCAGCTCGCGCGGCAGCATGGCGGTGCGCAGGCGCGGGTCCAGAAGGCCCAGGAGGTTGAACAGGGCGCTGTTGCGGCCAGGGAAAAACAGCGGAGTCACCGTGGCCTGGCTGTGGCGCACCAGAGCGCCGATATGCTGGCTCCAGACCCGCTCGCCGCTCTTGCCGCGGCTCAGCGCCAGATGGGCCACTTCGCCGGCCGGGAAAGCGCCTAACACGCCGCCCGAGGTCAGGTGACGGATCGAGGCCTTGAGCCCGCGGATGTTGCTGCGCGCCGCCTCGCTCCCGCCGAACGGGTCCACCGGGATGATGTAGGGCCCCAGCTCCGGGATGCGCTGCAGGAGGTAATTGCCCAGAAGTTTGGTGTCCTGGCGCCGCCGGGTGAGAATGTCGCCCAGCACCAGACCCTCGATCCCGCCGAACGGGTGGTTGGCCACCACCAGCAGAGGGTCGGCAGCCGGAATTTTTTCCAGGTCCTCGGGCGAGATATCGTAATCCACGCCCATGAATTCCAGGCTGCTGCGGAAAAAGCTGCGCTCCGGCGCACTCAGGTCGAGGCCTGTGTAGATGTCGTTGAGCCGGGAGACGGCCAGAATGGACTCCAGACGAGAGCCGAGGAGGGCACGCACGCGGTTGGTGCCGCGCGGGTCAAGGGCGCCGCGGATATCGATCAGTTTCACACTGTCCTCCGGGTTTCAGTAGCGTCTGAATACACGTAATCCAGCCTGATGCAGAAACATAGCTCCGGATAGTGAGCCGGAGTTGGGCGTATGGTGAGGAATTCGTTTGCGGGGCTACCGGCAGACAGCACGACCCATCGGCATGCCTGTTGACTGTCCAGGCGCGCGGGTCTATCTTTTAGCTGCTTTTGGACTGAAACTTCCGCCGAGGGGATGCAGTTCAATCCCATTCCGGTGACGATCCACCAGCAGGGAGCCGCCAAGATGCCAATCGAGGGTTTCATCGACTATCAGCGCCGGGAGTACTGCAAGGACATCCAGTGCCCGGTGCAGGTCCTTCTTGATCAGCAGGCCGCAGGGTCGGAGACTTACAACCAGGTGCGCTCGATCTGCCAGAGCGCCTGTATCCACAGCACCTACGAGTTCCACCACTGGCTGATCCAGCACGGCTACGAGGTGGTGCGCCGCGGGTGAAGGCCGCCTGTAATTGAAGGGATGGACCGTAGGAGCAC
>CAYLSM010000272.1:0-5161 GCA_964386505.1 uncultured Gemmatimonadales bacterium
TGGTGTAATTGTGCTTCCAGGCTTTTGGAGTGGCGGCTCCAAAAGCCTTTTTTTTGTTATGCTACGCTTGGCTTGCCAGATTTGGTCGCACTTAGCCGATCACCCCCCGGGGTTGCACATCCCCGAAGGCTGTCTGAGGGTAATTCGAGCTATCCGGTCGCCGCCGTACACATGCTTTGCCGATGAAACTATCGGCTATACTCCTATATCGGCAGTGAAAAAGGAAAGTTTAGAATTTTTAAAAATATTTTTGGGCAGGCTTTCGCAGCGGCGGAGGAGAATGAATCTTTTCCCGTCGTGATTTTCCGGCGAGCGCCGGGCGGCGATCGACTCCGACGGCTCCGGGCCCGGCCCGGGCAGAACCCGGGCCGGGCCTCAGGGAGCCTGGCGGAACTATTGGATCAGGTTCAGAATGTTGTTGCTCAGCGCGTTGGCCTTGGACAGGAAATTCGTGCCCGAGGCGGTAAGGATCTGCGCCGAGGTGAACTCGATCACCTCGCTCGAGAAGTCCAGATCGCGGATCTGGCTCTCCGAGGCCTGCAGATTTTCCTTGGCGACGCTGAGGTTGGCTATCGTGCTTTCAAGGCGGTTCTGAACCGCACCGAGAGTGGAACGCTGCGCCGAGACCAGATCGATTGCCCGGTCGATCGGCTTCAGCGACTCCTGGGCCAGGAACTGATCGCTCACGTTGATACCCTCTATGCCGAGTGACTTGGAGGTCATGTCTCCGATTTGAGTGTTGATGTAGTTGCCGTGATTCGGGCCGATCTGGAACGAGAGCGGCCGCGGCGACACCTGCACCACGAAACCGTCCGGACCTGCCAACTCGTTATTCGAAAGCTTGGAGATGTTGTAGGCTCCGACCGAATCGACCTCCGTGCTGCTCATGCTGATATCCAGAGTGGTGCGGAACTTGATGTCCACGCCCTGGATCATGTTGCTGGCCCGGTTACCGTAGACACGCTGTGTCTTTGTAGAGATCTTGCCTTCGCCGATATCCTTGACGGTCAGGGAGAACACCGGCAGCACGGCGGTCTGGACCTCGTTGAAGCCGAGGGCGGTCAGCAGGGAGGCGTCACCGCCGAACACCAGCTTGCGGCCGGGCTCGGGAGTGGTGATCAGGATACTGGTCGCGCCTTCCGATCCACCGGCCGGCGCCAGACCCACGCTGGCGATACTCACCAGCTTGGCTCCATCGGCTATGCCGGCGGCCAGTCCAAGGTCCGTGGTGGTCGAGGGATCGTTGATCGCCAGGGAGACTTTGGCCATCAGGGCGCCCAGGGTGTCGGTGGCGAACACCTGCACCTGGGTGATCTTGTTGTCTACATCACTCGACATGGTCAGGGTGACAGAGTCCTGTCCGCCGGCGAACACTCCGTAGTCAGCGAAGCGGCTGATCGACTGCAACTGCGTGTTCACATTGGCGTCGAGCGGCACGCCGGCCTCGTTCACGGTGACAAAGGTCTGGGAGTTCTGTACCTGAAGTTTGCCCAGGTCGACCGCGTTGACCGCGACCGAGAACGTTCCGCCGCTGCCCACGTTGCCCACGATGATACCGGTGATCGAATTGGGGTCATCGGTCGAGACCAGGGCGCCCACGTTACCGTTGAGCAGGTTGATGCTGTTGAAAGTAGTGGTCATGGCGATACGGTTGACTTCGTCGATCAGCTGCCCGATTTCATCCTGTACGGCCTTGCGGTCACGGCTGGTCAGCGTGCCGTTGGCCGACTGGATCGCCAGTTGGCGCATGCGCTGCAGAACGTTGTGGGTCTCGCCCAGCGCGCCTTCTGCGGTCTGGATCAGCGAAATGGCATCCTGCGAGTTGGCCACCGCACGGTCCAGGCCTTTGACCTGAGCACGCAGGTTTTCGGCAATGGTCATCCCAGCGGCGTCGTCCGCGGCCCGGTTGATCCTCAGGCCACTGGAAAGGCGCTCGAGGCTCTTGGCCTGGCGCTTGTTCTGGACCAGAAGGTTACGCCGGGTGTTTACGGCCGGGATGTTGGTGTTGAGAGTCAGTCCAGCCATCGGAAAATCCTCCTTGATTCAGTTTCGGTAAGCATCCTTACTCACCCATAGCTGTTCATTGTTCCCTGGCCGTAACCGGGGGCGGCGTCAGCGATACGCCAGCGTTGTCAATCCCGTTCGGCCGCTTTCATCCGGGAGTCCGCGGCGCAGCATACACATACGCCCCCTCCCGTAATGGTGCACTACTGCCAGTTCGCCTCTATGCTCCTCCTTGTCCGGCGTTGGATATAGTTGTCCATTGTTGGCGGTCTCTCAATCTCATGTGGGTCCGGGGCAGCCACTGCGTCAACCTTCACAGCGGACTTAGCCTGCCCCTTAAGCACCAGACCCGTGCTCCGACCTCGTTTCCCATCCGGGCGCAGAACTCCCCCCTGACCGGATCGCTCCGGTCGCCGCGGGGGCCTGGGATCACCGCTGAGCGCAGCCTGCGCGCCGCACGGGGCGACCCCGGCCCGGCTTGTGTGCTGGGAATCAGGTCGGACCTGTTATGTGGGGATTCAGCCTGTCATGGGCGGACCTCCTTGTCCGTATCGGATCTTCCTTGATCCGTCGATTCAGGGTTCACATTTCCGGGGCTGCGGCAGGGGAGGTTGGAGACACTCCACCTTCCGAACCGGATACAACTGCCCCGAGGGTTATGCGATTGATTGTGTTTCTCTTTCTCTTTTCGCTTCGGGCGTTCTCCGCCCTCCGTTTCCAATTATCCACGTGTACCGACTGAGCCAATACAATACTTATATATTAGCTTCCGTATGTCTTTGACCTTGCCTGCCGCCGGATGGTGCCTCCAAGGCCGGCGGTCCTGTCTTTCAAGCCTTCATTTTCGCCGCGTTCCCGCTCAACCGCCGATCAGGGTCAGCACCGTGTTGCTCAGGGCGTTGGCCTGGGCCAGGAACGAGGTCGCCGACTGGGTCAGCACCTGGAGCGAGGTGAAATTCACGATCTCGTCCGAGAAGTCCAGGTCGCGGATCTGGGACTCGCTGCTCTGGAGGTTTTCAGAGGCGATCTGCAGGCTCTGGATCGTGCTTTCCAGACGGTTCTGCACGGCGCCCAGGTTGGCGCGCTCGGCGTTCAGACGGTTCAGGGCCACGTCCACCGTGCGGATCGACTCGCCGGCCAGGGTCTGGTCAACGATGTTGATCCCGTTGATCCCCAGGCTCTGGGCGCTGATATCGCCGATCTTGGTCGAGAGGATATCGCCCTGGTTTGCGCCGATCTGGAACACCAGCGGGCGCGGGGTGATCTCGATCAGGAATTTAGAGCTGTCCTGGTTCTGACTGACCACGAGCTGCGGAATGTTGAACCCGCCCACCTGGGTGGTCGAGGCGCCGGAAAGGCTGATGTTAAGCGTAGTGCGGAATTTCATGTCCACACCCTGGATCAGCCCGGAGACACGGTCACCGAACACCTTGAGGCTGCGCGGGATGTAACGGGCGAACGGTGCGGAGATGTTGTTCACGGTCACCGAGAACACCGGCGGCTGGGCCTCCTGAATTTCGGTGAAACCGAAAGCGGACAGGGTCTTGTCATCGCCGCCCCAGACCAGGCGACGGCCGGGCTCCGGGTTCACCACCGTGAGCACGGTGCCGCCAGGCTGACCGCCGGAGGGGCTTTCGCCGACCGAGGCGATACTGACCAACTGCGCGCCGCTGGAGATTCCACCGCCCAGGTTCAAGTCCGTGGTCAGGCTCGGGTCGTTGATCGCCAGCGAGATCCGGCCCTTGACAATCTCCAGCGTATCGGTGGCGAACAATTCAATACTGGTCACCTGGTTGCCGCCGTCCGAGCTGAGTGTCAGGTTCACACTGCGCACTCCACCGTCGAACACAGCGAAATTCTTGAAGCGGCTTATCGACTGCAGTGTGGTATCGGCCGTGGCATCATACACGTTGCCCTTGTCATCCACCCGGGTCATGATACCGGAACCCAGCAGCTGGTTGCGGCCGAACATCCGTCCGCCGCCCGGGGCCTCGGCCACGTTGATCGCCACGGAGAAAATACCGCCGTCGGCCACGTCGCCGACCACGATCCCGTTCATGTCCAGGGGGTTGGAGGTGCTCACCAGGGCCGAGCTGTTGCCGTTGAGCAGGTTGATGCTGTTGAACGTTGTGGTGGAGCTGATCCGGTTGATCTCGTCGATCAGCAGCGAGACCTCGTTCTGGATCGCCTGGCGGTCGCGGCTGGTCAGGGTGCCGTTGGAGGCCTGCACCGAGAGCTCGCGGATGCGCTGGAGGATGGAGTTGCCCTCGTTCATCGCGCCCTCGCCGGTCTGGATAAGCGAGATGCCGTCCGAGGCGTTGGTGATCGCCCGGTCCAGACCGACAACTTGCGCGTGGAGGTTTTCGGCAATAGTGAGGCCGGCGGCGTCATCGGCGCTGCGATTAATACGCAAGCCGCTCGACAGACGCTCCATGCTCGTCTTGAGCTTGTCATTCACCCGGATAAGGTTACGGCGGGCGGTAATAGCGGAAATGTTTGTGTTCAGTGACAGAGCCATCTCATCCTCCTTGATGATCCAAAAGCATCCTTGCTTTAAGGAGCTCTGTAGTCGCACGGGGGCGTTCCCTGCTCCCGCTCGATTATTTTGTCAAGCCTGTGGAAACCGGTGCTTTTTCTCCAGTCCTGTTAAGTGGTCGCAAGATTGAGCCACCCCGCGGCCTGCGCTCAGGTGTGCACCCATCCTGGGTGCGACGGCGCTCCGGTCCTCGGTGCCAGCGGCTCGCTGCGGCTTGCCTGTTGTGATTATCGGTACGTGGGGTGAGAGACTTTAGAAAATCGTGTGGAAACCGCCGGCAAAAGAAGGTCGTGTTGGCAGTAGAATGGCGTACGGCAAGGGATTCAACGCAGAAGGACCGCGCGCACGGGTGAGGCCTCCACCCCGTCCAGCTTGAGCGGAAGGCAGAGCAGGGTGTACTCGCCAGGGGCAACCGCAGCCAGGTCGATACCCTCCAGAATAAGCACCCCCGCGCCAAGAAGCGCCCGGTGCGAGGGGTAGTCGTGGCTGTTGAACGGGTCGACCGAGTAGTAGTCCAGTCCCACCAGCGGAACATGCAGTTCGGCCAGAAACTGGGCGGCCCCGGTTGCCAGGTGGACGTATTTTTCCAGCGATTCCCGGATATATTTTTGCAGAGAGTCC
>CAYLSM010000273.1:0-5158 GCA_964386505.1 uncultured Gemmatimonadales bacterium
CCAGGTTGTCCAGCACGCCCTTGGCCATGGCGGCGTTGAACTCGGCCGAGCCGAGGCCGTAGCGGCCGCCCACGATCACCGGGTAATGGGCGAACTTGACCAGACCCTCGCTCATCATCTCGCCCACGGCTGTACGGATATCGCCGTAGAGCGGCTCGCCCTGGGAGCCCGGCTCCTTGGTGCGGTCGAGCACGGCGATCTTCTTGACCGTGGCGGGAAGGGCGGCAGCCAGACTCTTCATGCAGAACGGACGGTAGAGGCGGACCTTGACCAGCCCGACCTTGTCACCCTTGGCGGCCTGGTGCTCAACCACCTCGTGCATGGCCTCGGCGCCCGAACCCATTATCACCACCACGTTCTCGGCCTTCGGGTCTCCGACATAGTCGAACAGCTTGTAGGCGCGGCCGGTAACCTTGGCGAACTTGTCCATCTCGCCCTGCATGATCGCCGGGGCGGCCTCGTAGAACTTGTTCACGGTCTCGCGGCCCTGGAAGAACACATCCGGGTTCTGCGAACTTCCCTTGAGGCTCGGGCGATCGGGAGAAAGCGCGCGGGCACGGTGGGCGGCGATCAAATCGTCGTCCATCACCTGGGCCATCTCGTCCTTGGACAGCTCGACTATCTTCTGCACCTCGTGCGAGGTCCGGAACCCGTCGAAAAAGTGCACGTACGGGATACGCGAGCGCAGGGCCGCAGCCTGGGCGATCAGCGCGAAATCCTGGGCCTCCTGCACGTTGTTCGAGCAGAGCAGGCCGAAACCGGTGGAGCGGGTGGCCATAACATCGCTGTGGTCGCCGAAGATCGAGAGGGCCTGGCAGGCCACGGCGCGGGCCGAGACATGGAAGACCGTGGGAGTCAGCTCGCCCGCGATCTTGAACATGTTGGGGATCATCAGCAGAAGGCCCTGGCTGGCCGTGAAGGTGGTGGTCAGGCTGCCGGTGGACAAAGCGCCGTGGACAGCGCCCGAGGCTCCGCCCTCGGACTGAAGCTCACTGACCGAGGGCACCGTGCCCCAGATGTTTTTCTCACCCGCGGCGCTCTTGGCGTCCGCAATCTCGCCCATCACCGAGGAGGGCGTGATCGGGTAAATGGCGATCACCTCGTTGGTGGCGTGGGCTACATTGGCCACCCCGGTGTTGCCGTCGATGGTTACCATCTTCTTGCTCATCTTGAATGCTCCTGTTCCCTTATTGGCATCAGATACCCAGCTTATGCATTCAAACCAGGCAGTTGCGGAAGACTGAATCAGAATGGTTAAACGTTTTTGGGAAAATTAGTTTCAGGTTGTGAAAGAATAAACGATACAAACCCTCCCCCGTGTCTGCGGCAAAAGCGCGCCACATCCCTGAAGTGTTCAGGTTACCCGAAGGATCGAGAGGTAGTGAGGGACTTAGCAGGTCATTGTAACAGTTTCCGGCCTTAGAATGATACAATTTAATCAGTTAACCCCTGTTGTCAAGTAGAATCATCTCCCTCCCCGACAGGGAGATAGCATCTCGACACGCTCCCCGGCGCACCTTGCCGCCTCAGGACAAGCTGCCGCCCTCCAAGCCTCCCTCCGCAGGCCACTTGAGGTTTTCCGGATTCGAGAATAGAGCCAGAAATAATAGAACATATTGTCAAAACACAAATTAACAGCTATTGACCGCCTCGCTGCGAGCAAAAATGCCCGCTTTACCTTTGGGTTGTATGACAATCCGGGCGGCGCTGTCTCTCCGCAGCCGTGGAGACAGCCGCCGGGGTCGCTGCCGATGCCGCCCGGGTGAAACGAAAGCAGGGCTCCGGCAAGCGGAAACACTGGCCGCGGGCGCCAGAGGCAGTCCGAAGCGCCCGGCCGGCAGTCGAGCCATAAACGCGAATCCCCGCCGACGGCGAAAGGAGGCATCTGAACCGTCAATTTTTTTTGCTCTCTCTTAAGTTTGAAACGTTACCCTTGGAGGTGCAACATGCTTCGTTACAGCCTGATTCTTATCCTGCTCCTGTCCCTGGGACTGACTTTACCGGCTGCGGCCCGGGAACTGCCGTCCGCCGACCTCGGACGCGCCATGAGCGCGGTCTCCAGCAGCCCCGCCCGTCAACTCAATCCATTCCGCGTGCGCCTGGCGCTCCGGGACACACGGGTGATCCGTCTCCAGCCCCGGCTCGATCCGGTGCTGCTGCTCGAGTACCGCTGCGACCGCGGGGCCGGGGTCTCGGCCCTGCTCCAGAAAATCGAACTCGGCACCGGAAAGGTCGAGGACCAGTGCCGTATCTACAGCACCGAGCATCCCGCGGAAAAGAAAAGCGCCGAGCGCTACCTGGCCTACGGTATGGGAAGCCAGCCTGGGTTCAGCGAAAGCGGGCTCTACTCGATCCTGCTGCAGGCTCAGCGCCAGGACAGCCGGGTCGAGAACCTGTTCGTGGCGTTCTACTGGGACTCCGACCGGCGCTCGATAGAGGTCGTGACCAGCGGACGGGTGAGCGAGGCGGAACTGGCCGGCTTCAACACCGCGGCAGGCGACATCGACTATTCCTCCGCGTCGCCGGTACGCGGGCGCTGAAACAAAACCGCCTCAAGCGGCGAGATCGATAACTCCGGGTGTGGCTGTCACAGTGCGGCCGCTCCCGGAGTTTTTTTTCGCCCAAGCCGCACAGGTTGCTGACGGCTGATCGGGGGCTTATATTCGTCTCAGGCCTAAACCCGTCGGACCACACCGCCAGCCACTCTCGACCCGGAGCAGCCAGGATGAAAAGACCCTTCTACCTTTTAGCAGCCCTCTGCGCTCTGCTTCTTTCCGCTTCCCTGCTCCCGGCCCAGGATTCCTGCCGGGTGGGCAATTTCGCGGTGCTGGCCGGGGAGTTCAAGTTCCCCGAGGGTCCGGCATTCGACAGCCAGGGCAATCTGTACGTGGTGGACTACAAGCGGGTCGGGGACATCGGGGTGATCCATCCGGACGGCACGGTGGAGCAGTGGCTCGACCTGGGGGCCAGCGAGGCCAACGGAATGGTTTACTCGCCGGACGGCCGCCTGCTGTGCTGCGATGACGCCCTCCGGCGCATTATCGCCGTGGACCTGAAAACGAAAAAGATCACACCGGTGATTGAGGCGTTCGGGGATTCGCTCCACCGGCCCAACGACATCGCCCTGGCCCCAAACGGGGATATTTATTTCACCAACCCCAACCGCAAGGACGAGTCGGTGGGGGGTGATGTGTACTGCTACAGCCAGTCGCAGAAAAAGCTCTACCACCTGCTGGACAGCCTGCCCTACCCCAACGGCCTGACCGTGAACCCCGAGCGCACCGAGCTGTTCGTGGCCCTGACCGTGGGGCACAAGATCATCCGCTGCCCGCTCAGCGAGGACGGGCACAAGGCCGGGCCGGTCAGCGAGATTTTCAGCCTGACTGGAGGGGCCGGGCCGGACGGGATCGAGCTGGACGAGCACGGCAACATCTACGTGGCCCACTACGGCATGTCGAAGGTGTACTACATCACGGCCCAGGGCAAGCTGCTGGGCTGCCTGACCGGCCTGGGCACGGATGTGACCAACGTGCAGGTGCGCGGGGAGTGGCTCTATGTGACCGAGGCCCAGCGCGGCCAGGTGCTGCGGATAAAGCGGAGTGAGTTCTTGGCGGAATGAGCCGGCCGCGGGCCGGGCAAACCTTCAGCCTGGTTGCAGGGATTATTATGCACAGTGACGAGTGTCGAGACGAAAAGCTCCTGTTCGAAATCCTCGGACAGATAGACAAGCGCCCGGAACCGTTCGAATTCTATACCGCGCGCGAGCTCTGGACCGATGAACACATCTCGAAACAGATGCTGTCCTTTCATCTGGACCCGGATATCGATGCAGCCTCCCGCCGCACAGCCTTCATCGACCGCTCGGCGGCCTGGATCACGGAACGGTTCCAGCTCGGGCCGGGCGTGAAAGTCGCCGATTTCGGCTGCGGCCCCGGTCTGTACACAACACGGCTGGCCACGTCGCAGGCCGGGATCACCGGGATTGATTTTTCGGATAACTCGCTGCGGTATGCCCGCAAGAGCACGGCGGAATCCGGCTTGACCGTGGACTACGTCAATGCCAGCTACCTGGATTACGATACCGAGGAGCGGTTCGATCTCATCCTGATGATCATGTGCGATTTCTGCGCATTGAGTCCGGCCCAGAGGGAAAGGATGCTGACCCGGTTCAGCCGGTTCCTGCGCCCGGGAGGAGCGGTGCTGCTGGATGCCTATTCCCTGAAAGCCTTCGAGGAGCGGAAAGAAACCTCGACCTTCGAGAAAAACCTCATGAACGGCTTCTGGGCGCAGAACGATTATTTCGGATTTCTTAAGGTCTTCAAGTATGAGACTGAAAAAGTGGTGCTCGACAAGTACACCCTTGTCGAGCCGAAACGTATACGGACCGTTTACAACTGGCTCCAGTATTTCAGCCCGGACTCAATCGGCCGGGAATTCACGCTGAACGGATTCAGGATTGAAAGCTATTACTCCGACGTGGCCGGTGGACATTTCGATCCAGATGGCGGCGAGTTCGCCGTGGTTGCACGAAAAGCTTAACGGATCTGAAATCACCGGGAACCGGTGACATCGAAGCCGGATCACGCGGGGCGCCGTGGTCCTGCATTTTCAATCTGTGCAAGTATCAATTTTGATCTGTCTACGTTCATTGTGGCAGGGTCGGAACAAAACGATAAAATTGTTGTCGACAGAACACAGACTATTGAGTATATAGTAGGTGCTCGAATAGATAATCCATGCTCGATAGGCGACCCCGTCCCCCCACTGCTGAACTCGTCCCTGTGACGGAGTTCACCGCCGAAAAGAGGCCATTATCGGCCGCCTGAAAGTTGCCTTGGTGGAGGCCGCCTCCACAGCAACACATGTCTACAGCCGCACCTACATTCCGCGGGTCGGGATCGCCACGCTCGGCGCCATCCTGAAGCAACGAGGGTACGAGTGCGCGCTCTGGTACCAGGCCATGTCTCCGGTCGGGGTCGAGCAGCTTCTGGATTACGACCTGGTGGGAATCGGCTCGCTCTCCAGCACCATAAACGAGGCCTACCGTCTGGCGGATGAGCTGAGAGAGCGCGGCAAACTGGTCGTCATGGGCGGAACGCACGTACGCCAAGCATAAACGTAAATCAAGATACTTTAGGAATTGAAAACTTATTATAAA
>CAYLSM010000274.1:0-5138 GCA_964386505.1 uncultured Gemmatimonadales bacterium
TGGCCGACCCTCCCGGCTCAAGGTTGGAACTGGGTAGGCTTTTCCTGCATCAGCTTTTCGATTGCCGCGGCCTCGCGCGGGATTGTCTCACTCAGCACCCGGTGCCCCTCCGGGGTGACCAGGACGTCATCCTCGATCCGCACCCCGAGCGCCTCATCCGGAATGTAAATTCCCGGTTCCACGGTCAGGACCATGCCCGGGGCCAGCGGGAGGTCGCGGTCGCCCACGTCGTGCACGTCCATGCCCAGGAAATGGCTGGTGTAATGGATGAAATATTTGCCGTAGCTGGCTTTGTCGATCACGTCCCGCGCCGCCTGGTGCACGTCGCGCAACGTCACGCCCGGGCGGACCGCGGCGAATGCGGCCCGGCTGGCTGCGAGCACGATGTCGTAGATTTCGCGCTGGCGCTTGCTGAAACGACCGTCCGACGGTACGGTGCGGGTGATGTCGGCGCTGTAGTAGTCCAACTCCGCCCCGACATCCATCAGCACCAGTTCTCCGGCGCCGAACTGCCGGCGGTTGGCGTCATAGTGCAGGACCGTGGAATTGGGGCCACTGCCCACGATGGAGGGAAACCCCGGCCGCTGGCTGCCCTGGCTGCGGAAACCGTACTCGATCAGGGCCTGCACCTCGAATTCGTGCATGCCGGGAGCGATGCGGCGGATGGTCTCCTCCAGCGAGCGTCCGGTGATGTCGATGGCGCGCTGGAGCGTGGCCACCTCGGTGCTGTCCTTGACCACGCGCTGCGAGTCGATCAGGCGGGACAGGGGGATTATCTTCAGGTGCGGATAGCGCTCGCGGACCTCGCGCAGCAGCACCTCGGAGGAACTGAGCGGGCCGCCCAGTTCCGAGGGGGTGTAATCGAAATACAGGCAGTCCAGGTCTCCGGCCAGGCCGGCGAAAGCCGCCTCGAACGTGGCCCGGTCCACTGCGGCCGGGATGCCGGTCAGGGCCTCGGTCTGCGCGCCCGGACCCAGCTTGGCCCCGGTCCAGGCCTCGGACAGGTAACCCTCCGACTGGTTGCGGGCCGGAAGGTAGAGCACCTGCGGGCTGCGAGAGCGGGGGCAGAGAAACAACAGCAGGTTCGGCTGCTCCACCCCGGTCAGGTAGTAGAAATTGTTCCCCTGACGGAAAGTGGCAAGCTCTTTCTCGAACTCGCCCGGCACCAGGGCAGCGGAGGTTTTGTCCAGACGGTCCAGCAGCGCCTGGCGGCGTCGGGCGAAAGTCTCGCGCTCAAACGCCCGCAGGCCGGTATGGCAGAATGAGGCCAGCAGAAGAAACAGGACCGTCTTTTTCCCGATACTCATCCTTCACCTCCTGTCGGTTCGGCTACAGCGGTCCGCAGGTCTGTCGCGGCGGTCTTGCCCCAGCGGCGATCCCTGCGCCGGAAATTGCATAATAATAAGCGCAAAAGCCACGGATGCAAAGATCAATCTGCCCTCCCCGGCCGATGCGGCGCAGCCCGCCCGGCCGAGTCCGCCCGGAGCGGCGGAACTCTTTCTTGACAGGCCTTGCCGCCTCGGGATACAATGTCGATTGATGTTGCAGCGGATTTGTGATAGAATGAAAAAGTGATTCCGCAGGGCAAGCCTATCCTCAGTTGCCTGACCGATATTCGCCGGGAGAGCCCGATCCCCCCGGCCTGACAAACCCGGAGCGCATGACAACGATGGCCTGCGAAAGTTTCAAGGAAAGATTCGCCGAACTCAGCACCCGGCTGAGCGGGATAAAAAGCCTGTACATAATCTGCCACGACAATCCCGACCCGGACAGCCTGGCTGCGATGTTCCTGCTGCGGCACCTTCTGCGCAAGCATTTCCGCATCGGCTGCCGCCTTCTGTTCGGTGGAGTGATCGGCCGGGCCGAGAACCGGGCCATGGTGCGGCGGCTGAAAATCCCGGTGGCCAGCCTGGAGCAGGCCCGTCTGCGCGAAGGCGCCTGGTACGCCATGGTCGACACCCAGCCGGCCTCGAAGAACCATTCCCTCCCTCCGGATGCCCGGGTGCTGATCGTGTTCGACCACCACCCGCTGCGCCGTCCCCTGCGCAGCGAGTTCACCCACGTGGAGCCGGAGCTGGGCGCCACCAGCACCCTGGTCCTGCGCTATGTCCGCGAGGCCGGCCTGGAACTGGACTGGCGTCTGGCCACGGCCCTGGCCTATGCCATAATCTCGGAGACCCAGGACCTGGGGCGCGAATCCAGCCGTGAGGACATCCAGGCCTACCTCTATACCCTTCCCAGAACCCGCCTGCACGTGCTGTCCCAGATACGCAACCCGGACCTTCCGCAGAGCTATTTCCAGACCTTGCAGCGGGCCCTGTCCAACACCTACTGCTACAAGAACCTCGTGGTCACGCGTCTGGGACGGGTTGAATCATCCGATATGATCCACCAGATGGCCGACCTGTTCCTGCGTTTCGAGCGACGGACCTGGTCACTCTGCATCGGCTGGACAGGGGAGAATATACTGCTCTCCCTGCGCAGCTCCAGCGTGCGCGCTCGTTGCGGTAGGATGATCCAGATCCTGGTGCGGGGGCGCGGCTCAGCCGGCGGGCACGATATGATGGCCGGGGGACGGATCGCCTGCGCCGGGATGAAAGAGGAGGAGATAAGGAAGGTGGAGGAACTCGTGATCACGCGCTTCCTCCGTCAGTTCCGCAACGGCGGCGGCCCGCGGGTGCTCACACCCCTGGTCCGGCCGGACCAGGACAGTGAGGACGCTGTTTTATAGGCCTTATTCTCAAGGAGCGGCGGCAGTGGATGAGTCACTGGGCACAATACTGAAGTACATGCAACTTCCGGAGCGCAGCTCGGGATATGTGGTTAAATGGTTTCTCGTGCTGCTGATTGTTGTCGGCCTGCTGTCGCTCCTGTACTGGCTCGGCAAGGTGATCATGCACGGCCGCGACCGTCTGCGGATCGCCCGGGCGACCAGCACAGAGAACCTGAACGAGGCCGAGCGCGAGCTGATCCTGCGCGCCGTGCGCGGCCGCACCCGGATCATCCCCGAGCTGATGCTCGGCTCGCTGGGCGAGTTCCACCGCCTGTTCGGTCCCTGGATGCACGATCTGATGGCCAAGGCCCCGGGCGACCGCGCCGCCCGCAACACCCTGGACAGCATCTTTGTCCTGCGCAAGAAACTGTTCGGCGATGTGGCCTACCATTTCGGCAGCATCACCAGCACGGTGCAGATGCGGATCGGGCAGAAAGTCAACCTGAGCTTCGACTACAACGGCCGCAGCCTGACTGTAAATTCGGTGGTGCTGGATGTGGACGGTGCGGCGATCACCTGCACCAGCCCGCACGATGGGGCCGAGTACCTGAATTTCATCCAGGGGCACCCGTTCCGGGTCTCTTTCTACCGGGACAATGACGGCTACTACCAGTTCGACACCCATGCCCTGCGCAACTCGGAGCCCGGGCGGGCGCAGTTCCTTCTGCTGGCCCACGCCCTGCGCATCGAGCGTATCCAGTCGCGCGAGTTCTTCCGCGAGCCGGCCCGTATACCGTTCAGCTACCGGCGCTACGCCTGGGACCACCGCCCCGAGACCCGCTACCTGTCCGACCGCCTCGACTCGCCCGAGTCCAGGCAGGGGATGATCCTTAACATCGGCGGCGGGGGTATCCTGTTTAACACCGATGAGAGCCTCAGCCGCAACGACATCATCTCTTTCGACCTGCCTCTGGGCCAGGAGGCCCTGATCCCCGAGATACTGGGCAAGGTCGTGCTCTCCGAACCGGATGCCGAGGACCCCGCCAAGCGGAGAGTCCACTTGCAGTTCCTCAACATAAAGCCCGGGGAACAGGATCTCATAGTCCGGATGATCCAGCAGCACAAGGTGGACAAAGAGGAAGCCTGAGCCGGTAAACGCGCGGGCCCACCCGAACGGGCTGTTCCTGACAGAGGAGGCGTCGCATGGGAAAAACCCTTAAAAGAGCGGTGGTGTTGATCGACGGGGTGCACAAGCCGGACAACACCATTTCCGGCATCCATGTCCTGGCAGAGCGCCACGGGTTTGCACCCGTGCGGATGGTCTGGATCGGGGGGACCGAGAAGATAAAGGACCTGGACTCGTTCAAGGCGGAGTTCCGGCGCGAATTCGGCGCGGAGGTGGTCTGCGCCGGAGACCTCGAATCCATGACCGCCGACCCGGTGGCCGGGCTGCGCCAGGCCCTGGAGCCGCGCGATATCGAGCTGGTTGTGCAGCTCAGCGGCGCCCCCCAGGTCAACCGCCGTCTGATGAACCGCTATGCCGCCGTGGCCGTGGGCTACGGGGCGAGCTATATCGCCGGGGGCACGGTGTTCTCGGAGGGGCTGCTGGACGTGGAGGTGAAAAAGCCCAGCCTGGGCCTTTACGCCACGGACAAGCGCGTGGGCAAGACCGCGTTCGGCGTGTATATCGCCGCCCTGATGAGCGGCCTGCGCGGCCCCGACACCCCCTGGAGTTCGATCAGTATCACCCATTCGCGGGGCGGCCCGCCCAGCCCGCCGGTGCTGGATATCTGGCACCGTCCGGAGCGGGAGCAGAAAGTATCGGAACTGGGCGTGGAGCAGCTTTACGGCCAGCGCTTCCAGCCGCAGTTCCTGGAGCGCCTGCTCGATTTCGGACTGCACGGGGCGAGCGATGTCTACGAGGATGCCCTGATCCTGAGCCAGTACCTCAACGCCTGGGAGGCGGCCCACCCCGGGGCGGATACCCCGCGCATGCAGGTGATCGGCTGCAGGCGGGCCGGTGCCGGGTATTTCCACGAGTTCGCGGTCAGCAACGTGGAACTGGGACTGGCCTCGGCGAACAATGCCGAGGGCAATTTCATCCTGCACGAGGGCTCGGGCGGCGAGCACCCGCCGGTGCGGGTGGACGGCACGATCGTGCTGGTGCCCTCGGACACGGACCTGGAACTCCTGGCCGATTTCCCGGGCCTGGACACGGCCGACCTGGTGATCCTGGCTCACTGCCAGCCCGAGAGCGTGGACCTTTACCGGATCGACCAACTTGAGGCCGTGCTGGCCAAACGCAATCCGGCACTGCCCGTGGCCCGCACTTTCTTCGAGCCGGAGGTGGTGGGCCAGCCGCAGAAAATTGCCGCCCTGGCCGGAAAGCGCGCCGCCTACCTGACAACTGCGCCGCGTAACGTGG
>CAYLSM010000275.1:0-5019 GCA_964386505.1 uncultured Gemmatimonadales bacterium
CAGGAAATAGCTTTCCTCATCCGCGCTCAGCAGGCCGGGCTGGATCACCAACGGGCGGGTCATGTGGCGCATCGAGACGCCGCAATAGAGGTTGCTGTACTGGGCGTAGCCTCCCACCAGGTTGTCCTTGAGCTCCAGGGCGCGGTGGATGTCGTAGAGGGCCTGGAACACGGTCTCGGCATTGGCCTGCCCGCCCCAGAGCGCGGCGAACTTTTTCAGCCGCTCCAGACGCTCGGAGAGGTTCGCGGTGGGGGACTTGATGCAGTCCTCCACGATGTCTATCAGCTTGGCCGTGGCCTCGGGGGTGTCGCTGCCACGGCTGTAGATCGCCGAGGGCCCGATCTCGACGAAACGTGTCTGTGGACGGTGGTAGCGCTCCATGCGCTGTATCACGCTCAGAGGGTCAATTATCCCGCGCAATGGGTAGCAACTGTAGCGGCATTCCGAGCCGATCGACATGAACGACGGATCGGAGCGCTGCAGCCAGGTATTCTCGGGAAGAAGGGGCCTCACCACCTCCAGCTCGTTGCGCCAGAGGTTGACATTGTTCCAGAACAGAAGGACATCCCCGCCGCCCTCGACCGCCCCGCGGTGGACCTCCTCGCTCAGGGCGCGCACGCGCTGGCCGGCGGACAGGCCCGCGCAGGCGGCCGGGCCGTTGGGCCCGGGGTACTGCGCCTCGGCCCAGCAGAGACCCTGACCGGCATCGTTTACCCCCTCGTCGACCGAATGGACGAGCGGGGCGTTACGCTTGAGCTCCGCCATCATCCAGACCACCATCTCCTTGGTGTCGGGCTGGTCCAGGCACAGGGCGAACTCCTCGCGGGTGCTGCGCCGGGGATGGTCCACCCGGGGCCCACGGTACTGCGGGTATTTCTGGAAGAACGCCTCGGGCAGAAAGTGCGCGTCATTGGCCTCGAACTCGGCGTACAGGCCCAGGCGCTGAAGGATGGCGCATTTCTCGGCCAGCAGCTTGCGGTTGGCCTCCACCCAGGCGGCGTCCACGAACGGTGCGATTTTGGGATGTGGATAGTAGTCCCAGGGCGCGGGCACGTAACAGGCGTACTCATGCCAGGGGCTGTTGAACGAGGGCATGGAATGGCGGTCCTTGCTGGAGAGCTCGCTGGCCAGCACCTGGACCTCGCCGTAGGGCTTGAGACGCGCCGCCAGCTCAGCCCAGACCGCAAAATCCTGAGCATTGTGGCTGGCGTTGGTGAAGATGAAAACCTTGTCCGCGGCCTGGATCGCTCCAACTGCGGTCAGAAGAAGAAAGAGCAGGCCTGCGGCTCCAAGCTTGCGAACCGGGACAGCGTGCATGTGGCCTCCGGCATAACGTTAAGTGTGGGCGGTAAGTCACTATAGAATAATAAATATGATCCGGCATTTCGCGTGGGCCTGCGTCAGCATCAGCACTCTGGAACGATTGCGAAGGCTGGAAGGCAAATTTACGCGAAAGGGGACGGGAAAGAAACAATCTTATTCCAGCCCGTATTCACGCAGCTTGTTGTAGAGCGTTTTCCGGCTGACATTCAGCCGCTGTGCCGCCAGGGTGCGGTTGTTACCGCACTCGGCCAGGGTCTCGCGGATCATCTCCCGTTCCAGCCGGGCGCTCATCTGACGGACACTGGCCCCCAGCCCGGGGCTGTCGACCGCAGCTCTGCGCTCATTCGCGGCAGCGCCACCGGCGGTCACCCGCATCGGCAGGTGCTTCGGCTCCAGGACACCGGCCCCGGCCTGGATCATCGCACTCTGTACTGCATTTTCTAAGTCACGCACGTTGCCCGGCCAGTCGTAGGCCTGGAGAAGGTCGAGGGTAGCCAGGGAAAACCCCGTGATGGACAGGTCGAGCAATCGGTTGTGCTTGCGGATGAAATGCTCGGCCAGCACCGGGATGTCCTCGCTCCGCTCACGCAGCGGGGCAAGGCGCAGGGTCACGATATTCAGCCGGTAGAAAAGGTCGAGCCGGAAAGCACCTTTTTCGACCTGCTGCTGAAGGTCCTTGTTGGTGGCGGCGATAAGGCGCACATCCAGAGGGAGGCTCTCTCGTCCACCCAGGCATGTCACCCGGCGCTCATCCAGCACGCGGAGCAGTTTCACCTGAGCCTCCAGCGGCAGCTCGCCCACCTCGTCCAGGAAAAAAGTCCCGCTGTCCGCCTGCTCGAACTTGCCGCTGCGGCGTTCAGTCGCCCCGGTGAACGCGCCTTTCTCATGCCCGAACAGCTCGCTCTCGATCAGGCTGAGCGGTATCGCCCCGCAGTTGACCGTGACAAAGGGTTTGTCCGCCCTCCGGCTGTTGAAATGGATGGCCCGGGCCACCAGTTCCTTGCCGGTGCCGCTTTCGCCCTCCACCAGCACGGTCGCCCCGGTCTCGCAGACCCGGGCGATCTGCTCCTGCACCCGCCGCATGGCCGCGCTCACGCCGACCAGGTTGTGGAAACTGTAGCGCTCGTGCAGCTCGCACTCCAGGCTGTTCACCCGGTGGGCCAGGCTGCTGCGCTCCAGGGCACGGCGGATCACGATCAGAAGTTCCTCGTTGTCGAAGGGCTTTGTCAGATAGTCGTAAGCGCCTTTCTTGATCGCCTCTACCGCCAGGCCGATTTCGGCGTGGGCGGTGAGTATGATGACCGTGATGTCGGGGTTGCGCGCCTTGATCCGCACCAGACCCTCGATCCCGTTCAACCCGGGCATGCGCTGGTCCATCAGCACCAGGTCCGGACAGGAGGATTCGGCCAGCACTATGGCCTCCTCGGCGCTGGGGGCGGTCAGCACGCTGTAGCCCTCTTCCTCCAGAAGGCGGGTCAGGATGGCGCGGATGTTTTTCTCGTCGTCGACTACAAGTATCTTTCCCTGCATCATTTCCCCCCGGCTCTTTTGCCGCCGCTGCGGTTCTGGCTCTGCGGAAGGGTGATCGCCACGCGCGTGCCGTGTTCCTGGCCCTCGGTGCGACTTTCGATTTCGATATCTCCGCCGTGCTGCTGGATAATGCCGTAGCAGATCGACAGTCCCAGGCCGGTGCCCTCTTTCTTGGTGGTGAAAAACGGGTCGAAGATGCGTTCCATGTCCTCGGCCGGGATGCCGGGGCCGTTGTCGCTGAACACCACGTGGAACATTTTCCTCTGCGGCTGCCCGCCGCCACCGCTGCGGTCGGCCAGTTCCACGCGCACCTGGATGTGACCGCCGTCCTCCAGGGCCTCGAGCGCGTTCATCAGGACATTCAGGAAAACCTGCTTGAGAAGGGCCGGGTCGGCGTTCAGCCCGGTCTCGTCCGGGACATACTCCAGGTCGAGTGCGATGCCGCGCTTGAGCGCCGTGGACGAGACCAGGGCCAGAACCTGGCCCAGAAGGGCGCGCAGGTCCACCCCGGTTATTTCTGCCCTGGCCGGGCGGGAGAACGAGAGCAGGCCTTCGATGATCCCGTTGATCCGGTCCACCTCCTCGATCAGTTCGCGTACCAGGGTCTGCTTGACAGGGTCCTGGATGTCGCGCTGCAGGTATTGGATCGTGCTGCGGATCGAGGTCAGGGGGTTGCGTATCTCGTGGGCCGCTCCGGCTGCGAGCTGGCCCAGGGTGGCCAGACGGTCGGCGCGGTACATGCGGCGCAGGCGGGCTTTCTGCTGCTGGTAGAGATAGGCGTTCTCGAACGCCAGGGCTGCCTGCCCGGCCAGGTTGTGCAGGAACTCGAAATCCGCCTCGTTCAGGCGCCCGCCACTTTCAAGGCGCCCCAGGCAGATAATCCCGATCAGGCGGTTCATCGAGATCAGCGGCACTATGGTCTCGGCGTCCACGGCCTCCAGGACCGCGTGCTCCTCGGGCTTGAAAAACGAGGCGATATCCGGGCTGTCCGGCAGGCAGAGATGAGTCTCGTTGACCGTGAACCAGCGGATCAGCGGGTCCTCGGGAACGAACCCGGTGCGGCCCTCCGGTGGCGTCGTATCGCCGCGCCAGGCGGCCAGTTGGAAACGGTTCAGCTCCAGATTCAGCAGAAAAATCGCCAGGCTTTCGACCGGATAGAGCTCGCGCAGGGCCGAGATGACATTGTCCTTGAGCTGCTCCAGGTCGATTATCAGGGTCAGTGAGCGGCTGAATTCGCTGAACGCCTGTTTCTGAAAATCCGGATTGTGTTCATCTGCAGAGGGCTTGAACAGACTCCGGATGGCAGCCAGAATTTCCATGGGATATGTCACCGAAAGAAAAGGGGAGTGGAAAAAAGCCGGATTCCGCTGCGACGATTCTATATCGGGACGTCGCAGGATTTTAATTTTTATGTGAACCCCGGGTTGAAATGAAGCAAAAGCAATGCCAGTGGATATGAATTACGCTTTCAACCGGGAGACAGTCTCAAGCCAGGAAAGCCGAGCCCTTGCACCGGCCGGGCTCAAGCAGGCCAGGGCCTCGTGAGGAGATATTTGTGTATTAGAGGTTACACTGGTGTGTAATTTGGGTGACGGTCAGGTTTTGTCAAGTCTTTAATGATTCTGGTTGCAAATATCGCTGCAATCATCAATTGTCAAGGCTATGTGCGAGACTGGATGTTTGCAGGAATGTGTGATCAGCCAAGTAGGAGAATATCGTTGCAAATTGATTAAAGCTGGTAATAACATAACGTTAGGCGAAACTTGTTCCAGGCTTTTGAATCACGGCACAGCGCTTGCCTTTAGCTGTCCGGCAGAGGGATCGCCAACTCCCGCTGTCCCAACTGACAACCGAATTATCAAACCGGCTGAACGCAGCCTGGAGACAAAGAGTCCAAGATGCAGCCAAGTTGGAAAAGAATGCTGTTAATACTCTGTCTGGTCCTGTCCGGCCATCTCGACGCGGCAGAGAGCGCCCTGACCCTGGAGCGGGCGATCTCGATCGCTCTGGGCGAGAGCTACACGGTGCGCTCATACCATGAGCGTAAACAGTCTATGGAGCACTCTTTTCGCTACTACCAGGCCCAGTTCGACCCGCGGCTGGATTTCACCCTTTACGCACCCTCCTGGAACGAGAATGTGGACGCTATCCAGCGGGTGGATGGTC
>CAYLSM010000276.1:0-5012 GCA_964386505.1 uncultured Gemmatimonadales bacterium
GTATCGGCGGGGTCAAGGCCGACCTGCCCGATGGCTTCGCCGGCAAGGCCAGAAAAGTGCTGGGCCAGGTGCGCGAGGTGATCGACGAGGTTGACAAGCTCCTCACCCGCAACCGCATCTTCTTCGACCGCACCAAGGACATCGGGGTGTTGAGCCGCGAACGTGCGCTGTCCTACGGGATCACCGGACCGCTGATCCGCGCCGTGGGCGTGCCCTACGACATCCGGCGGGTTAAGCCCTATCTGGTCTACGACCAGCTCGATTTCGAGGTGCCGGTGGTGGAGGACGGAGACAACTTCGCGCGCTATCTGGTACGCATGGAGGAGATGCGCCAGAGCATAAGCATAATCCTCCAGGCCCTGGACAAGATGCCCGCCGGGGCGGTGGCCGTGGACCCTTACGGCCGCGAGTTGACCGGGGCGCAGATGGTCGAGGAGTTCAAGCGCGCCCGCGTGGCGGACAATGTGGGCTCCAAGGCCAAGGTGGACCTCACTCTGGACGGGACCGACCGGGTCACCGCCGCCGGGGTGAACCGCTCCACCGACCGACGTATGATGCTGCCGCCAAAGGAGGAGACCTACGGCAACATCGAGGGACTGATGGGGCATTTCATGCTCATCATGGATTACTGGGGTGTGCGTCCCCCGGTGGGCGAGGCCTATCACGCCGTTGAGGGGGCCAACGGCGAGTTGGGGTTCTATATGGTCTCCAACGGCGAGGGCCGTCCCTGGCGCGCCCATTGCCGCGGTCCCTGTTTCTTCCCCATGGCCGCCCTGCACGAGATGATAACCGGCGGTATGGTGGCCGACATAATACCGACTTTCGGCTCGATCAACATGATCGCCGGCGAGTTGGACCGTTGAGTGGGTGAAAAAACTGTGGCCGGGTGAGGTTTGGGCCTTACCTCCCCCTTTGACAAAGGGGGATTGAGGGGGATTTAGCAGAATTAATCATTCTCTTTCATCTGTTTTGTTTGCCTGCTGCACAGGGGATGGCAGCACCAAGCGGTGATAAGGAGTACTGTTGGGTTAAATCCCCCCTATCCCCCCTTTGCTAAAGGGGGGGAAGCTGGTCGCCAGACTGTACCGTGTTGCCCAGCGCTGTCGTAGGGGCGAACCTTGTGTTCGACCGTGCGGTTGGGCACGGCATGCCGTGCCCCTACATCGGCCGGGTTTACCGCTGAGACCGTGCCGATCCCCATAACCGGGGAACCTGTAAATTTAATCTGACTTTCATTCACCGCCTTTCCACGGAAAGAACGATGATGACCGATAAGCCGATCGCGTTCAGCGACGAGCAGCTTCTGCTGATCCGGAACCTGATGGAGCGTCTTCCGGACCGCAAGGCCGCGCTGGGCGATGTCATACATATGGCCCTGGAGGAGTTCGGGCACGTAAGCCCCGAGGCCGAGACATACATCGCAGGCCTCATGGACCTGCCGGTGACCTATGTCCACGAGGTGGTCACTTTCTACAACATGTACATCCAGGAGCCGGTGGGCCGTCACCACCTGATGCTCTGCGACAACGTGAGCTGCATGCTCTGCGGGGCCGAGGGTCTGGTGGCGCACCTCAAGGAGCGCCTGGGGATCGAGCCGGGGCAGACCACGCAGGATGGCAGGTTCACACTCTGGACCGTGGAGTGCCTGGGCGCCTGCGAGATGGCCCCGGTGGTGCTGGTGGACCACAAGTTTCACGGAAACCTTACTGTGCAGAAACTCGACGCGCTGCTCGACAGCCTGGAGTGATAGATGTCTCAGGTCAGACTGATCACGAAATATTTCGAGACCCCGGGCTGCGAGAAGCTCGAGGTGTTCGAGTCCGTGGGCGGCTACTCCCGTCTGCGGCGGATAGTTGAGGAGGCATGGACTGGCGAGAAGATCATCGCCACGCTCAAGGCCTCCAACCTGCGCGGTCTGGGCGGAGCCGGGTTCCCCACCGGCATGAAATGGGGTTTCGTGCCCAAGGACGCCGAGCCGCCCAAATATCTTGTTGTCAACGCGGATGAATCGGAGCCGGGCACGTTCAAGGACCGGCATATCATCATGCGCTCACCGCACCTGTTGATCGAGGGTCTGTCCATCGCAGCCCTGGCCGTGGGCGCGGATGAGGTGTTCGTCTACATACGCGGCGAGTACTGGGAGCCCTACCGCATTCTGAAAAACGCCCTGGACGAGGCCAGAAAAGCCGGCTTCGTGGGCGACAGGATCATGGGCAGCGAACGCAGCGTGCATGTGACCGTGCATCGTGGCGCCGGGGCCTATATCTGCGGCGAGGAAACCGCCCTTCTGACCAGCCTTGAGGGCTACAAGGGCTGGCCCAAGCTCAAGCCCCCGTTCCCGGCGGTCAAAGGCCTTTTCCGGCGACCCACCCTGGTCAACAACGTGGAGACCCTCTCCTACGTGCCTGTGGTGCTGGATATCGGGCCGGAGGAATATGCTAAAATAGGTATCGAGCGCAACGGCGGCGCACGTCTGTTCGGAGTTAGCGGGCATGTCAACCGCCCGGGCATCTACGAGTGCGCCCTGGGCACCCCGATGCGCGAGGTGATCTATGACCTGGCCGGCGGCATCCGCGGGGGTAAGAAACTGAAAGCGGTTATCCCCGGAGGAAGCTCCTGCCCGGTGCTCACCCCGGAGGAGATCGACGTTTCGCTCGATTTCGACAGCCTGGCCAAGCTCGGCTCCATGTTAGGCTCGGGCGGGATGATCGTGATGGACGAGGACACCGACCTGGTCAAGGTGCTGTACAGAATCTGCCAGTTCTACGCCAACGAATCCTGCGGCCAGTGCACCCCATGCCGCGAGGGCACCGGCTGGATGACCCGGATCATGGAGCGTATTTACCACGGCAGCGGCACGAGCCAGGACCTGGACAACCTGGTCGACATCGCCGAGATGGTCGGCGGCAACACGATCTGCCCGCTGGGCGATGCCGCCTCGCTGCCGGTGATGAGCTTTATCCGCAAGTTCCGGCCCGAGTTCGAGGCCCGTCTTTCGAAAAAGTATGTCCCCGCGGGTGAGGTTGCCTCGCCCGGTGCGGAAGGAGCCACGCGGTGAGCGGCGGCGAGACCAAAATGGTGAAAACCACCATCGACGGGCGCGAGTACGAGTTCGCCGAGGGCACCACGATCCTGGAGGCTGCCAAGAGCGTGGGGATCATGATCCCCCACTACTGCTACCATCCGGGGCTGTCCATCGCCGGGGCCTGCCGCATGTGTCTGGTGGAGATCGAAAAAATCACGAAGCTCCAGATCTCCTGCTACATGACCGTGGGCGAGGGTATGGTGGTGCACACGGACACCGAGCGGGTCAAGCGGGCGCGCAAATCGATCCTGGAGTTCCACCTGGTCAACCACCCGACCGACTGCCCGGTCTGCGACCAGGCCGGTGAGTGTGGCCTCCAGGAATACTACATGCTTCACGGGCTTTACACCTCGCGTATCCGCGAGAACAAGGTCCGCAAAACCAAGAAAGCTTTCCCGGTCGGCCCCAATATCATGCTCGATCAGGAGCGCTGCATCCTGTGCAGCCGCTGCGTGCGGTTCTGCCGCGAGGTTTCCAAGAGCCACGAGCTGGGGATGTTCAAGCGTGGCGACCGCGAGGTGATCGACACTTTCTCCGGCCGTCAGGTGGACAACCCCTACGCCGGCAACGTGGTCGATATCTGCCCGGTGGGAGCGCTCACCTGCCGTGACAACCGGTTCAAAACCCGGGTCTGGTACCTGGAGAGCGCCGAGTCGGTCTGCACACGCTGCTCCCGCGGCTGCAACATCTTCATCCACTACAACATCAAGCGGCCCTGGAAGAACCAGGGGCGGAAAGTCGTGCGCCTGAAGCCGCGGTTCAACGCCGAGGTCAACAAGTGGTGGATCTGCGATGAGGGCCGGTTCGGTTTCAAGTATATCGATGACCCCGACCGCCTGACCGCGCCGCTGCACCGGGTGGAGGGCGTGGCTGAAAATATCGACTGGCCCGCGGCCCTGGCTTTCGCCGCCGAGCGCATGCAGGCCGCCGCCTCCGCGCCGCAGCGCGACCTGGCCGTGCTGGTCTCTCCCCAGGCCTCAAACGAGGAGCTGTTCCTGCTCAAGAAAGTCTGCGATGAGCGTCTTCCCGGCTGGCGGCCCGTGTTCAGCACGGCGAGCCCGTTCGCTCCTACCGAGGATGACCTTCTGCGCCGCGCCGACAAGAACCCCAACGCATCCGGGGCTCGGCTCCTGGGCCTGGGCGAGGACAAATGCCTGGACCTGGCGGGCCTGAAACAGGCTGCCGCCGAGGGACGGATCGGCACGCTGCTGGTCTGCTACACCGACCTGCCGGGACTCACCGGCGAGGCGGGCCAGGGTTGGGACAGCGCCTTGGATAAAGTGGAGACCCTTATCTATCTGGGCCACAACGACTGCGCCACCGCGCAGCGGGCCAACCTGGTGCTTCCGGCGGCCACGTTCGCCGAACGCGAGGGCACGCTGACCAATTTCGAGGGCCGCGTGCAGATTCAGCGGAAGGCGTTCGACCCGGCGGGTGAGTCCTTGCCAGGCTGGGAGATTTTCCGCCGCCTGGGCGAGGTCCTGGGCGGAGAGTACGAGTTCGAGGGACCGGAGCAGGTGTTCCAGCGCCTGACTGAGACTGTCCCGCAGATGTCCGGCCTGAGTTACGAGGCAATCGGCTCGGCCGGCTGCCCGGTGAAAAAGTGATTCCCTGTTCCTGCGGAGCCTGAGACGATGTTTCCCGACATGCTGCCCGAAATTCTGATCGATGCGGCCAAGGCCGGGGCGGTCCTGACCGGAGTGCTCTCTTTCGGCGGGCTGCTCACCTGGGTCGAGCGCAAGCAGAGCGCCCTGATGCAGGACCGTATCGGCGCCAACCGCGCGGACATCCTGGGGTTCCGTCTGCTGGGCCTGTTCCATATCATGACCGACGGACTTAAGATGTTCATGAAAGAAGAGTTCATCCCGCGCACGGAGCACCGCGCCCTGTTCGTGCTGGCCCCGTTCCTGGCCTGGACTTTCGCTCT
>CAYLSM010000277.1:0-5009 GCA_964386505.1 uncultured Gemmatimonadales bacterium
TCACCGGCGCGGTGACCAGCGCTCAGAATATTGTCAAAAGCATCCACCGGGCAGGGTTTGAGGTCTACGACCTGGTGCTCGAGCCACTGGCCTCCAGTTATGCCGTGCTGACCGAGGACGAGAAAGACCTGGGCGTGGCCCTGATCGACATCGGCGGCGGCACCAGCGATATCGCCCTGTTCTCGCGCGGCAGCATCCGTCACACCAGCGTGCTGGGCCTGGCCGGCGACAACCTGACCAACGACATCGCCATCGGCCTGCGCACACCGGCCCACAAGGCCCGTGAGCTCAAGGAAAAATTCGGCTGCGCGGTGGCCTCGATGGTCAACGCGGATGAGATGATCTCCGTGCCCAGCGCCTCGACCACGAGCGAACGACAGGTTTCGCGCCAGCTCCTGGCCTCGATCATCCAGCCGCGCATGGAAGAAATCCTGGGCCTGGCGTTCCGCGAGATCGAGGAGTACAACGACCTTCTGGCCGCAGGGATCGTGCTGACCGGCGGCACCAGCGGGCTCAAGGGCATCGTGGAACTGTGCGAGGATGTGACCAAGCTGCCGGTGCGGGTGGGCAAGCCCGGCGGAGTGACTGGCCTTACCAACATGATCGACGATCCCAAGTTCGCTACCGGCGTAGGTCTGGTGCTTTTCGGCGCACAGCAGCAGCCGGGCGAGGGACGGTTCCAGGGCGATGAAAGCAACGTTTTCAACAAGGTTGTCGACCGCATGAAACAGTGGCTCAACGACCTCTGGTAAAAGAACATACAACAGGTGCTGATTCTGTAGACCCATAAACCGGCAACCCGCAGCGCAGCGGGGGGAGAGGAAAAATGAAATTTGAATTGACCGACCTTGCGGACCAGATGGCCCGGATAGCGGTGGTGGGAGTGGGCGGCGCCGGCGGTAATGCGATCAACCACATGATCGACTCGCAGATGAAGGGCGTCGACTTCGTCGCGGCCAACACCGATGTCCAGGCCCTCTCGATCAGCCGCGCCCCCTACAAGGTGCAGATCGGCAAGCAGCTCACCAAGGGTCTGGGCGCGGGCGCCCGTCCCGAGGTGGGCAAGGCGGCCATGGAGGAGGACCGCGAGGAGCTGGCGAACATGCTGGAGGGCTCGGACATGGTTTTCATCACCGCCGGGATGGGCGGCGGCACCGGCACCGGTGCAGCCCCCGTGGTGGCCGAGATCGCCCGCGACCTGGGCGCCCTGACCATCGGGGTGGTGACCAAGCCTTTCATCTTCGAGGGCCGCAAGCGAATCAAGCAGGCTGAGCTGGGTATCGCCGAGCTGCGCAAGCACGTGGACACGATCATCATCGTGCCGAACCAGCGCCTTCTTGGTCTGGTGGGCAAGAACACCACCTTCGAGGAAGCGCTCAAGATCGCCGACAACATCCTGCTCTACGCCTGCCAGGGGATCAGTGAGCTGATCACCACCCCGGCCCTGGTGAACCTGGATTTCGCGGATGTGAAGACGATCATGTCGGGCATGGGCGACGCCCTGATGGGCACCGGGTTTGCCAGCGGCGAGTACCGCGCGGCCGAGGCGGCCCAGGAGGCGATCAGCTCGCCGCTTCTGGAGGACGTGCACATCAAGGGTGCGCGCGGCGTGCTGGTCAACATCACCGGCGGCAGCGACCTGACCCTGCACGAGGTGAACGACGCCAACAACGTGATCTACGAGGCCGCGGGTGAGGACGCCAATATCATTTTCGGCGCCATGATCGACGAGTCGATGAACGGCCAGGTGCGCGTTACCGTGATCGCCACCGGTTTCGGCCGCGAGGAGGAGCAGATCCTTCCCGAGCGCATGGTGGCCGAGAAGCCGATGAACAACGTGATCGAGATCGATCGCGCTCTCGAACGCGCCATCGGTGATGACCTGTCGGGTTCGAGCTCTTTCGTTCTCTCGGGACGCAGCAGTTCCATGCTGCGCGGCGACAAGCCACAGGCCTCCAAGCCCATCCCGACCGCGCCCGGCAAGCCGAACCCGCTGACTTACGATGAGCTTGAGATACCGACTTTTATCCGTCGCCAGATTGATTGAAGGGCCCTTTTCGACTGAAACGGCCGTCCGGCAGAACTCTGGCCGGGCGGCCCCCCGCCGGGAAAAGTGGAGATGACCGGCAAAATGATTCGTATTCCGAGACTGGTCAAACCAGTGGCCGCGGTCATGTCCACCGAGCCTGAGCTGCTGGAGAAGGCGGTGGAGAGCCTGAGCCGGGAACTCGGCCCGACGGACCTGACCAGCCCGGACTATCTTTTCGATTATTCGGACTATTACGGCAAGGAGATGGGCTGGCCGCTTGTCAAGAGATTTGTGAGTTTCAGCCGCCTAAGGCTGCCGGAGTTTCTGGCCCCGCTCAAGCGTCGTACCGCGGCCTGCGAGCGTTTGCACTGCTCGCGTCCCGGCGGTGGACGGTGGGTGAACGTGGACCCGGGCTACTGGTCGGATGCCAAACTGGTGCTGGCCTCGACCAAAAACTACTCGCACCGCATCGCCATCGGACGGAGGGTGTTCGCCGAAGTGACCCTGCTCGTACGGGCCGGGAAGCTGGAATCCCTTGACTGGACTTACCCTGACTACCGATCGCCACTGGCGCTGGAATTCTTCGGTAAAGTCAGAAAAATTTATTTTGACCAGCTCACAAACTTGACAGATTGCAACTTTTGAGTATAATCTTGCATTTAACCGGCACGCCGTATATTTTCGGCCAGCCGCCAAGGCACAACAATCAGACAGATCCGCGTCCTGCGGCAGCCGCCGCGGGGTCGCCTCCCCGGATAAGTTTCATTTCAAACCGAGATTGAATGCCCATGCAAGATTTCAAGGATACCCCCGCGCGTGGCAGCGCCGAGGAGCCGGTACGCCCGGCAGCCGTCCGCCGACAGAAAATCCGCCGTTACGCCACTATCCTGGCCGCCAGCCTGGCCGCTCTGTATACGCTTAACCTCTACTTCGATCCCTCCCCTGAAATCCAGTTCGACAGTTTCGACCTCGATTCCAGCGGTGGGACCGCAGCATCCCGCGATTCATCCTCCATCATCCGCTGGCTCGTCGAGCCGATCAGCACCCTGGACAAAGTGCGGGTTGGAGACACGTTCGAGACCCTGTTGCGCCGCAACGGCATCGACTACGACCGCATGGTCCAGATGATCCAGTGTGCCCGCCCGCTGTACAACCTGAACCGCGTGGTGGTGGGACGCGAGATCAAGTTCATCTTCCAGAACGAAAAACTCGCCGCCCTTGAGTACGAAATCGACCCCGACCGCACTTTGCGCCTGACCTGCGCCGACACCCTGGCGGATTTGGACTGGAACGCCGAGCTGGTGGAGACCGAGTACCAGGTGCGCGAGCGTGAGGTGAGCGGCACTATCGAGAACTCACTCTACCAGAGCGTGGTGGACGTGGCCGGGCAGCCCGAGTTGGCCATGCGCCTGAGTGAAATATTCGCCTGGCAGATCGATTTCCACAGCGATGTCCAGAAAGGCGACAAGTTCAAGCTGATTTACGAGGAAAAGGTGCACCCCAAGGGCACCTCGAAGGTGGGCGAAATCTTCGCCGCGGTGTACGAAAGCGCCGGACGCGACTACTACGCGATCCGCTACACGAACAAGGACGGCAGCCAGGATTACTTTGACCTGGACGGCCTGAGCATGCGCCGCAAGTTCCTCAAGTCCCCGTTCAAGTACATGCCCCGGATCACCAGCCGTTTCACCTACAGCCGCTTCCACCCCATCCTGAAAATCCGCCGCCCGCACCTGGGTGTCGACTATGCCGCCCCGGCCGGGACCCCCGTGCTGGCCCTGGGCGACGGACGGGTGACATACGCCGGCCGCAAGGGCGGGTTCGGCAATTTCATCCTGCTCAAACACAACGGCATGTACGCCACCGGCTACGGACACCTGCAGAAAATCATGGTGCGTAACGGCGCTACGGTCCGCCAGGGACAGGTGATCGGCCTGGTGGGCAGCACTGGACTCGCCACAGGACCGCACCTGGATTTCCGTTTCTTCAAGAACGGCACCCCGGTCGACCCGCTGAAGGTGGATGTCCCCAACGGCGACCCGATCGACAAGTCGGTCCTGGCAGCCTACAAAGCGCACCGCGACGAGATGGTGCACCGCATGGAGCATATCGGCTCGCCCTACGGCCCGCCGGAGCCCAGCCTGGCCTCCGGGCCGGCGGCTCCTTCCCCTGCTGGAGCCAGCAAGCTGGAGGAGTGACCCTCCTGCCGCAGTCTGCGTGATATCTGAATACGAGAAAGGCCGGTCCAGAGAGTGGACCGGCCTTTTGTTTGCAGAATTCGATTATTGTATGGTCACGGCCTGCCGTGACCATACAATACATTCCCACATAACGGTTCCTACCATTGCCCATCGACGTGTCTTCTCAGCGTGACGCCTGGATGAACCGCACCGCCCCGGCCGTCACCCAGCCGCGGCCCTCGTTCCAGGCGATACAGTACCACAACTCACCGTCCTGTCGAGTGCTGTCAACGATCTCCACACTCAGGCCGCGCTCCAGCACACCCCGGCTTACCGCTCCGGCCCCGGCCCCGCCCGGTTCACTCCAGGCGGTCTCGCTCTCGGCCACCACCACCGCCGACTGGACCGTTTTCCCGCTGAACGCGGCTGTCAGGCCCCGCTGTCCGGTGGCATTCCCCGAGCCGTAGGACCAGATATAGACGATCAGGAAAAATATCAGCGCCGTGTTGATCAGCACCAGGCCGAAAATGATTGTCCGGTAGTGCCGGGCCACGAACTTGTTTTTAAGCGGGTTTAACACCTCATTCCTCCTCATGCGCCGCCGGAGGGCGCCCCATTCCAGGACATTCCCTCCCTGGCGGCTGGCAGCTCGCCCACATGGTAGGCGAAATAACGTCGCGCCAGGCGTTCCAGCTCTTTCAGGCTCTCCTCGCCCGGGGCTTCCTGCAGCTCCTCAGGGCCGGCGGGCAGACGGTGCAGGCTGCGGTACAGGAAGCGCAGTCCCATGTAATCCAGACCGC
>CAYLSM010000278.1:0-4986 GCA_964386505.1 uncultured Gemmatimonadales bacterium
GTTTCGGCACGGCCTACGCCACGCTCAAGTACCTGGACCTGATCGGCAAGGACCCGAAGAAAATCACCGTGGCGATCCAGGGCTTCGGCAACGTGGGCAGCCACGCCGCGATGTTCTTGCACGAGGCCGGCTGCAAGGTGGTGGCCGTGACTGACCTGTACGGCGGCGTGCACGTCAAGAGCGGGATCGACATCCCGGCCCTGATGCAGTACGCCCGGGTGCACCGGAACATCAAGGGCTTCGACGACAAGCACACGATAGACAACAAGGGCCTGTTCGCCCTGCCGGTGGATATCCTGGTGCCCGCGGCGGACGGCCACGTGGTGAACGAGGACAACTGCGACAGCCTGGGCGCCAGGCTGGCCGTGATCGAGGCGGCCAACATGCCGGTCACCTGGGATGCTTTCCTCAGCCTGAAAAAGCGTGGCGTGGTGGTGCTGCCCGACAACTATGTCAACTCGGGCGGCGTGATCGCCAGCTACCTGGAGTACCGTCAGAGCCTGGGCGGGCCGCGCTACACCAAAGCCGAGGTGTTCTCCTACCTGCGCAACAGCTTCGACAACATGTTCAGCGAGATGCTGGCCCGCCGGGAAAAGAGCGGCAGTTTCACCCAGGCCGCCTGCGACATAGCGGTCGAGCGGGTTTACAAGGCGATGAAGACCCGCAGTCTGCTGTAAAACATCTGAATAATGCGAAAAAAATAAGCAATGGGCTGTCCCGGAGTGCGGGGGCGGCCCCTTTTTTCATGCAGAAGCTTGACAGGATGATGGCTGTGCAGGAAAATTATTTGCCAGCGGCATTATTTTGTGTCAATCACCTGTCTGGAGGTGAAATATGTCCCGGTATCTGTTTTCTGTCGCTCTTTCGTGTCTGGCCCTTCTTGTTGGTTGTTCGGGAGACAAGGAAAGCCGGGAGGATGTCCTGGCCGTCAGCCAGCCCGCGGCTGCGAAAAGCTCGACGGAACTGCCCGCGTCAATCCACGTGGTGACAAGCATGACCGATTCCACCGGAACGAGGGTGGACAGTGCCCCGACCGTCTGGGACGGTGTCAGCCCGGTGGAGATGGACAAGTCGTACGTCGTTTCTCCGGCTTTGATGGAGAAATTCGAGGCAGCAATGAAAGACACGGCCGCGAAAAGCTTTATCCGGGAGATCAGGGCCCTGAGGGATAGCTTGAGGCGCAGCCGCGGCCTCAACCCGGAGTGAACAGGTTTGCGGATTCGTTTCAACACAACTGCACGCAGCGCTGGCGGGCGATCAGCGTCAGCGCCGCCCGGCACCGCTGGCAGCGTGTAGAGGCCTCTTGCACACCGAATGTTGCAAAGCCTTCAACGCCCGGGCGAGTTTACGGCCCCCCATGGCTTCTGGTTCTCTTGGCCGTAACCAAGAGAACGAAAACGCCTTTCTGGCACGGCACGCCGTGCCCCTGCGACAGCCCCGCCCGCCGGAAACAACAAGGGGCGGGTTGTCGGCCAGCCCCTCGGTTGTATGCTCGTAATTTACCGCAACCGCTATTTAATCGCCTCCAGGGCCACGGAGAAAGTTTTCACCTGGTAGGGGCCGATCTCGAAACTCAGCTCGCCGCCCTTGGCTTTGGCCGGTCCGGCCGTCTCCTCCAGGCCGTTAAGCTCGAAGGCCTGGCTGATTTTCCGCCCGGGGAAAGTGCAGCCCGCCTTGCGCGTGGCTGCACCGTTCAGCTCACGCACTCTCAGCACCAGGGACTGGCCGTTTTCGGCCTGCTTGAGAGCCATCAGGGTCACGGATGGATCGTTGAACTTGAGGAAACACACGCTCTTGCCCAGGGTCCCGGCGTTCTTGCCGGTCTGGAACACGACAAGCGGCTGGTTCAGGCGGGCCGCCTCGGCCACCACCGCGCCCTTGCGCCAGTCGCCGGCGTGCGGGCAGAGGGCGTAGGTGAAACGGTTGGGGCCGTGGTCCAGGTCCTCCTTGCCCAGCGGCGAGTGCAGAAGGGTCAGGCGCAGAGTGTTGTCCGCGGGCTTGTCCCAGCCGTACTTGCAGTCGTTGAGCACGGCCAGGCCGAACGCGCCGGAGCGGTCGGTCAGGTCGGCCCAGTGCTGGCCGGGCACCTCGTACAGGTTCTCGGTGTCGTTGGGACGGCGGATTACGCCGAGCTGGAGGTCGTAGGTGGCGCTGTCGCAGGCGGCGCTGGCGGTGAAAGCCGCCTTGAGCAGGCGGTCGCGGCCCTGCCAGTCGATGTCGTTCGCCACCTCGACCCGCCGCGATCCGGCGCTCAGGCGGACCTCCTGCACGAAACGCGAGCCCTCGTGCTCACGCTCCACACGCAGCACGGCGGTCACCGGCCCGTTCTGAAGCACGGTTATCTTCGCCGGGCTGTCCACCGTGCCGATCACGTTCTTGATATCCTGGTAGCGGATCTCCCACTGCGGGTATTCCTCGGGCCGGTCGTGGAACAGCTCCAGGCGGGACGGGGCGGCCAGGGCCTCGCGGCCGCTGTCGTTCAGGTCGGTGAGCGAGGCGATCTCGCCGTTTGCGCCCACTTTCACGGTCAGATGCCCGTTGGAGATGGAGTTGCCATCGACTTTCAGGCCGGTCTGGAGCGCGCAGGGAGAGTCGGCGGGACGGACCTCGTAGACCGCCGCCCCGCAGGAGGGCGCGCTGGCCAGGAAAGTGATTTTCAGTCCCATCGCGGTTTTCTCCAGCACCTGCGAGGGCGTCTCGCGGCCCTGGCTGTCGAACACCCGCACCGCGGCGGGCGCCTCGCCGCCGTCGAACGCCACCTCGGCCGTGACCGGGTCCTGGCGCTCGATACCCAACGGGTTGAACACCACCAGGGGGACTCCCTGCACCCGGGTGTCCAGCTTGCCGGCCAGGCTCTCCAGGCTGCTGTCGCGCACCCGCGAGAACGAGGCGAAAGAGGAATCCTCATCCGGCACCGAGACCTCCTCGTAGACCTCGATGATGCTGGTGCCGGTGATGTCATCGTGCATCTGGTGCCAGAGGAAACGGATCCAGGAGTCTTTAATCTCCTGCGCCGGGTAGGGCTTTCCGGCCAGTTGCCCGGCCAGGACCGCGGCGCACTCGGCCGACTGTGCGCCCAGTTCGTTGCGGCGGTTTTTCTGCTTCATGAACGCGCGCGAGGTGTAGGTACCCACGCCGTGCTGACGGGCCAGAAGCTCGCCGTTCCAGACTTTCAGGCGCTGTTTCTGCTCCGGGGTGAGGTCGCGGTAGAGCTGGTCCGAGGTGGCCAGCACCACCTTGATCTCCTCCTGGTCGTTGCGGGCGATGCGGGCGAACAGATTCTGCACGTCTTTCTCCGTGGCGCCGCGGTTGCCGCAGCAGCAGGCCCCTCCCTTGTCCCCGGTGCCCATGTAGTCGTAGGCGGCCCAGACCCCGCTGGTGCGTCCCAGTTCCTCGATCTGCTCGGGACGGATGTCCCAGCTGCCCACATAGCCGCCGGGGTTGATCGCCGCCACCAGCCGGCTGCCGTCCACCCCCTGCCACATCCCGATGTCGAACGGCTTGGGGTAAGCGCCCGAGGGCTGCGGCAGCCAGGGGCAGTAGACTTTCTGGGTGGAAAAGCCGATCATCCCGCAGTGCGCCGCCACCGAGGGCAGCACGTAGCCGAAACCGAAACAGTCGGGCAGGAACACGTCATCCGCCTTACGCCCGAACTCCTGCTGGAAAAACCCGTTGCCGTAGAGCATCTGGCGGATCAGCGACTCCGGCGAGGGCACGTTCACGTCGCAGGCCACCAGCATCCCGCCCGACAGGTGCCAGGCTCCGCTGTCCACGTACTGCTTTATCCGCGCGAAATCCTGCGGGTAGAGTTGTTTGATCAGCATGTAGTGGAAAGCGCTCTCGTAGTTGAAAATGTAGCCCGGGTATTTCTCGAAGAGCATGAAATTGCCCTGGGTGGTCAGGGGCAGGTAGTACATCCGGGTGGCGTCGATTGTCCACTGCCACTGGGTGTCGAGGTGCGAGGTGACAACGACATACTGCACCTTGTCGCGGGACAGGTCGTAGGCGTTGAGCGGCGCGAGCAGGAGGACCAGAGCGCAGAGCGCTGCGGCCGCAACACGGAAAGCGTGTTTCATTGCGTGCCCCTTTTCGGTTGGACAAAGGATGTGCCCGGATGGCGAAACAGGCTGTCGGGCACAGGTAATGACTGTCTGCTAAAGCCTGAAGGGCCGCACCGCAGTTACGGCACAGCCCTCCGTGAAGAGAAAGACCGACTTGTGCAATCTATGAACGTCCGGCCCTGGAGTCCTGACTGTGCATTCAGTCCGGCTCGCCCTCTTCTTTCCAGAAATTTTCGAGGGCCGCCTCCATGGTGTTGCGCTGGAGGTAGAACAGCCCGACCAGGATTTCTCCCAGTTTCATGCGCACCTTGTTCTGGATGTTGAGCAGCTCGCCCAACTGGCTTTCGTCGAGCAGCTTCATCCGCTTGGCTGTCTCGCCGAACATGGCGCCGGTGTATTTCTGCTCCTCCAGCACGTCGTACAGCTCGGTGACCGAGATCATGTCCTCGACCGCGGCCAGGGTGCCCAGACGCTGGTAGATCGCGTCCTGGATTGTCAGCGCCTCATCGCGCTGCTCGGGCTTGAGCAGTCCTCTGTCCACCAGGAATTCACCGAAGCGCTTGTGACGTTCGGCGGCTCTTGCCAGACTGCTTTCTTCCGATTGTTCGCTCATCTTTGGCCCGCCGTAGATAGTTGTCATCCCTGAGGTTGTGAATGATCGGGACTGTCCGTGCGGCTCCCTGCCGGAGCCTGACCCTGTCAGGTCGTGTAGACCGCCTGGAGGAAGGTCCCTCTCCACCCCGGCCGCCTGCTTCTCTCAACTTCAGCGCCTGTTTTGCCTTAATGCCACACTCTCTGAATTTAATCAGCCCCGGCCCGATTTTTCAAGCGCTTTCTCGCATTCTTTTTTCGATTTTTTCTCTTGACTTTCGCTTTTTGTTCGCTTATGATAAATCAACTTTCGCTAAATTTTCGCCCGTGGGCG
>CAYLSM010000279.1:0-4980 GCA_964386505.1 uncultured Gemmatimonadales bacterium
ATCGAGCTGCCCGCGGGCGCGGACAGCCTGGACGGTCTGCCTCCCACGGACAACCCCAAGCGCAGCCTGGCCCTGTTGCCCTACCGCGGCGCCCGGGTTGAGGCCTGCCCCTGTTCCAAGGTCATGCGCTGCTGCCGCTACCGCGTGCTGCAACTGGTGGAGGGCTGCCCCTATGACTGCGCCTACTGTGTGCTGCAGGGCTACCTGAACCGTCCAGCCAGCCTGGTCTACCCGGAACTGGAGAAAGCCCTGGAGGAATTGGAGCGCGACATGACAGTCGAGCGGGGCCATCCCGCCCGCTACGGCACCGGCGAGCTGGCCGACAGCCTGGCCCTGGAGGAGCTGACCGGGTTCGTGCCCGAGCTGGTCGGCTTTTTCGCCGCGCACCCCGGCTCCTGGCTGGAGCTCAAAACCAAGAGCGCGCGGGTGACCGAACTGCTGGCAGTGCCGTCTGTCCCGTCCAATGTGGTCGTGTCCTGGTCGGTCAACGCGCCGACTGTCTGCCGGGGGCTGGAGCATGGCGCCGCCTCTCTTTCCGCCCGGCTTGCCGCGGCGGAAAAAGTGCTGGCCGCCGGGTACAAACTGGGTTTCCATTTCGACCCGCTGATACGCTTTCCGGGCTGGCAGGACGAGTACAGTCAGACTGTGGAACGTATCTACAGCTTCGCCGGAGCCGGTGACATTGCCTGGATCAGCCTGGGAGGGTTGCGCTACGCCCCCTGGCTGGCCCCGCGCCTGGAGGGACGGGGCGAGGCGGCCGCGGGCCTTCTGGAGGGCGAGCTTTTCCCTGTGCCGCCGGATGGCAAGTACCGCTACCCGCAGCCGCTGCGTGTCGGGATGTACCGTCACCTCTACGACTCGATCCGGCGTTTCGACCGTGAGGCGTTTGTCTACCTTTGCCTGGAAAGCGAGACAGTTTGGCGCTGGGCGCTGGGGCTGGAGCTGGACCCGCGGGATGAGCTGGCCGTGGAGCGGCTGTTCCCTTCTCCGCCGGGGTGGCGAGGCTGAATTCCGGCACGCTTGAGAATCCTCTCTTGCCCGGATGCCTTTTCTTATGTAATAATTCCATACAGACGGTCCGGCTTCCAATACAGAATACTTATTGCCGAAAGCACTTCACTCCCCGGAGGCGCACCGATGAAAGTCGAATGCAGCTTTGTCCTGTTCTGGCTGGTCCTGGCCCTGAGCCTTGTCCCCGCGGCCCTGACCGCGCAGGAGGAAAAGGCCAATTACGACGAGTCCAAGGTGCCGCAGTACACGCTTCCCGACCCGCTGCTCTGCCGGGACGGTTCTGCGGTGACTGATAAGGCGGCCTGGACAGGAAAAAGGCGGCCGGAGATTCTGGAGCTGTTCACCGAGCAGGTGTACGGCCGCGCGCCCGGCCGGACCCAGAAAGTGAGCTACACCCTGCGCGACAGCAGCCTCGCCCTGGAGGGAGCCGCCCTGCGCAAGCAGGTGGATATCACGTTCGGACAGGGCGGCCGCACGCTCACAGTCGGCGTGCTGATCTACCTTCCGGCCGAGGCGGCTGGCCCAGTCCCGGCGTTCCTGGGCCTGAATTTCGGCGGCAACCAGACCGTGAGTTCTGACCCCGGAATTTTCATTAATGCCAACTGGATGCGTCCCAACCCGGAAAAGGGTGTGGTGGACAACAAGGCCAACGAGGCCTCCCGCGGGGCCTCCGCCTCGCGCTGGGACATCCCGGCCATCCTGGGCAGCGGCTACGCCCTGGTCACCGCTTACTACGGCGATATCGACCCGGACTATCCCGACAGTTTCGCCAACGGCGCGCACGGACTGTTCCAGAGCCCGCCGCCAGAGCCGAGGCCCGCGGAGGCCTGGGGGAGTATCGCGGCCTGGGCCTGGGGCCTCAGCCGGATTCTGGATTACCTGGAGAGCGACAGCCAGATTGACAGCCGGCACGTGGTGGTGCTGGGCCACTCCCGTCTGGGCAAGACCGCGCTCTGGGCCGGAGCGACCGACCAGCGTTTTGCCGGGGTGATCTCGAACAACTCGGGCTGCGGCGGCGCGGCCCTTTCGCGGCGGGCTTTCGGCGAGACTGTGGAGATAATCAACACCAGTTTCCCGCACTGGTTCTGTGGCAATTTCAAGCAGTACAACGGCCACGAGGACAAGCTGCCCGTGGACCAGCACGAGCTGATCGCCCTGGTTGCCCCGCGGCCGGTCTATGTGGCCAGCGCCACCGAGGACCGCTGGGCCGACCCGCACGGCGAGTTCCTGGCCCTGAAGGCGGCGAGTCCGGTCTACAAGCTCCTGACCGGCGACAGCCTGGCCGCCTCAGCCTGGCCCGCACCGGACAGCCCGGTGCGCGGGCGGATGGCCTACCACCTTCGCACCGGCGTGCACGATGTCACCCCGTACGACTGGGCGCAGTATATCCGTTGGGCGGATGAGTATGTGAAGGGGAAGTGAGCAGCAAAACAGATGGAAATAAAAGAGGGGAGGGTTGAGAGCCCTCCCCTTCGTGTTCCCGGATAGGCAGGGGCACGGCCTGCCGTGCCGCCTCTGGGAACAACGGAGGCACAGACCTTAAATGCCAAGTTGCCTTCTGTTTCCAGAGTCCAACTCTGCCGTAGGGGCGAGACACGTCTCGCCCGAACAACCTCGTCGGGCACGCTGCGGCGTGCCCCTACATCAAAACATTATTTTCCGTTCAGGGGCAAACCTTGTACTCGTCCCTTAACAAACCAGCTCAATTATTCCCGCTTAAGGCACCAGGTCCGGGAAATAGGTGTAACGCTCGTAATAGCCGAGCAGTTTCCCTTCGCCGTCCCGGATCGCGCGCATGTAGGTGCGCTGGCCGGGCTTTTCCGTGATCTGCACTTCCTCCGCCTCGCCCGCGGCCAGGCGCGCCAGAATCCCATCCATTATCCGGCGCGACTTCTCGTTGTGGCAGTCGAACAGGCTCGTACTCTCCAGCTCATACCCGCCCTTGAAGAACTCTTTCGCCGCCCGGTTGAGCAGCAGCACCTTGTGGTCCGTGCCGGCGATCACCACCGGGTCCGGATGGCTGTCGAAAAACGCCGCCAGAAGGCTCAGCCTGTCCATCCCGCCGCCTTTCTATCGTCAAGCCGTTTCAGCTCCACGGTTCCATGATCACCTTGATCGACTCGCCAGGGTTGGCCACCAGGTCGAACCCGTGCTGGATTTCGCTCAGGGGCAGACGGTGGGTGACCAGGGCCGCCACATCCACCCGCCTGGCGCGGATCAGCTCCAGGGCCAGCGCCGCGTCATACGGGCTGTTGGCATAACTGGGCATCACCCGGATCGAATTTCGCCAGAACTCGTTGGCCGGGATGGGTATCTCCACGCCCGGATCGGTGGTGGCGAAACAGAGCACCGTGCCGCCGCGGTCCACGCTCGCCAGGCCCTGCTTGAACGCGCTCAGGGCCGCGGCGCAGACAACCACCAGGTCGCAGCCGTGGCCGTCGTTGAGCTGGCGCACCCGCGCGGGCACGTCCTCGCGGGCGTCCAGCACGTTGTCGGCCCCGAACTCGGCCGCCTTGGCCTTGCGGTAGTCGCTGATGTCCGTGGCGATGATCCGCCCGGCGCCCTGGGCCTTGGCCAGCATGATATGCATCAGGCCCGAGATGCCGCTGCCGATCACCAGAACGCTCTGGCCCGGCTGGAACCCGGACATGCGCTGGCCGCGCACCACGCAGGCCAGCGGCTCGATGAACGCGCCCTCCTCCCAGCTCACGCTGTCGGGAAGCAGAAGGGTGCCGCGGTCCACGTTGATCGCCGGGGCGCGCAGGTACTGGGCGAATCCGCCGGGGAAGAAATTCGTGGTGTGAAGGGTCTCGCAGACCGTGTGGTTGCCAGCCAGGCAGTAGCGGCAGGTGTTGCAGGGCACATGGTGCTCCACGAACACCCGGTCGCCCGGCTTGAACCGCCTGACCGCCTCTCCCGTCTCCACCACCAGGCCCGCGATCTCGTGGCCCAGCACCAGGGGGGCTTTCTTGATCCGGTACCATTCCAGGACATCGCTGCCGCAGATACCGCTGGCCATCACCTTGACCAGCATCTCCTCCGGCCCGATAGCGGGCACGGGCAGTTCCTGAAGGCGGACATCCCGGTTGTTGTAGTACATCCCCACGCGCATGGGAGTGCCGGCCAGGCTCATCATTTCTCCTTTTTGCAATTACACTTTTTGGCAGGAGCCTTTTTCTCCTCGGCCACCAGTTCCTGGAAAAGCTGGTTTGCCTCCCTGGGCTTGGCGTTACCGTGGATCACGGCGTTGAGGGCGCGGATCACCGGCACGGGGTAGGCGTTTTTCCACACGTTGCGGCCCAGGTTGACCCCGATCGCTCCGTTCTGGATGCCGTCGTACACGAACTCGAACACCTCCAGCTCGGTCTCGCAGGCCGGGCCGCCGGCTATCACCACCGGCACCGGGCAGCCGCCGGTCACCTTGTCGAAATCCTTGCACCAGTAAGTCTTGACCACGCTGGCTCCCAGCTCGGCGCAGATACGGCTGGCCAGGGCCAGGTAGCGGGCGTCGCGCTTGTCCAGTTCCTTGCCCACCGCGGTCACGGCCATCACCGGGATACAGTAGTCGGAGCAGAGGTTGACCATCTCGGTCAGGTTGCCCAGGGTCTGGCCCTCCCACTGCGTGCCCACGAACACCGACACACCCACGGCCGAGACGTTGAGCCGCAGGATTTCCTCGATGGAAGTGGTCAGTATCTCATCCTCCAGACCCGGTCCGACCACGCTTGTTCCGCCTGACACACGCAGGATGATCGGAATCTGGATCGAGGGCGGCACGCAGGCGCGCAGCACCCCGCGGGTGCAGAACAGGGCGTCCGAGTAGGGCACGAGCGGGCGGATCGTCTCGCCGGGCTGCTCCAGGCAGGTGGTGGGGCCCTGGAAATAGCCGTGGTCGATGGGCAGGAAGAAACAGCAACAACGGAAAACAACGGCCTCAGAATCATTCCCCTTGGAGGATTGGGTGAAATC
>CAYLSM010000280.1:0-4979 GCA_964386505.1 uncultured Gemmatimonadales bacterium
CCCACTGGTCCCTGAAACCAGCGTGTCTGCCAATTCCACCACTTCGGCACCTGATTTATTCAAACGGGGCGGGCCTGATCAGGACCGGGGCGTCTCTGCTTCCACCCATTCTCATTGGGCCCCCGTTGGAGTCGCAAAATCTATCATGGAGACCTCCGCCTGTCAAGAGTTTTTGTTCTTGATTCCGGGGGCTTGCAATTCTATTTTTAAAGCCCGTGAGCCGCGCGGCATTCGGGACGGATATCATCCGCCCTTTTTTTGAGCCGTGCGGACAGCGCAAGGAGCCCCCGGCGGGGCTGGAGTCATGGACCGCTCTTTATCGGGAGGCGTTCTTGGGCGGCAAGGATGGTGGGATCAAGATAGTCTGTCAGAACCGGAAAGCCCGGCACCTGTACCATATTCTCGAAGAGATCGAGAGCGGCCTGGTCCTGACCGGCACGGAGGTCAAGAGCCTGCGCGACGGTAAAGCCAGTCTGCCGGACAGCTACGCCGTGGTGCGCTCGGGTGAGGTGTACCTGCTGGGTGCGCATATCGCCGAGTACACCCACGGCAACCGCTACAACCACGACCCGCTGCGCGAGCGCAAGCTCCTGCTCAGCCGGCGGCAGATCGGCAAGCTGCAGAATCAGGTGCGCGACCAGGGCCTGACCCTGGTGCCGCTGAGCATATATTTCCGGGACGGCTGGGCCAAGGTGAACCTGGCCCTGGCCAAGGGAAAGAAAGTCTTCGACAAGCGCGAGGACATCAAGAAACGCGAGGCGCAGCGTGAGACCGAAAGGGCCTTGCGCGGCCGGGAACGTTGAACTCGCCGGGGAGAATCGCACTGAGAATGGGTTTCCGTCTGGCTGCCCTGTGGTTTCTGTTTATCGCGGCAATTATACCGGCCCGCCTGAGCGCGGCCGGGTTCCAGGTGCTCGACAGCCGGAGCGGGCAGAACCGTGAGCTGACAGTCTACGCCGAGAGCGCCTCGAACTACCTGGACCTGGGCGAGCTGGCCCCGGCCCTCCAGGCCGACATCCAGTGGGAAAGCACCGGGCAGCGTCTGGTGCTGACCCTGGAGGGACGGCGGTTTATCTTCGAGGACCTGCTAACCTTTTTCGACTGCCAGGGCCAGGCCTGCCAATTAGTGGCACCCTGCAGGGTGGTCCGGGGTACATTCCTGGTGCCGGTGCAGTTCGCGGTGGAGTTCCTGCCGCGATTGCTGCCGGGACGTTTCGCTTTCGACAAGACCGCGGGTGCGCTGGCCGACAGCGGTCCGGGTGCCGCCGGAGCGGCGCCTTCGGCTCAATCCCGGCCGGAAAAGTCAGTACAGAAGCCACCGGCGGCTGCGGTAACGACACCTGCGGCCAGGGAAACCGCCGCCGCCCCGCGCACCGACATGGAAAAAAAGGCCCGCGAATACCGGATCGAGACCGTGATGATCGACCCGGGACACGGCGGCAAGGACCCCGGGGCCCTGGGCAGCCGCTACCGTCAGCGCGAGAAGGACATCGTGCTGGACATATCACGACGGGTAGTGGCCCGTCTCAAGAAATCCGGCCTCGGGCTGCGCGTGCTCATCACCCGCGACAGCGACACTTTCGTGCAGCTGCAGAAACGGGGCGAGAGCGCCAACATGGCGGATGCCGGGCTGTTCGTGAGCATCCACTGCAACGCCAACCGCAAGAGCAGCGTGCGGGGCACCAGCACCTACTTTCTGGATGCGGCCAAGACCGATGAGGAACGCGCCACGGCCATGCTCGAAAACGCGGCCCTCAAGCACGAGGTGGAGCCGGGCGAAGCGGAGAGCAAGGACGATATCAACCTGATCCTGCAGGACATGGCGCAGAACGAGTTTCTGCGCGAGAGCAAGGACCTGAGCGCGTTCATCCACCGCGAGCTGGTGCGCGTGCTCGACCTGCCGGACCGCGGGATCAAGCAGGCCAATTTCGCGGTGCTGCGCGGGGCCTACATGCCCGCGGCCCTGATCGAGACGGCCTACATCTCGAACCCGCAGGACGAGGGCCTGCTGCGCGACAGCGCTTTCCGCGAGCGTCTGGCCGGGGCCGTGGCGGACGGGATCATAAAGTATATCGAGCAGTATCACAAGAAGCTGTCGGAAAACTGACTGTCCGTGTAAAGGACATGCGCTGAGAAGCAGGGGGAACCGGGCGATGTTGCAGACCAGACAACACAGAAAGCTGTCCCGCGCCGGCTGGCTGGTCCTGCTCGGCCTGACGGGGCTGCTGTTCCAGGGTTGCACGGGCTACCGCACCTACAATTCCCTGCACTGGGCCAAGGAGGCCTTCAAAGAGGGCAAGAAAGCCCAGGAGAACGCAGGAAAGAGGCAATTCGGCCCCAGCGGGCAGATGATGCCCCAGAGCCGGCCCCAGGATACCAACCAGCCGGGGGCCACGGTGATCGGACAGGATAATTTCGAGGAGGCGGCCAAGAAATGCCTCTATTTCCTGAGCCAGAACACCAAGGGCCGCCGGGTGGATGACGCCCTGATGCTGATGGGCAAGGCCTTTTTCGAGCTGCACCGCTACATCCAGGCCGACAACTCGTTCCAGAAGCTCCTGGATACCCAGCGCAAGAGCAAGTTCCGGGATGACGCCCAGTATTACTTGATTCAGATCCTGCTGCAGCAGAACCAGATGCCGCAGGCCGAGACCTCGATCGAGCACCTGATCGACGAGTTTCCCAAGAGCGAGTACCGTCCCCTGGCCCAGTTCCGCCTGGGCGAGAAATACCTCGATCTCGAAAATTACGACCGCGCCTCCGAGGTGTTCTACGGGGTGCTGGACAATTACCCGAAATTCAAGTTCAAGGGCGAGACCCTTTCCAACCTGGGCAAAATCTATTTTGAGAAGGACAGTCTGGACCGCGCGCTCTCGCTGTACGAACGGCTGAACAAGGAAGGCCGCGACCGGGCGCAGCGCCGCGAGGGTCTTCTTGGCATGGCGCGCACCCGCAGCCGCCAGGGCAAGCACGACCAATCCCTCGCCCTGTACCAGCGCGCCCTGGCCGAGGCCCGTTACGCCGATGAGCGGGCCGAGTCCTGGGTGGGCATTTACGTTGAATACACGTTCATGGGGCGCTCCAACGAGGCGCGCGACGGGTTCAATCAGATCATCCACGATTTCTCACGGACTGACTACGCCTCCGCGGCCTGGTACGAGCTGGGCCTTCTTTACAAGGGCTTCAAGGAAAGCACCGAACTGGACTCGATCCCCTGCGATTCACTCTCGTTGCTCAGTTTCAAGCTCAACAGCACGCAGCTCGAACCGCTAAAGAAACTCAGCCAGGACCTTCTGTCCCTGAAACTGGCCGAGATGGCTTTCGGCAACGTGCCGCGGGAATCCAACTTCTCGCCCTTAGTCGATCCAGCCCGAGAGCAGGAGGACGAGGTCAGGATGCTGTACCAGATTTTCGAGCAGATGGAGGCCAGCGACTCGACCACCAGCCGGGACGCCCTGGCGCGCCTGCAGTTCCTGCTGGCCGAGTTCCATCACAACTCCGGCCAGATCGAGCGGGCCCGGACCGAGTATGAGCGCCTGCTGTTTGAGTACCCGAACACGATCTGGACCCCTAAGGCGGCGCTCAACCTGGCCTGGGTCTCCCGCGATCTGGGTGACAGCCTGCGCTGCCGCCAGGCGCTCGAGCTCCTGGTGCAGAGTTTCCCCGATACCCGCTACGCCGACCAGGCCCGGATCGAGCTGGGTTTGCCCATACCGGAGGGTAGGCCGGAGGGATTCTTCCTGAACGAGCTGGCGGCCTATGCTCCGCCCAAGATCACCCGCGCCGAGACCGGTCCGGGTGGTGCGGGCGGCGAGGGTGGAGCGCCGGGCCACGAGACCTGGCTGCAGATGCGGCGCCGCGTGTACTGGAAAGCTCACGGCGCGGGAGGTGGGGCTTGAACCCTGCCTTCGAGCGGGTCACTGTCACCGGCATGCGCCGGGTGGCTGCCGATACCCATGTCCTGACTTACAAAGACAAATCCGCCGCGGCTGCGATACAGCCCGGCCAGTTCTGCATGCTTTCGCCTGCACCGGGAGCCTCCTGCATCTACCTTCCCCGGCCTTTCAGCTATTTCCGCAGCCTGGATGAGGGTCAGGTGGAGATACTGTTCCGCGCCCTGGGCCGTGGCACCCGCTGGATGACCGGGCTGCGCCCTGGTGACAGCGTGTCGGTGTTCGGCCCGCTGGGCCGTCCGTTCCAGCCGGAGGCCGGGGCCGCCCGGGCCGTGCTGGTGGCGGGCGGAGTGGGGCTTCCGCCCCTGGCTTTCCTGGCCGAGCGCCTTCTGCGCCTGGAACGGCCCCCGAAGATCGACCTGCTCTATGGCGAAACCCGCGGCGAGAGGGTGGTGGACTTGAGTGGGGTCCTGCCGCCGTCGGTGCGCCTCTGGACCGCCAGCGAGGACGGAACCGTGGGGTTCAAGGGCCGGGTGACCGAACTGCTGGCAAAGGAGGTCTGGCCCACGCTGGACTCACCGCCCGCGGTCTATACCTGCGGCCCGCGGGCCATGATGGCCGCCCTGGCCGACCTGCTGGCCGATGGCCGCCGGGTCCACTCTTTCCAGGCTTCCCTGGAGGAGAATATGGCCTGCGGAAACGGTATCTGCATGGGCTGCGCGGTGGAGCTGTCCACGGATGCGCCGCAGCCCCACTACAAGCTCTGCTGCAAGGATGGACCTGTCTTCAACGGTTTCGAGGTCAAATGGCGGTAGACCTTTCGGTGCATGCTCTGGGACTGGAGTTCCAGAACCCAGTGCTGGTGGCCAGCGGCACTTTCGGCTACGGCGACCAGTATGAGGATATCATGCCGATCCGCGAGCTGGGAGCGCTGGTGACCAAGACCATCACCCCCCGCATGCGGCCAGGAAACCCGCCGCCGCGCGTGGTGGAGACCGATTCGGGCATGCTCAACACCATCGGTCTGGCCAACGTGGGGCAGGATGAATTCCTGCGCGAGAAACTCCCCTGGATCATCGCCCATCG
>CAYLSM010000281.1:0-4947 GCA_964386505.1 uncultured Gemmatimonadales bacterium
CATTTAGGACCGCTCCTGGAGTCGGTGAGGTTGGGCTCAATTGCCGGAATCGTTGACCCAGACAATGGTGTGGGTGTCCTCGGAATCCGGGCTTAAGACCATAAAGCTGGAATAGGTGCAATCGATGGATTCGACCTCGGCCTCGGCGCTGACCGCCTGGCGCGAGGGCAGAAGGAACATGACTGCCACCGCGGCGGCCACCGCCACGGCCGAGAACCAGGGCAGGCGCCGGCGGTAGAACGGCCGTACGGGCGTTGAAATTCCGCGGCTGACTGCCTCCCAGTTGCGCCGCACGGTGAGCTCATCCGGCCGGCTCCGCGCGGCGTAATCCCGCAGCAGGCTCCTAAGGCGCAGGTAGCGCTCCAACTGGGCAGCCTGCTGCGGCTGCCCGGCCAGGGCGGCCTCCACCTTGTCGCGCAGGCCTGTCTCCAGTTCCCCGTCACAGTAGCGCTGGAGCAGTTCATCGGTCAGTTCAAAACGCGGCTCGTTCACAACTTTACCCCTCACAATCGTATTACGGACATCGCCGGAGTGCAACTGTTACTGCCTGAAACCTGGTCCGGCAGACTGGGTTCAATCCAATGCCCCGGAACGCTGGAGTATTTCGGCCAGACGGCGTCGGGCGTAGAACAGACGGCTCATCACCGTGCCCAGCTCGATCCCCACCGTGTCGGCTATCTCCTGGTAATTGAGGCCCTGCATCTCGCGCAGCACGAGCACCTGACGGTGTTCCTCGCTCAGCGACTGCATGGCCTGGCCGATTATGCCGGCCAGCTCCTTGCGGTAGAGGCTTTCCTCGGGCCCCTCCTCGGCCGGAGCCGGCACCTGCAGGGCCGGGCGGTCCGGGTTGTCGTCATCCAGCTCCAGCGATTCCCGCTTGCGCAGACGGACTTTCTTGCGGCGGAAATCGGTGGTGGTGTTGAGCGCCACCCGGTAGAGCCAGGTGTAGAACGAGCTGCGGCCGCCGAAACCCGACAGCGAGCGGAACGCCCGGATGAACACCTGCTGCACGATATCGTCGGCCTCCTCCGGACGTCCGACCAGCGAGAGGATCAGGCTGCGGATCTTGGCCTGGTAGCGGTCGTACAGCCGCCGGAACGCCTCCTGCGAGCCGTCCAGGGCCTCGGCCACCAGGACTCCGTCCTCACCCTCCTGCCTGGGGTTACCTGTATCCTTCACCGTCCACCTATCGTTCAGTTAGACGCCGGTCGGCGCAGTCTATTCAAGCCGGGCGAAGAAAAATTCACCTCTCTGTCCGGGATTAAGCTCGGGTCGACTGCATGGCCAGCCACGGCATCACTCGTCGATCTGCTTGCGGGCCTTTTTCCCGTAATCGGTGGTCGGGAAATCGGTGGCCACTTTCTTGTACAGCTCGGCGGCCAGACCCTCGTCCTTGAGCTTGCCACGGCTCAGCTCGGCGGCGCGGAAAAGGTACTCGGCTGTCACGGGCGAGTCGGGGAAAAGCTCACCCAGACGGCGGTAGGCATCCACTGCGTCGCGGTAGTTCTTACGGTCCTCCTGGATGCCGCCGATCCGGATCAGCGCTTCGGTCGCGCGTGGGTCGGAGGGGTACTCGTCCACGGTGCGGTTGTACGAGGCGATGGCCTTGTCCGGGTTGGCCAGGAACTGATAGTAGATTTTCCCGACCCGGGCGTAGCATTCGGCCTTGATCTCGGAGAACGGATACTTGAGGACCGTCTCCTCCAGACGGGTGATCGCCTGGCCGTAATTCTTTTCCGACTCCTCCACCTCGGACAGCAGGATCGAGGCCCGTCCGGCCTCCAGGCTGGCCGGGTACTTGTCCAGAAGGTCGCCCCAGGTGTTGCGGGCCATGCCGTTGTCTTTCAGGTCACGGAAATAGACCTCGCCTGTGCGCAGCAGGGCCAGGGGAAGGCTGGCGCCGTGCGGATCGACCAGAGGGGCCGTGGCATAGGACAGGATCGCGCTGTTGAAATCGTCCTGGATGCGGAACATGTCGCCGCGAATAATCAACACGCGGTCGGCTTCGTAGTTGTAGCCGGCATGGTAGAGGTATTGCACGCACTCGTCGATGGTGAAACGGGTCAGGGAGCTGACCTTGGAATCGGCCAGCAACTGGAGGTAGTCGAAATAGCCGCGCTCGCCACCGCCGGCGCGCGCCGGCTCCTCTGTCAGACGCAGGGCCTGCTGTTTTAGCAGCTTGAGGTTCTCATCCGAGAACAGGGTGGTGATCCCTTTTTTCTGCTCCGTGCTCAGACGCCGGATGTGGGCGATCACCTCCGGGGTGCGCGGGCTGGCCGGGTAGAGGTAGAGGATTTTCAGAAAAGCGGCCAGGGCCTTGTCCGGCTGGTTGTTCTGGTCGAACAGCACGCCCAGCATGTAGGCGGCGCTGTCGGCCTTGGACGACTGCGGGAACAGGCGCTCGAACAGCAGCAGCTCCTCGGGCAGGGCTTTGGCGTAGTTGTCGCGGGCCAGATCGAACTTGGTGCGCAATAGGTTGAAATAGCCCGTTTCATCGGGTGTGGCGGCCGCGAGCGTACCGAACGACATGACGAACAGTAGCAGGAGGGCGGAAACGGTACAGCCTTGTGTCTCGGATTTTCCCCAGCGGGGAGTCATCAGTCCTCCTTTGGCAGCGTTATGTTCCGGCGGGAGCCGCCGGGAGAGAGTTCCTCGCTGACAGCGGCCGGGGGCGCTCCGCAGGGCAGGTGGATCGTAAAAGCCGAGCCCTGTCCCGGAGTGCTGTTTACAGTGATTTCCCCGTGCAGAAAAGTGGTCAGTTTGCGCGCGATTGTCAAGCCCAGGCCGGTGCCGCCGTAACGACGGCTCAGCGAACCGTCCCCCTGGCGGAAAGCCTCGAAGATGAAAGGCAGGTCCTTTGGGGCGATCCCGACCCCTGTGTCACTGATCATGATCCACCAGGTAAGGTTGTCCTGCCCGGTTTTGACACTCACGGCGCCCTGGTCGGTGAACTTGATCGCATTGTCCAGGATGCCCAGCAGAAGCTGCTTGAGCACTGTCGGGTCGGTGATCTGGTTCTGTGGGCCGGCCGAGGTGTCGCATTCGAGGGCCAGGCCTTTCTGACGGGCCAGCGGCTCCATCATCGCCAGGGTCTCCTGCAGCACCGCGCTCACCGAGATCTCTTTCAAGTCCAGACGCACGGTCTCGAACTCGATGCGCGAAAAGTCGAGCAGCTTGTTGATCTGCTCCAGCAGGTTGCGTCCGTTGTTGTCGATGATCTGGATGCTCTTGGCCTGGCGCGGGTTCAGTTCGCCCTGGCGGCCCTCCTGAAGGAGGCGGCAGAAACCGAGAATCGAATTGAGCGGGGTTTTCAGCTCGTGGCTGACTGAGGCCAGGAACTCGTTCTTGTGACGGCCGGCCTCCTCCAGCTCGATCTTGTTGCGGAAAAGCTGCTCATTGATCGCCTGGAGTGAACTGGTGCGCTCGCGCACTTTCTCCTCCAGCTCGGAGGCGGTGCGCTCCATGCGACGTCGGGCCTCGATGATCGAGGGTATCCAGAGGAAAAAGCCGTAGGCCAGGCAAAAATAGCCCAGCAGGTCGAAAAACATGTTCTGCATGAAATTGAGCGCCGAGGGGCTGAGGCGGGCGAAATATCCGGCGGTGGAGGGCAACAGCGAAAGCAGCTCGACCAGTGAGCCGAGGAACACGAGCAGGAACCCGCTCAAGAGCGACACCCAGCCCCGGCCGCGTATCTCGGGATGGCGAAGGCCGTTGGCGCTCAGGAACCCCAGCACGATCAGCATCAGGGCCACCCGGATGAAAATCAGGGTGGTGGGCGACTGCAGGACTGACAGGAAGAGGTCGGTGATGATCAGGACATTGAGGATGATCATCAGCAGGAACAGGAAATTGATCGCCCCGTCCTCTCCCTCGCTCGGCCGCAACTGTTTCCCCTGCTCGTCCATGCATGTCCCTCGGTTCCCGGTTGGCCGTTCCCCGGCCCGAAACACCGCGCCGTGGCCTCAAATAATAATAAGGCCCCTGGCGGCCGTTAGCCAGTGTTTGAGGCTTACGGTGCAGGGCAGACGTTGATTTTTGCTCGCAGGATGAGTATGATGAAGAGGCGTGGCCCTCAAATTTATATACCTTGAAGACCAGGAAAGCGGGACAGATGAAAAACTCCAGCCGCATGACCCGCACCATAATCCTCGGCCTGCTGGCCGAGGGCCAGATGCACGGCTACGAGATCCGCAAGCGACTGACCGATGAGCTGGGCGAGCGCGCCGACCTGAATTTCGGCTCGATCTACTACGGCCTGAAAAAGTTTGTCGCCCAGGGCTGGCTGGAGCACATCCGGGACGAGGCTGTGGACGGCAACCCGGAGCGCTCGATCTACCGTCTGACCCGAGCCGGCCGCGCCGAACTGGCGCGCCAGGTGGAGGCCCTTCTGACCGACACCTCCAACAGCCTTCAGCCGCTGGAAACCGGGCTCAATTTTATCTCCAGCCTTCCGGCGGGACGGGCCGCGCAGGTGCTTTCGGCGCGCTACGCTTCTCTTAAGGCGAGCTACGAGGCCGAACTTGCCGTCGAGCCGCCCGCGGGCGAACCGCTTCTGGACCGTCTCATCCGCGAGTACCGTCTTTACCAGCTGGGCGCCGAGGTGCTCTGGCTCAAGAACAGCCTGCCGGAGCTTCAGTCCGCCGCGCCGGAGGCGTTCTCCCGGACGAAAAGCTCCAGGCGCTCGTAGTAGCTGCGTCCCAGCACCCAGTGCGTGTCCAGGTGCCCGGCCCCGGGCACGGACCACCACTGCCCCCGCCGCGCCGCGCGCGCCAGGCGTTCCCCCAGTGCGAAAGGCACTACGTTATCCTCTGTCCCGTGTATCAGCAGCACCGGAATGTCAAGCACGGACAGGGGACGCTCCACCTCCCAGCGGTATTTCATCAGCCACCCCACCGGCAGGAACCCGAAGATCATTTTCGCCATGTCCGCCCCGCGGGTGAAAGCCCC
>CAYLSM010000282.1:0-4909 GCA_964386505.1 uncultured Gemmatimonadales bacterium
CGCTCACCTGCACCGTGACCTGCTGGACCTCGTAGGCCGCATGGCTGAATGTGAGGGTCTGTGTCCCGGCCGGGACTCCTTTGATCAGGAACGAACCATCCGCCCCGCTCACCGCGCCCAGCTTAGAGCCGGACACCTGCACCGAGACGTTCATCAGCGGAGTCCCGTCACTGCCGGAGACCTTGCCGCGCACCTCGCCGTTGGCCAGCAAAGAGCCGGCGAAGAGAAGTATTCCGAGGATTGAAAGCATTGCCCAGACTGAGTTACGCATGCCGGTTCCTTTGCTCTGGAGTTGACTGGAGTAAACACTGCCGGTGCAGGAAAGTGAAACATTAAAAGAGTAATACCAAAGTAAAAAACGTAACACGAAAATGTCAAGGGATTAATTCCTGGAGTAAACATTGAAGGGGAGCCACTGCAGGAACAACGATCTGTCGAGGCAGTTCTCGCGTGGAGCGAATTAATATACGGACTGTCCGACTACTATGTGGGGTGTAAGAGCAGCGTCAGTCGAGTGAGAGGAGCTAAACACTGTTGGTGAATAGCCGGCCCCTTCACACATTTAGGCCTGCCCGCTCTCAGGACGATTCAGTTGAACGATCCCTGCCGCCGGGGTATAAAGTCACCCGGAAACCCGGACCGTTCGTCACAGAGCCTCTGATTGAATCCGATTTACCGGCCTTTGTCATCCTGGCACCAGTACAAAAAGATCACCCCCGGCATTGATTAAGCTACCGAGGGTATCTCCGCAGGATCTGGTCGCCCTCCCGCCACTCTTCAGAAGGTTGCCCCGCCCTGCATGCGATCCATATACATCCCAAGAGTAACCTACACTCTATTTAGAAATATATAGACAATAATAGACGCCTCTGGGCCTCTTTAAGGGCTGCACAATAAGAACTGACAGCACTATACACTATAGGAGCCTTGGTGTCTCCAGATGAGAATCTGGAATGGCTGCCTGCCTGGTCTATCCAACCATACTTAAGTGATCCTGCCCCGTGCGTGGCCGTGTCCGACCAGTGTCAGGGGTGTCAGGGGTCGATTCAAAACCAGCCACTGCGGGTCGGTTCAAAACCCCAGCCAGTTTCAAACGCATCTTCTTAAGTGTCTCCCATCTCCTTCAGTCGTATTGTCTTACTCTGATAAGAGTATCCGATGCTGAAGGCCCTTGGCATCCCACCATAGCTGTCCATAAAATGAAAGGGAAAATAAAAACTACTTGCACCTGATGCAAAGCAGTGTGATCCCGTTTCTCCGAGCGTAAAAGATCTTTTGAGCATGTTTGGGTTACTCCACGAGTTTTCCCCAGGTGGTGTTTCCATCCGCACGGGCAGCATCGATAGATTCTTGTGCCCGGCGGTTCACCACCTCCTCCTCAGCCCTCCGTTTTTCTGCTTGTTCCGCAAGGAACTTGGCACGTTCCGGCCGGGATGTGTCCGCATTCATGGCATCGTAGTAGTCCCGCCGGCCACGTACATAGGCATTGTTGATCGTGTTGGGGGAGAGGTGGAGATTCTTCCCTAAGGTCGTGGCTTTCATCTCGATCGATTCATCCTTCTCATCGATGATCATGTATGCGTGTACGTACCTGCGGACTGTTTCAGCCCCTACCTCAAGACTAAAGTAGGTATCGGTGATACAGTTCTCGATGACGGACATCTTCGTCAGGGTTTTCATCGCGCTGTCTCTGAGTGTGTCCGGGACGTCTTCATCGCTTCTGACAAAGCTGAGGAATTGTAGAACCGGGTTGGTCAGGTTCATCGCCTTGTCGAGGGTCTCGTAGCAGGCCTGGATGTCTTTCTCCAGGACACTGACCATGGCTTTATGCCAACCGTATACCTCGAGCTTGTACCACCCATGGGTTATACAGAGGTGCCACGAGTCATCCTCCACACAGTAGGTGATATCGTTCATGGACATCGAGGTGTGGGCGGCGCCGGCTGCTTTGATCAGGTTCCGGGCCTCGCCGTTTGGTGACCAGACTTCTCCTTGCTGTGTCCGGAAGACGTCCTCCAGATCCTCAGCCTGGATCGTACGGATGTAGGCATAGTCCTCCAGGATCTGGTTGGGGATGATAGACAGCCGGATTGAGTCCGGGATGTCGATAAGGAGTCGGGCCTGCTGTGTCGGGCGCAGATAAAAGATCTTGTAGGTTTTCATTCCAGACCCCACATGGTTTAAGACTGATGGAGGGGCCGGCGTCAGCCGGCCCCGGGGGTACCTCAGTTAACGATGGAGTAGCTCACTTCGAAAGACTTGGGTGGGGTGCCTGGGAGACGCTCGATGCTTTCCCTGAGGAGCCGGACAGTCTCGGTACAGATATCCTTGATCGAGTAGTCGAGCGGATACTCGCTGTGCCTGGAGGATCCCAGCTCGAAACCGAAGATGTTCCGTCTCGACTCGTGAAAGATCGAGTAGTCAACTGAGGTTACTTCAATGTTGCACTCCTATGCTGTAAACCGAGCTCCCGGAGCCCCAGTAGGACTCGTAGACATGCTGGTAGACAGCATCGCATTTCTTACGGTATGAATCGGCTGAGTAGACCGCAGGGAGAGTGTCGAGCATCTCCTCGATGGTGAGGCGGACAGAGGCGCGTGATTCCTGGCGCTTGCGCCAGTCGAGGACCAGCTTCTCCCTCTTGAGAGTCTCCAGCAGTTCACGGGCCACTTTCTTGACCTGCTTCTGCTCGGAATCGGACATCTCCATTCTCGGTTTCATCAGAATGTCGAAGAGGGCCAGTTCCTCCTCTGTCAGCTGCTCGGCCATGTGGCGCTGCTCCTCCTCCGACAGTTCCCTGACCAGCGAGGTCAGCTTCTCGAAGAAGTCCTCGACATTGGCGCTACCGGCGTTGTACTCCTCGATCATCTTCTGGAATTTCTCGTAGAAGTCGATGCGGGACCTGTTCAGGTTGAGCATGGCCTTTAGCTTACTGGCCACGGCATTCTTGAGCTTCTCGGCCTCGGTCCGTTTCTGGCCGGTCCTGAACTTCGCAGCCAGGGCATCGAAATCGACTTGGCTGAGGTCTATAAGGTTACTGGTATTGGAACTGTCCACGGCAGGACGGATGACGTAGCCGTCTGCCTCGATGGAATCGTCGAGGATGCGCTCTATGTCCGACATTACCGAATCGATGTCAGCCTGGGGTGAAAGAGAGCGGATTGTCTGTTCCAGTACACGAATGGCCTCGCAATCCGGGCGTATGGAACCAGCGGTGCGGTCTGGGAGGATAGCCTTGAACAATTTATGGACCCGGCCCGAACGGGACATGTAATCCTTCCGGCTCTGGTCGGTGACCAGGATCTTCTCTACGGCATCGTTCACCAGCCGGATCCTGGCGAACCCCTTAGAAGCCTTCAGATCGACGATCTCGACTCCCAACTCGTGGAGGAAGGCCCCGGTGCCGGAAATTTCCTCGGTAAGCTCTCGCACCAGCTCCGATTTATCCTTCACAGGAGTCTCACCCTCGACAACCCCGCCGCCGGAGCCGGAGCCATAGATGGCCAACGCTTTCTGCAGGTTCCTGAACACCCCGATGTAGTCCACAATCAGGCCGTTGACCTTTGGTCCGAAGACCCGGTTGGCCCGGGCGATGGTCTGCATCAGGGTGTGGTTCCGCATGAGCTTGTCGAGGTAGATGGTCGAGCAGCAGGGCACGTCGAAACCAGTCATCCACATGGCGCAGACGAAAACAACGCGGAAGGGGTCATCGGGGTCCTTGAATTTCGTGTCCAGGTCCTCCCTGACCATACGCAGCCGGTGGGGCGTTATGTCCACGCCTTTCTTCTTCAGTTCCTCGACCTCGTTCTGAGACTGGGAGACCACCACCGCCATGTCGGTCTCTTCCATGTAGCGGATGTCCAGGGCCAGTTTCTCGCGCCGGTCATCCGGGGCCGAACTGAGCTGTGCCCTGAGCGTGTCCAGGTGGCGTTGCCAGTACACGTGTACTTTGTCGTACATCTTCACGTCGGTGGCCTTGTCGATGCTCACTACCATGGCCTTGCCACGGAAGCCCCGGCCCATGAAGTGGCTCACCAGGTCCTCGGCTATCTTCTCGAGCCGGTCATCCCGGGCCACAAGGTGGTACTGACGTGAGAACTCGCGCTCCAGCTTCTTCTCCTGCTCCTCGTCGAGTGAAGCCTCCTCGATCACGTCATAGATGTCTTCACTGATGTCCGCGTTTGTCAGCTGAAGCTCGGGGATCCGGTTCTCGTAGTAGAGCGGAACAGTAGCGCCGTCCTCCACGGACTGGCTGAAATTGTAGATGCTGACATAGTCGCCGAAGACCTGCCGGGTCCTCTCCTCACCGACAATCAGGGGAGTGCCGGTGAAGGCGATAAAGGCGGCGTTGGGCAGGGCGGAGCGCATGTTGAGGGCGAGGGTGTCGTACTGCGACCGGTGGGCCTCATCGACCATCACAATGATATCAGACCTATTAGAACACACAGGGTGATGGCCATCTTCATCGGCGATGAACTTGTGGATGAGGCTGAACACGAAGCGGTGGTCCTCTCCGAGCAACTGCCGCAGGTGCCTGGAGCTCTGGGTCTGGGCCTGTTTCTCGGTGATCAGGCCGCTGCGCACGAACTCCTTGTAGATCTGGAGGTCGAGCTCCTGACGGTCGGTGACCACGAGGAACGACCAGTGCCCTGGCACCTTGCGCAGTACTTTCCGGGAGAAAATGATCATGGAGACGCTCTTTCCGCTGCCCTGGGTGTGCCAGTACACACCGAGCCGCCCCCGGTTCGCCCCGATCTCCCCTATGACCCGGATGGCGTTGTTGACCTCGAGGCACCGGGGGTTCTTCGCGACCAGCTTGATGAGGCCCCCACGGACCTCCTGGAACTGGCAGAAATTCTCCACGATATCGATGAACCGCTCTGGTTTACAGGTCCCGCGTATCCGAGTC
>CAYLSM010000283.1:0-4878 GCA_964386505.1 uncultured Gemmatimonadales bacterium
TCAGGGCCAGGAGGTTGGTCTGGAACGCGATCTCGTCGATGGTCTTCACGATCCGCGCCGTCTTGTCCGAGGACTCCTTGATCTTGTTCACGGCCTCGCTCATGCGGTTCATCGACTGCGTGCCCTTGTCGGCGCCCTCACGCGCCGCCAGGGACAGGGCCTTGGCCTGGTTGGCGTTGTCCGCGTTCTGCTTGGTCATCGAGGCGACCTCTTCCAGGCTGGCGGAAATCTCCTCCAGGGAACTGGCCTGCTCGCTGGCCCCCTCGGCCAGAGACTGGCTGCCCGCGGAAATCTGGCTGCTGGCCGAGTTTACCTGCTCGGAGGCGGTCTTGAGCTGCTCCACCGAGGTGGACACTTCGGACACGGAGGTCGAAACCAGGGTCAGGGCATTATCCAGGGATTCCAAGGTCCGGTTGACATTGTCGCGCAGGTCGGCGAACCGTCCGTGGTAATCGCCCTTGACCCTGACAGTCAGGTCCTTGTCGGCGGCCTTAGCCAGCACGCCGGAGGTCTCGTTGATCGGAGAGGCCACAGCGGCGAGGAGCTCGTTCAATCCCTTGACCAGCTCGCCGAAACTGCCGTTGTGGCTCTCCAGTGCAGCCCGCTCATCCAGACGGCCATCCAGTGCGGCCTGGGTAAGGTGGGCCAGGTCACGGTTGACATGGTCCAGGGCGCTCACCACCTCGCGGAACGAATCGGCCAGCATACCCACCTCGTCCTCGCGGCGGATTTCTATATCCTGTCTCAGATCACCCTTGGCCAGGCCGCGGGCGATCTCGGTGATACGGATAATCGGCCGGGTAATCATCCCGGTGAGCCAGAGGGTCAGGATCACGCCAAGGACCATGGCGATGATCGAACCGGCTATAGTCATCCAGGAGGTGCTGGACAGGGCCGTACGGGTGTCGCCGCTGATCTTGCGCGAGTTCTCGATTCCCTTGTCCGCAATTTGCTTAGTCATGTCCATCACCTGCGCGGTGACTTTCTGACGCTCCTGACGCTGCTGCAGCATCTTGTCGCTGTTGTCAGCCAGGGTGTCCATGGCCAGCCTGTAGGCTTCGGCTGACTTGGCGATCACGTCGAGTTGACGGAGATTCACATCCTTGTGCGTGATGGGACGTATCTCGGCCAGCTTGTCGCTGATTTTCTGGAAATTCGGCTTGATCTTCTCCATCAGTTCCGGCTGCCTGAGGGTCTGCGCCTTCCAGACCGTCACCCGGATTTCGTTACCCAGATTGATGACATCGTTGGCCAGATTGATCTTCCTCAGCCGCTCACCCATCTTGGCGCTGCCGATTTCCTTGGCCGCCGACTCTTTCTGGCTCTCGATATAAGCAGTGGCCTCACGAATGTAGTCCGCAGCGGCGGCGTTCAGGCTGGCCCGCGCGGCCTCGTTCTTATCGTTCAGGGCGACCGTCTCATCCAGGAGCGTGCTGTATTGATCGACTGATTGCTGAAGATCACCGATCCCGGAACGCAGCACCAAAAGATGCTCCGACTTGTCGGCCAGTTCGCGGGCGTCATTGATGTTCTGCTTGAGCTGGGCCAGGTTATCCTTGCCGGCTTCGAGCATCTTTATATCGCCGATCAGACTGAAAGCCCTGACATTGTACATGGTCAAAAGGGTGTTGCGCTCCATCACGCTTGCCACTTCAACTTCCGGCAGGTACTCGCTGTCCAGTTTCTTGGACTCCCCCACGACTTTGCTCATGTTCCAGATCGTCACGGAACCGAGAATGAGCGTGATGACGATCAGGGAGGCGAACCCCGCGCTGATCCTGGTTTTGAGCGTCATTTTCATCTTTCCTCTCTCCTTGCCGTTTGACCCGTTCACGGGTCATGCCAGAATTTTAGAATCAAAATCGCTGTCTGCGGCCCCATTGTCGCTGTTGGAAATCCGCGTGCTATTTCTCACTGCCCTTCGCGTTCTGGCCGAGCGTGAATTTCAAGTTCTCCTCCGTGGCCACTGCGTTCAGATTCAGCAGCATTATCACCCTCTCCCCGACTTTGCCTATCCCCTCGACCACACCGCTTTCCACCTCGGTAGTAAACGACGGGGCCGGTTCGATCTCATCCGGATTGATCTCCAACACCTCCGACACGCTGTCGACCACGATCCCCACGTTCAGGTTCCTGTCGCGCACGCGCAGGCAGGCCACCATGATACAACTGGCGTGGGATTTCTCACGCCGTTCCAGCCCCAGCCTCTCCCTCAGGTCGAGCACCGGGATCACGCTGCCGCGCAGGTTGATCACTCCGCTCACATGCTTCGGCGCCCTGGGCACCCGCGTGATGCCTATCATGCCGACGATTTCACGGATTCTATGTATTTCCACGCCGAACTCTTCATTCGCGAGCCGGAAAGTGAGATATTTCTCCCCGGCATCGCTCGCGCCATCCCTGCGCCCTCTGGTTTCCATCGCTGCCCCCGTCATCTGCATCCGTCCCTCCAGGACAGAAGAAAGGTTAACTGACTGACACTGCGCAAAGGCTTGCTTCTAATTCCTGTGAATCAGGCACTCACCTTCTCTCTCAGGTTTCTGCCGGCTGTTTTCAGCCCGGGGTTCACCTGTCTGAACTCCCCCTGGTCGTACAACTCGATAAAAGCTTTCACTATCGCCGGATCGAACTGTGAGCCGGAGCAGTGCTGCAGCTCTGTCAGGGCGATCTCGGCGGAAAGGGCCTTGCGGTAGGAGCGGGTGCTGGTCATGGCGTCGAAACTGTCGGCCACGGCTATTATGCGCCCGGCCACCGGGATGTCCTCGCCGCGAAGGCCGTCCGGATAGCCCCGCCCGTCGTAGCGCTCGTGGTGGTTGCGGATCGCGGGCAGGACCCCGGCCAGTTGACGGATATCCTTCACCATCTGCTCGCCGATCAGCGCGTGGCTCTTCATCAGATCATACTCCTCAGTGGTCAGACCGCCCGGCTTGTTCAGCACGGAGTCCGGAATGCCGATCTTTCCGATGTCGTGGAGCAGGGTGCCGATATGCAGGTCTTTCAGCTGGGACTCACTCAGCCCGAGACGGCGGCCCAGTTTCATGGAATAGGCGTTGACCCGGTTGGTGTGCCCGCCGGTGTATCTGTCCCGGGCCTCGATCGCATTTGAAAGGACGACCAAAATTTTCTCGAACAGCATTTCGAGGTCGGCAATAAGCCTGGAGTTGGTTATCGCCGAAACCGCCGAATGGCCGAGGGACTCGACCAGGAACTTGTCTGTGGAGGTGAATCCGCCGGGACGGTTGATAACTACCAGCGCCCCGATCACCCGGTCATGGCTGATAAGCGGCAGACGCAGATAATTACTTATTTCAATGTCCAGTTCCTTCAACGCGCCCTGAAGAAAAGTGTCCGGATCATTATCGAGGCAATTGCTTTTCACGCTTAACCAGGTGATAAAGGGCTCGCGCTCGGGTAGCCCGCCCTGGAAATAGTCCGTGGTCCTGCATTCCGACCGCGAGTACCCGAAACAGAAACTCTCGTTGTTGTCCTTGAATGCGATGAAACTGAAATCGGCGTTGATAATGTGTGCGGCGCTGCCAGCCAGTTCACCCAGGATCCCCTTCAGGCTTTCGGCTCCCTGTATTTTGCGGCTGACCCATTGCAACTGATCGAGCAGCACCACGTAGTGCTGAAGCTCCTGGTAGGTCATGTCGAGGTCCGTTTCCAGTTCGTGGAAACGGCTGACTTCCTCGTTCGCGTCCTTCCTCTGTCTCTGCTCGCGCTCTATTTTCTCCAGGGTCTCCAGAAAGCGGAGAATATCGAGCGGCTTGCGGAAGAACCCGTAAGCGCCCTGATTGTTGGCCGCGATGGCGTTCTCGATATCGGCGAACCCGGTCAGGATTATGACACAGGCCGCGGGGTTGATCCGGCGGACCCGGTCAAGAAGTTCGATACCGGACACCTCCGGCATGTTGATATCGGTCACCACGACATCGTAACGCTCGGCGGAGTAACTCTCGATGGCTTTGACCGGGTCCATGAACGGCTCCACATCGAAACCGCTTATCGTAAGAGCGTCGGCCAAAGCATCGAGGCTGCCTTTGTCGTCGTCCACCAGCATTATGTTGAGCGATTTGTTCATTGCTGTTTCCACCTCCGGATCTCTAATCTCGAATCGTGTATCTCGGTTGTAACAATCTTGGCTGGTCTAAATACAAGAAGGGTGCCAGAGGTTGGAATGGCGGAGATAATTAGCTTATTTATTATTTTTCAATTGTTTACAACACGGTAATTTACAAGGAATGCAAGAGAGGAAGGCAAGATGCCAAATATTAAGCGCCTAATTATTAAGCACTGCCAAAATAAGCAGCACCGATTGGAGAGCAGAAGAAAAGTCTATTTCAGGCGGTTATGCAGAGTGTTGCGGTTGACATTCAGGTAGGCGGCAGCGCGGCTCTTGTTGCCCTCGAACATCTCCAGCACGCGCCGGATCACGCGCTCCTCGACATCGCGCAGATCGAGCCCCTCGTCCGGAAAACGGATCAGCAAACCCTCGGCCGGCTCGCGGCCGTTCTGCACAGGCAAGTCGAAACGCTCCTCGCTGGACAGGAAAGCCAGGTGCTCGGGCGCCACTTCCGCAGCATCGTGCAGAAGGGTGACCCGCTCGATGGCGTTCTGCAGCTCGCGGACATTGCCGGGCCAGGGATAATCCTGCAAGATACTCTCGGCCTGAGGCGAGAAGGAACGGAACTTTCTTTTCCTCTGGGCAGCGAACTGTTCAAGAAACATCCGGGCAAGCTGCAGGGTCTCAGCCTGACGTTCGCGCAGGGGCGGGATACGGATGCGCCCGGTGTTCAGACGGTAATAGAGGTCGCGGCGGAATTTGCCCTGGCGCACCTGCCCTGCCAGGTGCTGGTTGGTGGCGCAGTCCATCCGCAC
>CAYLSM010000284.1:0-4840 GCA_964386505.1 uncultured Gemmatimonadales bacterium
GGCGCACCGCCATCTCGACCACGCCGCAGAGGCTGGCGTTGATCACCGAGGTCGGTCCGCCGGACTGCCCGATAATCGCGTTACCCTTCAACATCGATCCACTCCGTAAGTTTGGGTTGCCCTTGATGCGTTCAGCCGGCGATCACCTTGAGCGAGCCGTCGGCATAGAACGCCGGGTGATCGTAGATCTTCACACCCTGCACCACACGCGTAATCACACCCTTCTCCGAGGGGCTGTCCGGCTTGAGGCCGACATTCAGCGATTTGAACACGCCCAGCGACTGGCCGACAATCACGTAGGCCGGGCTGAGGTAATCGTCCGGAATGTCGCAACCGTGCTCGACCACCAGGTCGGCGGCGGCTTTGGTGTCGGCGTCGGCCTTGCGGCAGACCGCGATCTTCTTCATCCCGATACCCTTGTGCTTGACCCCGTTCATCAGGTCCAGCTCGTAGCGGTGCACCAGCGGCTCCTCGCTCATCAGGTAGACCACCAGGGTGTTGGAATGGATCACCGCCTCGGGCCCGTGACGCAGCCCCAGGAAACTGTCGAACTTGGCCACCACCTTACCGTCGGTCTCCTCCTGCAGCTTCAGGTGGCACTCCTTGGAGCAGCCGTACAGGGTGTTGGAGCCCAGGAACACGGCGCGCTCGAAAGCCGCGGTGCAGATCGCTTCCAGGTCGCTGGTATACTGGGAAAGGATTTTGCGTCCGGCGGCGGCCAGATTCGCCACCACTTTACCGTAGGCCGCACTGTCCTTGATCGAGGCCAGGTACTGGCCGGCGATCACCATGCTGGAGAACGAACTGGTCATGGCCAGCGACTCGTCGTTGGTCTTCTCTGGCAACAGGATAGTCAGGGCGCGGTCTTTCTTGGCCTGGCTCATGATCGCCAGCTTGCCGTTCTTGTTGCAGGTGATCACGATGTGCTTGATGTCGGCTTCGCTCTGCTCGCCCAGCACGAACGTGCCCACGCTCTCCGGGCTGTTGCCGGAGCGGGCAAAATGGACCAGGAAATATTTCTTGCCCGGACGGAAAGTGGCGGCCGGGTCGGTGATGATCTCGGTGGTTCCGACCGCACGGGCCTCGTACCCGCTGACCTTGTTGAACAGGTTCTCAAGGCAGATGCCGATGAAAGCGCTGGTGCCGGCGCCGGTGAGCAGGAACTTACGGTCGGTCTCGCCGCCCAGGAAAGCGAGGATCTCGCTTTTCATGCTCTCACAGATTTTATAGGTCTGTTCCCACATCTCAGGCTGCTGGTAAATCTCGGCCGGAGTGTGGCGCGTACCCCGCTTGTCTTTCTCGGCATCCGGGGCCTGGACCAGTTTGATCATTGCATCAGACATTTCTAACATCTCCTTACATCGGTTGAATGAATATAGAAGCAGCTGCTACTGTTGCTCTTAACCGATTTATTTGCCGCCGGCGATACGGTGTGCCTCGGAAACCGCCACGGCGAAATCGCGCACGTCGATCGGGTTGAACGAGGGGATATTCTCGTCCCGGGCGATCTTCTCGGCGCTGGAGGCTTTCTGCGCAGCCATCAGAGTCTTGGTCAGGGTCTTGGGAATGTCGCTGCGCTTGTCGCCGATTATAATGGACAGGAAATCATCGTTGCCGAACGCCTCGCGGCCGAAAGCACGCAGACCGGCGTCCTTGCTGTAATTCCCCTTCTCCACGGCCGGGGCGATCAGGTCCACGCCGAAATCCTCGTATACCAGAGCTTTGCGTCCGGCGCGCTTCTCGAAAGCCGGATACACGCTCTTGAGGGTTTCGAAAGTGAAACCGGCCTTGTCCTGGTCATCGATCCAGATCACGTAGTCGGAGCCCTCCAGGGCCACGCGGACCGAGATCAGCGGATGGGTCTTGACCAGGGCCTGGTAGACACCGGGCATGTTGGAAAGTTCGCTGGAGAAACGCACCTTGAACCCGTCGGCGCTCAGGGCAGCCTTACTGCCGTTTGCGGTCATGGCGTCGCAGATCTGTTTGGCCGTGGGACGGCGGCCCTTGACCAGCGGGTGCTGCAGCACGTTACCGTTGTGGTCGCCCTCGATGTAAATCGCGCCGGCGCCAGTGGAATAGTTCCCCTGGAACGCCACTTTGACGTTCTGCTCGGCGGCCGCGCCCAGGACATCCCGCACGAAATTGCAGGCCTCGGTTTCGTTGTACGGGTAGAGGTAGTTGAACTTGCCCCCCCGCTCGTAGACCATGCCGTACTCGCCCACCGTGCCCAGCTTATCCACGCCCAGACGGTTCTCCTTGAAGAACTCCATGGACTTGAGGTCCCAGCCCGTGCAGAGAGTGACCTCGATGCCGGCGTTGTCGATCAGGTACTCGATGGCCGTGTTGGCCCCGGGGTACGGGGTCAGCTCTGAGTCATCGCAGTCGACGATCGGCCCGTTCACATCCAGACCGCAGACAATGTTGCCCGAGATGTCGCGGCCCGACTCGCGGCTCACCGTGAGGATGTCCTGGATCAGGGCGACGAGTTTCTGCTTGTCCAGGCCCAGCTTGTCGGCCATGGCCACGGCCTTCCCGGACAGCTCGATAGATGCAGACATTCTTCCTCCATCGACGGATTGCGTTGTGGTTGACAGATACTGCAAACTCTCTGCGGCGCTGCAAGCACGTCCGGTCAGACGATCCGGGGAGTGACCGTGATCGTGCGCTTGTCGCTGCAGCCCGGCTCCAGCTTCACTATCCCCAACTTCTTGTCGAACGTTTCCTGTTCCTCGTGATCATCCATCCCCTGCCAAGGCTCGATGCAGATATAATCCTCGCCCTGGTTGGCCCACAGCCCCAGGTGCGGGAAATCCGGAAACTCCACCCGGATCGAGACCCGCGCGGCCGGGTCCTCCAGTGTCACATGACGCATCTCGGGATCGTCGATGCCGAACATCAGCGTATCCTCGAGTTCCTTCTCGGTCCAGACCAGAGGGCCGCCCACGGATATTTCCTGTTTGTTCCCGGTCAGGCGGCAATGCTCGTTGTTTTCGTATTTTGTTATTGTACCCTTGGGCATCAGGATACGGCAGTCGGTCTTGCTGCCCTTGCCGCTGAACACCGGGGTGGCGAAACCCGGGTGCCAGCCGAACTGGTAGAGGATCGGCCCGCGGCCGGGGTTTGAAATCTCGAACGTGACAGCCAGGATATTGCCGATCAGTTCGTAGACCAGGTCGAGCTGGAAATCGAACGGATAGTACTGGCGGATCTCGGGATTGGGCTTGAGCCGGTAGTGGATCATCGCCCGCCCGTCATGGCTGGTCTCCACCAGGTCGAAAGTGCTGTGACGGGCGAAACCGTGGTTGCCGCGGGAGGAGATGACTGTATCGCCGAGCAGGCTTTTCTTCTCTTTCAATCCGCCCACGATGGGGAACAGAAGCGGGGCGTGGTTTTTCCAGCCCTTTTCCGGAGCCTCGATCAGGTTGTCGCGCCACAGCAGCGGGACGCTCTGTCCACGGGCGGCGTCTTGGATTCGATAGCCGACGACCTCACAGCCGTAACGATTGATTGTCACTTCGCTTTTTTCGGTCTCGTTAACCAGACGGTCGATTTTTCGCTCGTTGTCGATTATCACGACATAGGATCCCAGCATCTTTGATTCTCCTGGCTGCAGCGCGACAGTTCAACTCAAATCCGAACCGTCCCTTTCGGGCCGGGACGGTGTTAAGTGGCGGTGTACAATCAGATTTTAATATAGATAGGCAATCTAACATCCTTTTTAGTTCAAGTCAAAAAATAAACCCCTCGCCCTTTTAGCCGCCTTGACAGGGCGATGCCGAATGCCGATATTCCACCCCATGCAAATCCACCGTCAACAACTGCTGACCGGGGCCGCGGCTGCACGCGACACGGCGATAATCATCGATGTTTTCCGGGCCTACACCTGCTCCAGTTTCCTTCTCAATGCCGGAGTGGAGCGGGTGATCCTGGAGGAGGACCCGGAGCGCGCCCTGGCGCTCAAGCATGAGCACGGCTGGCTGGCCCTGGGAGAGGTGAACGGGGTGATGGTGGAGGGTTTTGACCTGGGCAACTCGCCCAGCGACATCGTGGCGGCCGGAGAGAAACTCCTGCGTGGGCGCACCGTGGTGCAGCGGACCTCGGCCGGGGTGCGCGGCGCGGTGGCCGCGGCTGAGAATTGCAGACACGTTTTTGTCGGAGCGTTCACAACCGCGGCCGCCCTGGCGGCTGTGGTGCGCAAGCTCAACCCGGCACAGCTTCATATCGTGGCCATGGGCTGGAATGCTCTGGAGCCCATGCCCGAGGACGAGCGCTGCGCCGACTACATCCAGTCGCTTCTGGAGCCGGGCCGTCCCTACGACCACGTGGCTGCGCTGCACGACATCCTGACCCACGAGAGCGCCCGCAAGTTCCTGCGCGGCGACAAGCCCCATTTCCCGCCCACGGATGTCACCTGGTGTCTGATGCGCGACCTGTTCCCCTGGGCCATCCGGGTGGAGCGCACCGCGCTGGGATTGGAGCTGGAAAGAGTATATCCCTGATTCAACCCTCGATCTGGCTCGTGCAGTAAGGGCAACGCCGGGCGCGGATGTCCACCTTGGAAAAACAATGCGGGCAATCCTTACTGGTCGGCGCGGCAGCGGCCTCAGCCTTCTTTTCACGCTTCAGTTTGTTCAGGCCTTTCACCAGGAAAAACACGGCTATCGCCACAATAGTGAAACTGACCAGGCTGTTTACGAACATTCCATAGTTCAGCGATACTGCTCCGGCAGTCCTGGCCTGCTCCAGGGTGGTGTAGGGACCGGGAGTGGCTCCTTGGTGCAGGACCAGGAACAGGTTTGAAAAATCCACGTTGCCCAGCACCAGTCCTATCGGCGGCATC
>CAYLSM010000285.1:0-4706 GCA_964386505.1 uncultured Gemmatimonadales bacterium
CGCGGTTTCTATTTCGATTTCATCGCCGTGGAGAAGAACCTGGCTAAGAACCAGACCCACATCACTCCGTCTCTGGCGCACATGTTCGCCATGCGCAAGCAGATGGAGATTATCATGAGCGAGGGTCTGGAGAACCGCTGGAAGCGCCACATCCTGATGGCCGAAAAGGTGCGGGCCTGGGCGGACAAGCATTTCCGTATCTTCACCGAGGAAGGCTACCGTTCCAACACCCTGACCTGTATCGAGAACACCCGCAATATCAGCATCTCGGACCTGAACAAAAAGCTGGCCGAGCGCAACATGGTGATCTCGAACGGCTACGGCGACCTGAAAGACAAGACTTTCCGCATCGCGCACATGGGCCAGCTCACCATGCAGGACATCGATGAGGTGCTGGCGGCAATTGACGAGATTCTGGGATTCTGAGTAACCCCGCAAGCCGGGCGGCTTTTTCTTGCGCCGCGCGGCCGGACGCGCTAAGTAATAGGGGGTCTCCACTCGGGGACCCCCTGTTTGTTTTGATTTCAAATACAAACGGAGCTTAATAAATGCAGTCTGTTTCATTCGATGACATCCTCGCCGCGCGCGAGGTGATAAAGCCGTATATCCACCGCACGCCGCTGTTCGCCTACCCGTCCCTGGAGCGCCTTCTGGGCGCCGAAGTGTACGTGAAGCACGAGAACCATCACCCGGTGGGCGCTTTCAAAATACGCGGCGGGGTGAACCTGGTGGCCACCTTGCCGCCGGAGCAGAGAGCGAGCGGGATAATCGGTGTGACCCGCGGCAACCACGGCCAGTCCCTGGCCTGGGCCGGGCGGCTTTTCGGGGTGCGTGTGGTGATCGTGGTCCCGCATGGCAACAACCCGGACAAGAACGAGGCCATGCGTTTGCTGGGCGCCGAACTGATCGAACACGGTTCTGATTTTGAGGCAGCCCGCGGGAAAGCCGAGGAACTGGCTGCCAGGCATGGCTACCGCAGCGTTCATTCGGCCAACGAGCCCAAGCTGATCGCCGGAGTGGGCACCTACAGCCTCGAAATCTTCGAGGACCTGCCAGAGGCGGAGGTGATGTTCGTGCCAATCGGCCTGGGGAGCGGACTCTCCGGGGCCTGTCTGGCCGCCGAGGGCTTGGGGAAGAAAACCCGACTGGTGGGAGTGCAGGCCGCGGCAGCGGATGCAGTGGTGGCGAGCTGGCGCAGCGGCTGCAATGTGGTCAACGCCAGCGCGGACACTATCGCCGATGGACTGGCCACCCGCATGCCGGCCGAGATGACTCTCGGGATCATGCGCCGCCGGGTGGATGAGATGGTCACGGTGAGCGAGGAGGAAATCGCCGAGGCGGTGCGGCTCTGGCTCCCCGCCACCCACAACCTGATCGAACCCTCCGCGGCCGCGCCCCTGGCCGCGGCGCTGAAAATCAAAGACAGCCTGGCCGGGAAAAAAGTTGTCCTGGTCCAGACCGGGCAGAACATAACCTGGGGCACGTTGAGCGAAATCATGGCCGGCGCCTGAACTGCCCAGCGCCGGTTGACTGGTTCAGGCACGCAACGTGCAGGGTGTTTACGGGGGCTTGCCGCCCCCTGCGGAGCGTTGTTATTTTATCATTTAGGAATATCCGGAGGAGAATGATGTCGAGTAAAACCGGTATCGGTTTTATCGGCGCCGGCAAGATGGGCGGCGCCCTGCTGGAGGCGGTGCTGGCGGCCGGACTCAGTCCGGCCGTCGACACCTGGGTGGTCGAGACCGACCCGGCCCGCCAGGCCGAGCTGAAAGGCCGCCTGGGGGTCCAGGCTGTCACGCCTGCCGAACTGGCCTCCCGTTGCGGAGTGATCCTTCTCTGCGTGAAACCGTACCTGGTGACGGAGACCCTGTCGCAGCTCAAGGCCGGGCTCGGGCCGGACACACTGGTTATCTCTATCGCCGCCGGGGTGACCCTGGCCACGCTGGAGGCGGCTCTTCCCGCCAGGGTGCCGGTGGTGCGGGCTATGCCCAATATCGCCGCCACCCTGGGCCAGTCGGCTACGGCCTATTCCGGAGGCAGCGCCGCCAAGCCGGAGCACCTGGCCCTGGCCGGCAAGGTTCTGGGCGCGGCGGGCACGGCGGTGGAACTGCCCGAGGGCCTTCTGGATGCGGTGACCGGTCTGAGCGGCAGCGGCCCGGCCTGGGTGCTCATGTTCGCCGAGGCCCTGATCGCCGGTGGAGTCAAAGCCGGCCTGCCCCACGCCGCGGCGCGCCGGCTGGCCGTGCAGACACTGAGCGGTACGGCGGCCCTGCTGGCCGCGGATGAGAAAGTCCACCCGGCGGCGTTGCGCGATGCGGTGACCACTCCCGGCGGCACCACCGCAGCCGGGCTGCACGTGCTGGAGGCCAAGGGCCTGCGGGATGCGGTGATCAGCGCCGTGCTGGCTGCCGCCGAGCGCGCCCGTGAGCTGGGCCGTACAAACTGACAATCCATACGAAAGCCGGCGGCAAAGTCCGAAAGCCGACGGCGCGGAAAAATACCTTAAGACAAGCCTCCGCCCGTGCAATCCGGGTGCTCCGGCACAAGGAAGCGGACAGACTGCGGCACGGGCTGGAACGAAGTGTGGACAAGCTGGAGGATCGATGTCGAAGAAGATAAGAGTCGGTTTGTTGGGTTATGGTACGATCGGTTCCGGGGTGATCCGCATGCTCACCCGGAGTGACCTGGAAATCTGTAAACGTGTCGAACTGGTGAAAGTGGCGGACCTGGACCTGGAGCGTCAGCGCGAGGTGGCGTGCGACCCGAAGCTCCTGACACGGGACGCCCAGTCCGTGGTCACGGACCCGGACATCGATGTGATAATCGAGTTGATCGGCGGGATCGGCGCGGCCAAAACTCTGGTCGAGACCGCCCTGGCCGCGGGCAAGGATGTGATCACGGCCAACAAGTATCTGATGTCGCGCTACGGGGACGAGCTGTCCGAGATCGCCGCGGCCAGCGGCGCGCGCCTCCTGTTCGAGGCCAGCGTGGCCGGCGGCATCCCGATCATCAAGGTCCTGCGCGAGGAGCTGGTGGCGGATGAGGTGCTCTCGATCAGCGCCATCCTCAACGGCACCTGCAACTACATCCTGACCCGCATGGAGCAGAGCCCGGGACTGAGCTGCAAGCAGGCCGTGGCCGAAGCCCAGAAAAAAGGATTCGCCGAGGCCGACCCGACCCTGGATATAAGCGGCATGGACACGGCGCAGAAACTTTCCATCCTGGTGCGCAAGGCGTTCCGCACCCGCGTGCTGCCCGAGAGCATCGACCTTCAGGGCATCACCGAGGTGAGCAACGTGGATGTCCAGGCCGCGGGCGAGATGGGGTTCCGGATCAAGCTGCTGGCCCGCGCCAGCCGTGAGGACGGGCACCTGGCGGTCTGGGTCGGGCCCACGCTCATCCCGGCCGATTCGATCATGGCCCAGGTGCGTAACGAGTTCAACGCCGTGATGGTCAACTGCTGGGCGCACAACGAGCACACCTATATCGGCAAGGGCGCTGGGATGATGCCCACGGCCGGGGCGGTGATCTCGGACCTGTTCAGCCTGACCGAGGACCGCCGTATCCGCACCAGTTTCAACGAGTCGCGTCTCGACCTTCCGGTGCTGGCGCGCGAGGATGTCAGCGGGCGGTTCTACCTGCGGGTGAACGTGAAAGACCAGCCTGGTGTGTTCGCCCGGATCAGCGCCACGCTGGCCGAGCACGGCATCTCGATCGCCTCGGTGGTGCAAAAAGAGTCGGACACCGAGCCCAAGCACGGCGTTCCGCTGGTCATAATCACCCACCGGACCACGGTGGGGGCGGTGACCAAAGCGGCAAAACAGATCGACAAGGAGCCGGTCGTGCTGGTGCCCTCGCACCTGATCCGGATCATGGATGTGTTGTAACGCAGAGTGTTTCCCCCCGGTGTGTCCCCAACCGCACCGGGGGGAATGTTGTCTGAGCGGAAGTGGTTGTTCTTAACAGAGAGACTGACTGGACTGCCTGAAATCACCGTAGGGTACGCCAAGAATGGAGGGTTGCCGATGCAGGCGGAAAAAATTTATTCCAAGTCCATGGAAAGGTTTATCTGCAGCAAGGAGCCGGAGAACCGTTCCGGCCGCCTGATGCGCGACAGCGCCAAACGGCTGGGTATCAGCACCTTCGACCTGGAGCAGATCGAAAAGCCCTACACGTTCATCTACCAGCGCCTGCCGGTGGAACTCGAGGGCGAGATAATAAATGTCAGCTCGGGCATTGTTCTGCACAACCGCGCCCGCGGCCCCTACAAGGGCGGCATCCGTATCGCTCCGGATGTCAACATCTGGGAGACCACCGAACTGGCCCGCCTGATGACCCTCAAGACCTCCCTGGCCGACCTGGAACTGGGCGGCGGCAAGAGCGGCATCCGGGTGGATTTCGAGAAGATCTACGGCCGGGTCAAGGACAAGGTCAAGCTCTCCTACTACGAGTTTGTCGACATGCTCAAGGACCATATCATGAAAGAGTTTGTCGACCATTTCCTGGAGCGCGGCCTGACCCGGATCTACATCCCGGCCCCGGACATGGGCAGCTCGGGACGCGAGATGATGCTGCTGTACAACCGCACCCACGACCCGGCCGTGGTCACGGCCAAGCCCGAGGGTATCGAGGGCTGGCTGCCCGGCCGTCACGAGGCCACCGGTTTCGGCACGGCCTACGCCACGCTCAAGTACCTGGACCTGATC
>CAYLSM010000286.1:0-4699 GCA_964386505.1 uncultured Gemmatimonadales bacterium
GGCCGGGACCAGGGCATTGGGCAGGCCGGTGTTCACCCCGGCCCATCCGTGTGGACCTGGGGCCACGCGCAGAAGCTCCAGGGTCCAGTCCAGCTTGCGCCCCGCGCCGCCGTGCCAGGAGAGCAGCACCTCGCTGCCCGGCTTGTCCACGGTGGTCATGCGCCCGCTGTTGGGCACGTGCGCGGTCACAATCCGGCCGTCCGCCAGCTCCACCTCGGCCAGGAACCGCTTGTAGCGCCGGACCAGAGAGCCAGCGGTCAGATCGGGGAACCGTATCAGCGGCTCGCTCACGGCAGGGCGGCCAGCGCCCCGGACAGGCAGTGCTGGTAGCTTCCCGCCAGGGCCCACTTGAGCAGGATATCCAGCACGATCAACCCCAGGGCCGCGGCCAGCATGCGCAGCACGCGGTTACGCTTGTCGAGAAGGTCCACGGGACGGTGCACGAACACCGCGCCCAGGGCAGTGCCGGCCAGGATAAAACCGGCCACGCGCGCCAGGGCCCAGACCTGCCAGCCCAGAAGGATCGCGCTCCAGTGGCCGCCGCTGGCCGCGATCAGCGAGCCGACATAGAAATCCATATATCCCAGCATGGCAGCGCCCATCACCAGCCCGAACAGGCCGCCGCTGGCCAGCGAGACCACGCAGAAAATCGCCAGGTGCCGCAGGTGCACGGGCAGGAACAGGCGTATATCACCCTCCGCGCCAGCACCGCTGCGCACCCAGGCGAACATCTCCTCGCGGTAGGCCGTGCCGTGCCAGACCGCGCGCTCCATGGCCGACGGCCACAGGACCGTGAGGCCCACCTGCAGGATTATGGTCAGTCCAGCCCAGAGCAGGGCCAGGCGCACCGCGGTCCAGTACTCGCCCTCGCGCAGCGGCCCGAAAAAAAGCAGGAAAAACAGACCGCCGTTGAGCACCGGCAGCCACCACTGTCCAGGCAGAAAAATCCCGGCCAGGTGCGATACTGCGAGCGTGCCAATCAGCCAGGCCAGGCAGAACGGCTTGGAGCGCCAGCGCCCCGATACGGCCGGAACGACCATGCTCGACCCTCCCCCGGTTGCAAGTCCAAGCCAACCCGGCAGGCGCCCTGTCCCACTTCAAGACGTCCGCAGGCGGCGGATCATTCACAATATATCAAGGTATGTTCTTTATTCGCAGTGTCAAGGCTGGATAGACCGGGAAGAGATGCAGCTCAAAGAAGACCGGCGGGCCGGGCCGGCTCGCAGAAACGCAGCTCCGGCGGCTCGGGGGCCTCGCCCAGCTCGTGGGCCAGGCGATAGAACTCGGCCAGGCCCTGAAGGTGGCGCCCGGTGAGTTCGTAGGAGATAAGCTGCCAGTAACGCAGCACCGTGGCGCGGTCAAGGAACGGCCGTGCGGCCAGGATCGCGGTCACCAGGGCCTCGTCAGGGTTCTTCAACTCCTCGTGCGCTCGCTGCAGTTCGCGCCAGAACATGGCCAGGGGCGCGGCCTTGGCCGCGAGCGCCTCGCGACGCAATGTCCAGAGGGCGAACACGAACGGCAGGCCGGTGCGCTCAAGCCAGATTTCGCTCAGCTCGTAGACATTGATTCCGGCCTGGGCGCGCATCCCGGCAGCCAGGGCCTTGTCGCCGATCAACAGCACGGCCGGGGCGCGATCCAGGGCCGGCTCCAGGTCGGTCAACTCGGTGCGGAACGTGTTGCGGAAACCGTAGAATTTCGACAGGATGATCTTGAGCAGGACCACCGTGGTCTCGCTCTCACCGGTCAGGATCACCTCGCGGCCGTCCAGTTCCCCGATCGGCACGCGGCTGAACAGGCGGATGCTCCAGATCGGTCCGGTGGCCCCGATGCAGTAGCGCGGCAGGAGGAAATAGTCACCAGCGTGGCGGGCGTACTCCACCGATGAGCTGATACTGAGGTCGATCCCGCCGCGGCTCAGAAGGTGGTTCAGCTCGGCGGGCGCAGCCGCGTGAAATTCCACTCCCGGCGCAGGCAGGCTGCGGCGCAGGCAGTGGAAAATATTGAAGCAGTTGGTGTACGAAATCTCGCCGACCCGCAGCGCCGCGCCCTGGCTTTCCACGTTCCCGTTCCGCCTGTCTCAGTCCAGGGAGTAGTTGGGAGCTTCCCGCGTGATAGTCACGTCGTGCGGATGGCTCTCTTTCATGCCCATGACCGTGCTCTGCATGAACTCGGTCTTCTCGTAAAGCTCGGGGATCGTGCGCGTGCCGCAGTAGCCCATGCCGGAGCGCAGGCCGCCCACCATCTGGTAGATCGTGTCCCCGGCGCGGCCCTTGAACGGCACGCGGCCCTCGATGCCCTCGGGCACGAGCTTGGAGGCTTCCAGTTCCTCCTGGGCGTAACGGTCCTTGCTGCCCTTCTTCATCGCGCTCAGCGAACCCATGCCGCGGTAGACCTTGAACGTGCGTCCCTGGAAAAGCACTGTCTCACCGGGGCTTTCCTCGGTGCCGGCCAGAAGGCTGCCCAGCATCACCGACTGCGCCCCGGCTGCCAGGGCCTTGACCATGTCGCCGCTGTAGCGGATGCCACCGTCGGCGATGATCGGCAGGTCGTGACGGCCGGCCTCCTCGGCGCACTGCATCACAGCGGTAAGCTGCGGCACTCCCACTCCGGCCACCACGCGGGTGGTGCAGATCGAGCCGGGGCCGATCCCCACCTTGACCGCATCCACGCCCTCGCCGGCCAGGGAGCGCACTGCATCTGCCGTGGCCACGTTGCCGGCCACCAGTTGGATATCTCCCAGCTCGCGGCGCAACAGGCGGACCATCTCGAACACCCGGCGGCTGTGGCCGTGGGCCGTGTCCACCACCAGGGCGTCCACCTCTGCGTCGCGAAGGGCGCGGGCGCGCTCCAGCGTGTCCTCGCTCGTCCCGACAGCCGCAGCTACGATCAGACGGCCCTTGCTGTCCTTGCTCGCGTTGGGGAACTGGGTGCGCTTGACCAGGTCCTTGACAGTGACCAGGGCCTTGAGACGGCCCTCGGCATCCACCAGGGGAAGCTTCTCGATACGGTTCTTGTGCAGTATTTTCTGGGCCTCGGCCAGCTCGATCCCGTCGCGCGCGGTGATCAGCTCGTCGCCGGAGGTCATAAGCTCGCGCAGACGGCGGTTCATGTCGGTCTCGAACAGCATGTCGCGATGGGTGACAATGCCCACCAGACGGCCGTCCGCCTCGGTGATCGGGATGCCGGAGACCCGGCTTGTGCGCATCAACTCGACCGCGTCGCTCAGGCGGGCCTCGGGTGGAAGGGTGAGCGGCTCGGTGATCACAGCGCTCTCACTGCGCTTGACCCGGCGCACCTGCTCGGCCTGCTCGGCGATGGACATGTTCTTGTGGATCACTCCCAGTCCGCCCTCGCGGGCCATCGATATCGCCATCTCGGACTCGGTCACCGTGTCCATGGCCGCGCTGACTATGGGTATATTGAGGCGGATGCCGCGGCAGAAGCGGGTGGAAAGGTCCACCTCCCGTGGCAGGATGTCGCTTTTGCGCGGGACGATCATCACATCGTCGAATGTCAGCCCGATCTTTTCGATTATCTTTTTCATCGTAAATACCCGTCATTGTTGGTGTTCGGACGCTTTAAACGCCCTGCAGCGGGGTTTTGAATAATATGTAAGTTTAACAGGCTGGGCTGGAAAAGTCAAAGGCGGCGTCAGGGGTGCGGAGCGTTAACTCTCAGCGGTGCTCGCCGCAACGGCGGTCGGCCTCGGAGTCCCAGACATTCCGGTCGACCGAGCGCGGCAAACGCTCGGTGGCCGGGAAATTGGAGTAGATAGCCAGGGCGCCCTCGGCCCCGCCCAGAAGGTAGAGCCGCTCGCCGTCCGAGGCAGCGTCCGTGGGAGTCACCGGAAGGCGCAGCCGCTGGTAGACCATCGCCCGGTAACCATCCACCACATACAGCAGGCTTCGGTCCGCGTGGTCCAGCAGGTAAAGCTCCTCACCGGAGACATAGACGAAATCGCCGTCCAGCGCGATCTCGTTCTGACGGAAGAAGTTGCGGCGGTCGGCCACGGTGAGGCTGCCCTCGCCGCAGATATAGCCGTTGAGCGAGCCGGGCGGCAGGTAGATGTCCCGCGCCGTGCCGTCCACCGGCACTACGGCCGAGGAACGGTTGTCCCGCCGGTCGAACACCAGGGCGTTCTGCGTGGTGCCGAACCAGCAGTAGGAGGTGTCGGGGTCGTCGCGGATCACCCCGATTCGTCCCGGGGTCGAGGTTAGGTCGAGCAACTGCTTGTTGTACATCACGTGCACCTGGCTGCCGCCCCCACCGCTCACGTAGTCCGCGGCCACGTATGGCGGGTGGAACTTGAACGGACGCAGCGGCCAGCTCCGGTCAAGACCCAGGGTCTCCCCCACGCCGAAACGGTACAGGTCGTAGGCGGAAAGCACCCAGGCCGCGCCGTCCCAGGTGAACACGCCCTTGCTCTCGGCCGGCAGCGGGACTCCGCCGAAACGGAAACGCCGCGACAGGTCGACCATTTCCACGGAACGGTCCTGGTCCGCCACCAGGTAGCTCTGCGAGTCGCCCAGCCGGGCGAACAGCCGCACGCCGCGGGGAAGGTCGAGCGTGGCGCTGACCGAAAGCCGCGAGGGCGGATAGTCCATGCCCACGGCCAGGCTGTCGTCCAGCATGGTCGCGCGGTTGGCAGCGGCCGAGAAGTCCAGGCTGCCCCCGGCGGCCATGATGTCCTCGATGATAT
>CAYLSM010000287.1:0-4631 GCA_964386505.1 uncultured Gemmatimonadales bacterium
TGTCCACCTTTTCCGGGCGCTTTACCGGGCTGGGCACGCCCTTGAACCAGCGCACAGGCCGCACGCAGGCGTAGAGGTCGAGCACCTGGCGCAGCGTGACATTCAGGCTTCTGAAACCGCCGCCCACCGGGGTGGTCAGCGGACCTTTTATCGCCACCAGGTAGCGACGCACAGCCTCGAAAGTTTCCTCCGGCATCCAGTTGCCGAACTTGTTGAACGCCTTTTCGCCGGCGTAGATTTCGAGCCAGTGGATATTGCGCTTGCCGCCGTAGGCTTTCGCCACCGCGGCGTCGAACACCCGGACCGAGGCGGCCCAGATATCCGGCCCGGTGCCGTCGCCCTCGATAAAGGGGATAACCGGATTGTCGGGCACGGATAGAGTGCCGTCCGCCTTGGCTTTTATGGCCTCAGCTCCGGCCGGGATTGAGATGTCGATCTTGGTCATGGCTATTTTCTCCTTGCAGTCTGGTTCTTTTCCGCACTATACCTGCAGAACGTTACATTTTATTCAGTTTCAGATCATTTTTCACGCCGGTCGGCAGGCAGGTAAATCCAGACCGGACCGGACATTGAAAATATACTGTCCAACCGCCGTTGCGGCAACTCGTTCGGCGTCCGCGGCGGCAGAGACAAAAAAACCGGCGGACAGGCGGCTCCGCCGGCTCACGCATTCTGAAATAGCACCCCGGACTCAGAGGGTGGTGAGAGTGGCCTCGCAGTTTTCGCAATACCAGCGAATGGCGTAATTCATGGTCCCGCAGTTGGGGCACTTGACTGTCTTTTTCTTGATCGCGTCGATAGTCTGATTGACAGTCAGTATTTTCTGCGGATCGAGTTCCGTACGGTCGAGGTCCAGGGTCAGCTCGATCTTGCCATCCAGCGGAAGGGTGCGCCGCCCGGCCTTGTCCGGCTGCGACACTCCGTTGACCGGCCCTGCCGCGATCTCGTGGCTGTCCTCTCGCGACAGCGGCTCCCAGCGTAGCTCCACCTCTTCCTCCGACTCGGCCTGCGGCTTGGTCTCGTCAGTCACCGGAGCCGGCATTTCCACGTCCGGCTCAGACTCCGGCTCAGGCTCAGCCTCAGCGGCCGGGGACTGGGGCAACTCGATCTCAACCTCCGGCGGCGGCGCCGGGGCGGCTTTGGACACCGGCTCGGCGGCACGGTTGGCCTCCATCAGCGCTTCCAGATCAAGGTCGAAACTGATTGCGGGTGCGGCTGAGTCGGGCTTTTCGGCCAACTGCTCCGGCTCTGCAGCCGGGCTTTTGCCTGTGGCGGCGCTCTGTATCTGCAACAGGTCCAGATCGAGTGAATCCAGCTCGTTCTGGGCCTCACTCGGGGTTTCGGCTGGTACAGTTCCGTCCACAGCGGGGGCCTGGTCCAAGGTGATCTCGAGTTCAAGGCTTTCAGCCGGGGCGGATGGCTCAGGAGCGGCCGGGGCAGCCTCGATAGAGGCTTCAACAGCTTCGATCTCCGGCTCAGGTTCCACCTCGGAAGCGCTCTGTTCCTGCAGCAACGACTCGAACAGCTCCTCCGGACTGGCGGCCTGTCCCTTCACCTGTATTTCTGGCGCGGCTTGTGAAACCGCCTCCGACTCGATTGCCATCTCGGGAGCCGGGTCCGGGGCAGCCGCGCCGAATATCTCCTCAAGGCCGGGGAGTCCCGCGGTCTCGCTCCTGGCCTCGGCTTCAAGCGGCTCGGGAGCGCTCGGTTGGGTAACCGGCGACGGCCCCATCAGTTCGGAGATATCCGAGGGCATGACCTCGGCCGGCGGACGTTTCTGGCCGGGCGCAGGGGCCGGGCGCAGCTCCAGACGGGCCGCGGCGGGAGGCGGTGCACTCGGGGCGGGAGCGGTTTTGGGCTCGGCCGGTGCTTCGAGCACCGGTTCTGACACAGGCCCGGCGACGCTGTCCACAACCGGCGCTGGCATGGCCGGGATATCAACCTTGGCTTTCGGTTCCGCCTGGGGGGGCTGCAACTCAACTTTCAGCGCAGGTTCAGCCTGGGCCGGCGGCGCGGCCGGGGCGGGCTTGGACGGAGCGGCCACATTACCTGCAACCGCCTCCGCGCTGCTGAACCCGGTCTGCTCCAGGAACGCCTGTATACGGCGCTCCTCGCTGTCGTAGCGCGCCAGGTTCTCCTCGAAGATGCGCATGCGCTCCTCGTGGTCGCGGGTAAGGCGGGCGAACTCCTCCGGACCGTACTCACCCAGAATGTGGCGCAGGCGGATTTCCTCGATATTGTCTGAATAGGCTTTGCGCAGAAGCTGAAGCTGGCTTGAAAAAAGGCGCAACTCCGACAGCTTGATTTCGTACTCGCAGAGGTTGAGCGCCAGCTCGCTGTCCACGGTTTCGAGGTAGGATTTATATTCCTGGCTCAGCTTGTGCAGCACGAACGGGCTGATCCGGGCGCGGTTCTCCTCCAGGAAAGCCAAGCGTTTGCGCAGGCTGGCCTTGAGTTCGAGCAGCTCGCCCAGACTCTTGCCCATGAACCGGAACCCCAGCGCGAGGCGGATGTCCACTTTGAGGTTGCTCTTTTCGTTCCCGTCCGGCATCATTCGTTTCCTCAGGCCTTGGCAATCTGGCCCAGCACGCCCTCGATCCGTTCCACATTGGCGCGGTAGCTGCGCGACTTGCCGCGATAGTATTCCACTTTGTCTTTCTTTTCGCGCCCGATCCGCTCCAGGTCCTCGCCGCTGTACTCACCCAGGGCGCTGCGCACTTTCAGCTCATCCAGCGAGCGCTCGCCCAGTTCGATCCCGCGCTCCAGAAGGTCGATCAGCTCGCGATAACTGGAAAGGGTGCTTTCGAGCAGACGGGCCTGGCGCGTGATCTCGCTTCTCAGGTATTCCAGGCGCGAGCGGTAGTCGGCGCTCACCCGGCGCACCACCTCGGGGTCTATCTCCTTGCCCCGCAGGTCTATCTGGCGAAGGCGCTCCTCCAGACGGGAACGCTCCTCCAGCAGGGGCACCAGCTTGTCGCCCCCGGGCTCGCTCTCGCCTCGGCTCTGTCCGGGATATGAAATCATCCCCACCACTTTCGTCTTGACGGTCAGGCTTCTCTCGGTCCGGCGGCCGGACACGCTCTGCTGCCGCCGAACATCTATTTGTGCGACAATCTATCATAGCACACGTTTAAAACAAGTGTCAAGGCTTTCGGGAGCGGGATCGTGTGATGTATTTTAATTTCATGTTACCGTTGCACTTCTCAAGCAATTTTTGCATAAGTCATTATATATATTAAAATAAGCGATAGAATATTTTATTGACAGTCGGGCGTCTGTTCGATAGATTGTTATCAGTCAAACCCAGTCACCGCGCAAGTCCTTCTCATTCGGCTTGCCCTCATCGTACGAACGCCGCCTGACCCGTCAAATCACAGATCCAGGCCCGTTCGATTTAAAAGCGCCGGATTGTGATTTAATTCACATGGCCTATCTGTCAAGCGTGAGACTTTTCACATGACTTCTTTCGACAACGCCTAACCCTAACCTCGCAAGCAGACCAACCGGGAGGGAGTGTATGCAGGACCTGGACCCCAAAGTACTGGCCGGCGAGATAAAGGCGATCGCCGAGACTGAAGGCAACAAGCGGACGCGCCTGATCAACGTGGTGCGCAAGGTGCAGTCCGCCTACGGCCAGGTCTCGGAACAGATGATCGACATGATCGCCCAGACGCTCGAAATCTCGCGGATCGAAGTGGAAGGCGTGGTATCTTTTTACCATTTCCTGAGCGAAAAGAGCACCGGACGCGTACCGGTCTACCTCAACAGCAGCGCGGTCTCGGAAATGATGGGTTTCGAGGAGGTGAAGAAAGCCTTCGAGGAATCGGCCGGGATCAAGTTCGGCCAGGTGACCGCGGACGGCCTTCTGTCGCTGAGCGAGACCTCCTGTATCGGCATGAGCGACCAGGAACCCGCCGCCCTGATCGCCGGCAAGCCCTTTGTCGGCCTGAACGCCGCCAAGGCGCGCAAGATTGTGGCCGGGATCAAGGCCGGCAAGAGCGTGCAGGCGCTGGTGGATGAGATGGGCTATGGCGATGGGAACAACTCCCACCCGCTGGTCCGCTCCATGGTGAACAACAACCTGCGCAAGAAAGGCCCGGTCCTGTTCGGCGAAATGGCCAGGGGCGCGGCGATCCGCAAGGCCGTGAACATGACGCCGCAGGAAGTGATCGAGCAGATCAAGGCCGCCAAGCTGCGCGGCCGCGGCGGAGCCGGGTTCCCCACCGGCATGAAATGGGAGTTCTGCTCACGCTCCAAGGGATCCCGCCGCTACGTATTCTGCAACGCGGATGAGGGTGAGCCCGGCACGTTCACCGACCGGGTGCTCCTGACCGAGAACCCCGACCTGGTGTTCGAGGGCATGACCCTGGCCGGCTATGCAATCGGCTCGCCCAAGGGCATTCTCTACCTGCGCCAGGAGTACCAGTACCTGCAGGCTTTCCTTGAGGATGTGCTCGAACAGCGGCGCAAAGCCGGGTTGCTGGGCAAGGACGTGGCCGGCAAGGCCGGGTTCGATTTCGAGATACGTATCCAGATAGGCGCCGGCGCCTATATCTGCGGCGAGGAATCGGCCCTGATCAACTCCACCGAGGGCAAGCGCGGCGAGCCCCGCGACCGGCCGCCGTTCCCGG
>CAYLSM010000288.1:0-4630 GCA_964386505.1 uncultured Gemmatimonadales bacterium
CTACCCTGTCCTCGCTGGTGCTGCTCAACTCGCTCACCTCGCGCGGGGATATCGTGACCGAGCGCAGCTACGGCCTCCAGGCCCGGATCGAGCTGGGCGGCGGCCTTCCGCCGGTGATGATCAACGACCTGCTGGCCGGCCCCAACTCAGCGGTGGAGGCGATCCAGGCGGTGCAGATGGCGCTTCAGTACCTCTACGCCAACCAGTTCGGCCCGGCGGATGTGCGCCAGGTGGAGATGAACCTGAGTATCCGCGACGGCAACCCGCGGGCGCTGGTGAGCGAGGTCTACCTCGACCGCACCACGGTCTATCCCGGAGATACGCTGGGACTGGATGTGCTGCTCAAGCCGGTGAACGGGACAAAACGGCGCGAGAGTTTCCGCCTGGCTCTGCCCGACCTGGGCGAGGACTCCCGTCTGTTCGTGCTGGTCGGCTCGGGGGACATGCTCACGCGCACCGAGTTCCAGCTCTCACCCAGCCGTTTCCGCTACACCAGCCTGGCCCATCTGGTGCAGTTGATCAACGCCTCCCGGCGCGAGGACCGTGTGTATGTGAAAATCTTCCGCCAGGACCGCGGCCTTCTTGTGGAGAACCGGGAGCTGGACAACCTGCCGCTTTCGGTCTGGAGCCTTCTGCGCTCCGGCAACACCAGCGGTGCAATCACCCCGCTGGCCGATGTATCGGTGATCGAGGCCGAACGGCCCGCCGATTGCGTGATCAGCGGGTTCCGCCTTCTTCAGCTTGACTATAAACAGAACCGGTGAGTGAGTACCGGCGACCCTGAGAGATACATTCGAGACTCGGGAGGCCCCTTGTCCGCAACGCTCAGTAAAAAATGGATGCTGCTGTCTCTGCTGCTGGCTGCCGCCGCTGCGGCCCGGGCGGATGGTCCCTCGTTCTGGACCGATAACTCGCGCGGCGACTTCCTGAAAGGCAAGCCCGAGGGGGTCTCGATTCTGGAGAACGAGACCCTGGCCCTGGCCCCGGAGCTTCGCACCCGGGCCAGCCTGGGGGAGCCGGTGGTCTGGAGCCTGGTGCTGGACAGCAAGGGACGGGTCTGGGCCGGGACGGGCCATGACGGTAAGTTGTTGCGCCTGGAGGCGGGTGGAGACACGGTGCTGGTGCGCAAGTTCGAGGAACCGGAGGTCTCGGCCCTGGCCCTGGACCCGCGCTCCGGGGCGGTTTACGCCGCCACCTCACCCGAGGGCCGTATCTATCGCCTGAGCGCGGACGGCGCCACGGCCGAGGTGTGGTTCGACCCGCCGGAGAAGTATGTCTGGGCATTGCTCGTCGCGCCGGATGGCAGCCTCTACGCTGCGGCCGGCCCCACCGGGGCGGCCTACCGGATCAGTGGCAAGGGCAAGGCCCAGGCCGTACTGCGCTCGGATGACCAGCACATCATATCCCTGGCTTTGGACCGCAACGGCAACCTCCTTGCCGGCAGCAGCGGCAAGGGCCTTCTGTACCAGGTCACGCCCGGCGGCGCGGTCTCGATCATCTATGACAGCCAGATGAAAGACATCCGCTCGATCCTTACGGACAAGGATAACAACCTCTTCGTCACCGCGTTCACCATGCAGTCGCCCGGCGAGCAGCCCAGCCCGCTGCTGCCGCCCCAGGCCGCACGCAGCGGCCAGAGCGCCTCGTCCGTGGAGCAGAAAGAGGGCGACTCCGGCCAGGAGCAGGACAAGCAGGCCGGGCAGTTCGTGCTCCAGATGCCGGCCATGCAGCTGGGCGAGTCGGCCTCCAGCGAAATCTATTTCTTCGACGCCGACCGTTTCCCCACCCGTATCTGGCAGGGCAACGGCGAGACCCTGCTGACCGCCGGAATGGACAGCCGCGGACGGGTGCTGTTCGTCTCGACCAAGGACAAGCCGAGTCTCTGCAGTGTGGACCCTCTGGGCGACCAGGCCCTGCTCTGCCCGTTCCCGGATGACCAGGCCACCGTATTCCTGTTCGATCCGTCCGGCGGGCGGACCTTTATCGCCACGAGCAACATGGGTAAGATTCTCGAGCTTTCAGGGAACTGCCGCAGCGAGGGCTCTTTCCAGAGCCAGGTCTACAACGCGGGCCTGCCCGCCGAGTGGGGCGCGATCACCTGGAAAGGCGACTCGCCCGAGGGGACCCAGGTGCGGTTCCGCACCCGCAGCGGCAACACCTCCCGTCCGGACACCACCTGGAGCGCCTGGTCGGCGCCGTTCAGCCCGGGTGCGGGCGCGCATGTCGAGTCACCGGCCAGGGTGTATTTCCAGTGGGAGGCTCTCCTGAGCAGCCGCAGCGCGGGGGCCAGCCCCTCGATCGAGGAGGTTAACATCTCCTACCTGCGCCGCAACCGTCCGCCGCTGCTGAGCCGGATCAAGTTCATGCCCCAGGGTGTGTTCATCCGCAAGAACGGTTCGGGCAGCAGTTCTCCCTCCGAACTGATTATCGTGGACATGCCGGATGAGGCCGAGCAACTGATCAACCCCAAGAAAAGCGCCGGCTCCACCTCCAACCCGTTCTCGGGCAAGAAAGAATACGCCCGCGGCATGCGCATGGCCGGCTGGAACGCCAGCGACGCCAACGGGGATGAGCTTCGCTACAGCGTGTATTTCCGAGGCATCGGTGAGAGCGCCTGGCGGCCCCTGGCCCAGGGCTTGAGCGACAACGCGCTCACCTGGAGCACCGAGAGCATGTCGGACGGCTGGTACGTGCTCAAGGTTGCGGCCACGGACTCGACCGACAACCCGGGCCCGCGCGCCTGCCTGACCGAGCGTGAGAGCGAGCGGTTCCTGGTGGACAACACTCCGCCCGCAGCAGAAAAAGTCTCTCTCAGCCGCGTTCAAGGCAACTCGGCAGTGCTTCAGTTCGAGGCGGCGGATGCGGTTGGAAGGATCGCGGAGGCGCAGGTTTCGCTGGATGGGGAACGCTGGCGCACGGTGTTCCCTCAGGATGGGATCGCCGACACGCCGCGCGAGAGCTACCGGGAGGAATTCAACAATCTGGCCCCGGGCGAGCACACCGTTGCAGTGCAGGTCTTTGACGAGTTCCACAACACGGCCACGTTCAGCCGCTCGATAAAGCTGCCGTGAGCGGAATGATTTCGAGTTTTTGAACTATTATAAAAAACAGGGGCACGGTGCGCCGTGCCCCTGCGTGTTTTTATCCGGCTTCGATATCCTACCTCAATATTTCTTTTCCAGCTTGATGTCCTTGTAGTAATGCTCCAGGATTTTCCGGTAGCTCTGGCCCTGCTCGGCACGCATGCGCGCCCCCCACTGGCACATGCCCAGGCCGTGGCCGAACCCGCGCCCCTCGGCCAGAACAACCACCTCGCCCTTCTCCTTGGCCATCGAGAGCGAGAACATCGTGCTGGGCAGCATCGAGCCGTCCGGCTGGCGCAGCACGCGCCGTATCTGGTCGCCACGCACTTCGAAGCTGCGCTTGTCCGTGGTGATCTTTATCCGCGCGTTCCGCCCCGACAGCCCATGCTCGGCAACCTCGATGTCCTTGGGCTCGCCCACCTGGGAGGCGCTCATGTTCACGGTGGCGGGCAGGTACTTGCGGACCTGGTCCAGAAGCTGGTTGCGGGTCCACTTGACCCGCCAGGTCTCCCAGCGCGAGCCCTTGTCGAAACCGTCATCCTCCACCGAGCCCAGGAACCCGGCTGTGCGGGCGAAATCCTCGCCCCAGACCTCGGTCGGGTCGGCGGTGCGTCCGCCACAGGTGCTGTGGTAATAGGCTGTTATCACCCGGTCTTTATAGGTGAGCACCTCGCCGCGGGTGGCCTCGACCGCGCGGTCGGTGGCGCGGGCCTCGCGCGCCACTCCCAGGTAGACCTGGTCGCCCGTGTCGGCGCTCATGTCGAACGGCGAGCTGCGCCGCTCCTGCATTTTGGCCAGGGCGAAACTTCGAGCCACCACGGCCTGGGCCTTGAGCGCTTCCATGTAATGCTCGTCCAGGGTGCCTATCTCCACCGGCACCACCGAGCGCAGGTACTGCTCCAGGGGCAGCACATTGATAGCGCGAAGGTTGCCGTTGCTCATGGTGTAGATATAGATCCGTCCGCGGTAGGCTTTGCCGTTCACGGTCACCGGGCCGCCGCCGGGGGCCTCGGCATAGACCCCGGAGGGATGGTCGCGGCTCACCCGGCCATCCGGCATGGCCACCCGGAGCTGGGCTTTCTCGCTGAAACGCACGGCATCCCAGGCCTCATCCGGCGAGAGCATGGCGATATCGCCGCTGGTGGAGGCATCCCGGAACAGCACGCCCTTGTCCGCTCCTCCCAGGCGCACCACGGGCACGTCCTCCATCAGGAGTATGCGCACCGAGGGTTCGCCTCCCGCCACTGCGGGCGCTGGAGTGATCTGGGCCGGTTTGGCTACGGATGGAGTGGGTTTGGCCGGGCGCTCGGGCACGCGGGCACGGTGGCAGGAAAGCGCCTGGCACAGCGCGGCCAGCGCCAGGCAGACTGCGGCCGGGCGGAGTATCGGGTGGAGCGCTCGGGGGGTATGGCCCATGCTGGGTCTGTTCTTTGAGGCTTCCGGTTGCATGCCTGCCGGAAGGCAGGCCCTGTTGCGCCGGTCGGGTGGCAGCTCCATCCGGCGGAAGAGAGATTATATCACAAACCTGCCGCTTCTTTCAAGGCCCC
>CAYLSM010000289.1:0-4625 GCA_964386505.1 uncultured Gemmatimonadales bacterium
GGCGGGGTCCGCGGGGGGGCGGTCAATGGCCGGGCGCAGCTCTCCCGGGCCTGCGGCGCGGATTTCTCGGTGGTGGAGGACGGGTTCGCGCGCTCCACCCTGCGGATCGATTTAACCATGAACCTGCCCGCGGAGTTCGATTTCCGCGACATGCGGCGCTCCGGGCGCTCAGCCGGGCTGCGAATAACCAGCGACATCACCCTGCGACGCGGCTCCGACCGTCTGGAGGTCAGCACCCGTGTCGAGAACAACGTCCTGGACCACCGTCTGCGCGTGCTGCTTCCCACCGGGGTCAAGGGAAACACGAGCCTGTCCAACTCCGCTTTCGACATAGTCGAGCGTCCCGTGGCCCTGCCCGCGGACAACGACACCCGGGATGAGCCGGCCGTGGAGACTGCCCCGCGCGAGAGCTGGACCGCGTTCGGGGATGGCGCCGCGGGGCTGGCCGTGATAGCCCGCGGCCTGCCCGAGTGCGCCGTGCTCGATACCCCGGAGCGCCCCCTGGCCCTTACCCTGCTGCGCTCTTTCCGCAAGGCCGTGTTCGCCAATGACAACCCCGGCGGGCAGATACAGGGTCCGCTCCAGTTCCGCTACGATATCCTGCCCCTGGCCGGCCCTGTTCCGGTGGAGCGGCTCTGCCTGCTCGGCCAACGGGTCGGCGGAGCGGCGCGCACGGCCACCCTCCTGCCGCGTGACCTCTATGTGGCGCGCGAGCGGGCCGGCTCACTGCCGCGTGAGCATTCGTTCCTCGCTGTCGAGGGCCCGGTGGTGGTCACCGCGGTCCAGGCCGCGCCGCAGGGTATGACAGTGCGCTTTTTCAACCCGCGCGCCACGGCCTGCCGGGCGCAGGTTACGACCGGCTCCGCCCTGGACGGCGCGCAGAGCGTCACCCTGGCCGGCGCGCCGGACAACCGCGCCACAGTGCGTCTGGAGGGCGGGCAGGCCCGGGTGGAGTTGCCCGGCAAGCGTATCTGCACCCTGGTGCTGAGAACCCGTTAAATGCGGCGGTAAACTGGTTGGACTTCATTTTCTGGCTTGACCTGTACGGCTTGACAGGCTAAAATGGTTTTAATTAAAAACCATTCAGCCACAATCCACCTCTGACCGTGAGCCATAAAGTGCGGAAAACTGTCCCTGTACTGATCCTGTCCCTTCTGCTGAGCCTTTGCCAAGCCGCCCCGGCCAGACAGTCCACCGCGGCGCCGCCCGCGGGGGCCTCCTGGCTGGGGGATGTCAACGACGACGGCGCGCTGAATGTGTTCGATCTGCTGGATCTGCTCAAGATTCTGGGCGGGGCCCAGGCCACCAGCGAACGCCAGCGTGTCCTGGCCAACGTGGACAAGTCGGCGGACGGCACAATCGGCGTGTTCGACCTTCTGGCCCTGCTCAAGGTGCTCTCCGGCACCGTTCAACCCGAGGCGGTCTACTGGGGTCCACCCAGCCTGGTCGAGGTGGCCCCGGCCCACGCCCTGCCCGGCGACACGGTCACTCTCACTTTCCAGAACATGCGCGGCTCGGTGCCGTTGCGTCTCTACCTGCGCGAGGCCGAGACCGAGCTTCTGTCCGTGCGGGCCTCCGAAGCCACGTTCGTGGTGCCGGACAGTTTCGTGGGCGGATTCCTGATCGTGGTCTCGGGCGCCGACACCCTGGGCAGCCGCTTCCTCAACCTGCGCAACACCAATGTCCACACCCTGGGCGGCTGCCGTCTGTTCCCGGCCGACAACCCCTGGAACCAGCCGGTCGAGGGTTTCCCGGTGCACAAGGACTCGGACAGGATCATCGAGGCCATGGGCCGCTACGACCCGCTGCACCCGGACATGATCGCCGGCACGGTCTACGGCATGCCCTACAACATCGTGGGGGGCGACCAGCCGATGGTGCCGGTGCGGATGGAAAGCTATCCGGATGAGAGTGACCCCGGGCCCTACCCGCTGCCGGAAAACACCCTGATCGAGGGCGGGCCCAGTTCGGATGGTGACCGTCACTCCCTGATAGTCGACTCGACCAACTGCATCCTTTACGAGGTGGGCCGCACTTTCCGCGAGGGTGTGGGCTGGCGCGCCGGCTGCGGGGCAATCTTCGACCTCAACTCCAACGCACAGCGCCCCGACACCTGGACCAGCGCGGATGCCGCGGGACTCCCGATCCTGCCCGGCGTGCTTCAGTATGACGAGGTGGCCGCGGGCGAGGTGACCCACGCCGTGCGTTTCACCGTGGATGTCACCCGGCGGGCCTATGTCTACCCGGCCTCGCACTACGCCTCCAGCCGCACCGACCCCTACCTTCCGCCCATGGGCCTGCGCGTGCGGCTGAAAAAAAGCACCCCGCTAAACTATCTCACCGGCCAGGCCCGGGTGATCGCCCTGGCCCTCCAGCGCTACGGCATGCTCCTGGCTGACAACGGCGGCCAGTGGTATTTCACCGGCGGGTTGAGCCGCAAGTGGAACGACAACGAGATGAATTTGCTTAAGAACCTCCGGGGACAGGATTTCGAGGTGGTGGACGCCGAAAGCATGGTGGTCTCGGGACGAGGCTCGCGCTATAAAATCCGGCCGTTCTCGGATGTCACCTCGCCCTCGCCCGAGGCCGTTTTAGCCGCCGGGGCCGACATCCCGATCCGGGTCGCGGCCAGCGACAACGACGGCTCAGTGGTGCGGGTCGAGTTCTTCGCCGACAAGACCAAGCTGGGCGAGGTCACCTCGGCGCCCTGGGAGTTCATCTGGAGTGGCGCCCCCGCGGGCAGCCATGTCATCTCGGCACGCAGCACGGACAACGACGGGGTGAGCAACACCTCCTGGGGCGTGCCGGTTACGGTGCAGTGAGCGCCGTCCGGACCGTGGCATGAGCATAAAACAGAAAAGGGCCGCCCGTGGCGGCCCTTTGTTTTCAGCGTTGCTGCAGCGTTTAAAACTGCCATTCCAGGCCGAAGATGGGCATTAAGCTCCACTGGTCATTGCGTTCCTGATGGTTTTCAGTTTCGTTCCAGGAATAACTGGATATGTTCTTCCGGTTGTAGACGTTCCAGATGTCCCAGTACAAGACGAGGTTGGAGTTCTTGAAGTTGAAGGTCCGGTCGGCGCGCAGGTTCAGCGAATGGTAGGCCGGGAGGCGCTCGCCGTTGATCCGGTTCAGATCGAAAACCCCCGAGTCGAGGCTCTTGGAGGCCTCCTGGTCATAGGGCGTGTAGGGCCTTCCCCCGGCCACGATCCAGCGGAAACTGTACTGCCATTTCTTGCTCGCGATGTACCCGCCCTCGGCGCTGAACGTAAAGCGGTTACCGTAGATACGGTCGCGCCAGCGTCCGTCGTAGCCCCGGTAGCGTGAGGTGTAATACGAGCCGCTGACCAGGCCGAACAGGTCGCGGGCCAGCTTTTTCTGCAACACCACCTCCACGCCCCGTGCGTAGGCCTGTCCGTTGTCGGTCAGCGAGGTGCGGTTGCCACCCTCGTCCGCCACGAAAAGCGCCGGTTGGCTCGGGTCGAGCGGGAAATGGCGGTACTGCTTGTCGTAGACTTCCACGCTCAGGCGCGTGTTCTCGGATACAAGGTGGCTCAGGCCGATCACAGTATGGTACGCCGCAGGATCGTTCAGTTTCTCGTATTTCGGGTTCTGCGACAACAGGGTCAGCGGCAGGCTCTGACGGTAGACCCCGCCGGCGGCGGTGAGCGAGGTCCGCTCACTCAGGCGGTAGACAAGCGACAGCCGCGGCTGAAGGTGCGTGTTGCCGTTGACCGTGTAATGCTCCAGGCGCAGCCCCGGGCTCAGGTCCAGGCTGGGGGTCACGCTCCAGGTGAAGCTGGCGAACGCACCCAGGCGGGAGGCGTTCAGCTTGCGGCGGACGACTGTCTCCGGATAGTTGTTGCCGTAGTGATCGAAATAGGGTTTGAAATAGTAATCATAGTCGTTGAACATGGAGCGCGCCTCCACCCCGAAACGCAGGGTGCGGCCCAGGCCGAGACTCAGGGTGTTGACATTCCTGAGACCCACCGCCTGCTCGTTTGTCCTGTCGGTCACCTCCAGACTGTCATCCGTGGTGGCCCAGAACCTGTACTTGTAGCTGGTGAACATCTCCGACAGCGAGGTCTCGCTGTGGAAACCGCCCCGGGTGTATTTCCAATTCACGCCGAACAGGTGCTCCACATTGTCCGCGTCCCCGTAGTCATCATCGCCGTTGTCCACGGCGTAATCCTTTTTATGGTTGATATGGTCCACCCCGGCCACGCCCAGGAATTCGAGGCTGCTGTTACCCGGCAGGTCGATTACCATCTTGCCCTGGTAGTCCCCGTAGCGCGGGGCCACGCCTGTTCCGATCGCTCCCACCAGCAGGTCCAGGTAGCTCTTGCGCGCCGAGAACATCCAGGAGCCTTTGCCACCGGCCAGCGGGCCCTCGCCTACCAGACCCATCCCGATCATGTTCAGGTCCACCTGGGACTGAAACTTTTCCCGGTTGCCCTCGCGGAAATTCAGTTCCATCACCGAGGAAAGCTTGTCGCCGTAGAGTGATGAAAAACCTCCGGCGTTGAAATTGACATCCTGCAGGAAGTCCAGGTTGATCAGCCCGATCGGTCCTAGGGCCTGGTCATTCTGCGCCCAGTACAACGAGGTGCCCCAGGAGACGGCGTTCG
>CAYLSM010000290.1:0-4616 GCA_964386505.1 uncultured Gemmatimonadales bacterium
GTACTTGCCGGTCAGCACTCCCGAACCCAGAGGTGACCAGGGTGTCACGGCCATTTCGAACGCCCGCGCCATGGGCAGAAGGTCGCGCTCCGGAGTGCGTTCCAGCAGGCTGTACTCGATCTGAAGCCCGGTGAACGGGGTCCAGCCCATCAGAGATGCAACAGTGTTGGCCTGTGAAACCAGCCAGGCCGGGGTGTCGGAGACGCCCACGTAGAGCACTTTGCCGGAGCGCACCAGGTCATCCAGCGCCCGCATGACCTCCTCCACCGGGGTGAAAAAATCCCAGGCGTGCAGCCAGTAGATATCCACGTACTCGACGCCCAGGCGCTTGAGGCTCGCCTCCAGGGCCTCGCGCATACGCTTGCGGTGGTTGCCGTTACCGTTGGGGTTGGCGTCATCGCCGCTCAGCGTGTACTTGGTCGCCAGCACCCAATGGCTGCGGTCGCCGCGGATGAACTCGCCCACGATCTTCTCGCTGGTGCCGTTGGTGTACTTGTCCGCGGTGTCGATGAAATTGCCCCCGGCTTTTCCGTACAGATCCAGGATACGCAGGCTTTCACCCTTGTCGGCACCCCAGCCCCACTCCTCGCCGAAAGTCATCGCCCCCAGGCTGATCTCGGCCACCCGCAGGCCGCTCCTGCCGAAAAGCTTGTACCGCATACCACTCCTCCTCTCCATCTTCTGAATTAGCGCCCCGTGCTGTATGTCCCGGGGCGCTGCCAGTCAGAATAACCAGTGGCCCCTTACACAAAGGGCCGCCAACTGCAATTAAGAATCCTTCTCAATCTACGCCGAATACTAAGGCCGGTCCAGGACAACCGGCCTTAGTAAAGTATAGTCCGCGCCGGGGAGGAAGCACAAGCCCCCGCCGGTCAGCGGAGCGTTAGAACCAGACCCGCGTTTTCTGTAAGCCTCGCAACTCCAGACTGAGAAAGGCAATACGCCGCCCCGGGTCATAATCCACTGCCGCCTTCGGCTCGACTTTTTTCGGACAGCCGCAGTTGCGGATTTCGATCTGCGCCGGGCCGCGGCCCTCCAGGCTGAATTCGAGGCTCTGCGCTTTTTCATCCCAACGGTTGCCCCGGAACTCTGCGTTAACAGGCGCCACGAGCTCCGGACGGCTCCCCACCAGCATGGCCTCGACCGCCTGGCCGCTCAGCCAGTCCAGGCGACGGTGGCCGAGCAGCCGCTCCAGCGGCTCGTGGAAATTCATCGCCCGGCTGAACAGCAGCGGGTCGAGGAAATAGAAATAGCGCCCGGCCGCGGCGTTGGCCCGCCACCAGGCATCCGTGTCATCGCCGTAGAGGGTCTTGAACTTTGAAGGGTCGAACGTGTTCCAGCCGGATTGGTACTTGGGCACCAGGTCGTAGACCAGATGGTGCAGGCGCGGGGTCAGGCCGAAATCCTCCAGGAACAGGGCGTGCTCCGGAATGTTGGCGCTCAGGCAGTACGGGGAATCGTCATCCGGAAGCATGATCTGATGCGGGCCATAGGAATCCAGGGCCTCGACACAGAGGATATCGGCGCGCGGCCAGGCCAGTAGGCCAGTCCCCGAGTCCGGGGCATAGGTCGCGGCCTGATCGTACAGGTAGCCGCCAAGGGACCACTGGGCGTAGTGGGCCAGTTGCATGCGGCTGACCAGGAACATGGTGCGCTCGTACAGATCGGTCTCGCCAAGCTCGCGGGCCAGACGGGCGTAGGCGATGAGGCCGCACCAGCCGTTGCGCATGCAGTCGAAATCAAGAAGGTTGCCCCGCGGGTCGCTCAGGGAGGCGCAGACCGCCCAGTCGTGGTAGATCTCGTAGTAGTCGCGCAGGCCGGTCCAGAGCGCCCAGTGCCTGCGGGCCAGGTCCAGACCCTCGGCCCGGTCCCCGAACTGGCGCCAGGCCCAGACTCCGGCCAGCTCGAACCCGTTGTACCAGTCGGCGTCGTACGAGACCGGCCCGCGCACGGCGAACACGGTGCTGTCGCGCAGGTAGCTCCGTCCGGCCACCGGGTCGATGTAACGGTAGAACGGGGTCTGCGCCACCCGCTCCAGGCCGGGGCGGGCCAATTCCTCCAGGGCCAGGCCCCTCTGCTTCGACGGCAGCGACCAGGCAGCCCAGGCCAGAAGGCGCAGGTTGTGCAGAGTGTCCATCAGGTCATCCGGATGGTAGTCCTCATCCCCTGGCCAGAGCAGGTTGGGCGCGGCCAGGTATTCGGCCAGGCGCTTTTCGACTTTTTGTTGACCAGGAACACCGGAGAGAGCCACCGGCATGACAGTCTTATCGACATAGGGGCAGAGCGGCAGGCAGTACTCGGCAACCTCCCCCTCCACCCAGTCCAGAGGGCCGTAATGCGTGGGGTAGCCGCCCTCGACCAGCTTGCCGGACATCCCCACCGGGTAGCCATCCTGCTGCGCCAGCCGGACAAATGGCGCAATTGGGGCCAGGCGCGGCTGCGTCGCTCCCTCGAACGAGATAAAGCTGAACGCCTCACGCACGCGCAGGCTGTCGCCGTCCAGGTGATAGCGCACCCGGCAGTCCACCGGATAGTGCGCGCAGCGGGCGGCCAGCCCGTTGCAGGCGGCTGTCACCTCGTCCGGGACCGCCTTGCGCCAGGCGGCGCTGAGCGTGAAGTCATACTTGCGGACCCCGTACAGCGGAAGAATCACGATCTTGCCCGCCGGGCCGTCGAAACGCAGGTCGATGAACTCGTGGGTCGTGACCTGCATCACAGTGGGCGATTTCTCGAACACGAACAGAAGCGGGCAGTCAACCGGGGCGCCCGAGCCGTTGAAAGTCATGAGAAGCCAGTTGGCGGCCAAAGGCCCATGCAGTTCGGCCTTGTAGGGTTCGCCCTCACCGAAATACCGCGCCCCTCCAGCGAGCGGCAGGACAAACCCGCGCGCCTTGCTCTTTTCCTCCCAGGCCCAGCGGAACGCACTGGAGGAGCTTTCGTAGAGAAACCCCGGCGCGAGCAGGGACTCGTGCACGACAAGGCTGTCCGCGCCCCAGCGCCAGACTTTCCGCGCGCCGGTCCAGCCGAAACTTTCGGCGTAACTGTAGGCCGGCGGCAGGTTGGGACGTCCCAGGCTCACGTTCCGGCCCATGGAGATCGAGTAGACATCCGCCCCGTCGCTGATCAGGGTCAGGTAACCCAGCTTACGGTAGCGGTAGCCCTCCATGAACTGGCCGAAACGTCCCGAAATGTGCTCCACGGGAAGCTCTTTCCAGTCGGATTGGACGGCCGGACAGGTACGACTACTGAATACCGAGCAAAACAGGGTGATAAGAAGCATCCAGCGGCGCAGCGGCATCGGGTTCTCTCCAGGGGGAGCGGTTCGGGATGGACGTGCCCTGTAAGTTGCTATGTCTGTGGATGTACTTCGTAGGGCAATTCATGAATTGCCCCTACCTTTGCTCCGTAAAAGCGAGGCGGCGGCCTGGCACTGTCAGCTCAGGGCTTCCAGGCTGTAGTCCAGGTTCATCTCATCGCAAAGGGCGGCCAGTTCCTCGCGCAGACCGCGCAGCGATACATTCTCGGGCACGGCGGCGGTCAGCTCCAGGTGGAACATCGGGCTGCCGGTGACCGGAGCGTGACGGGCCGCGGTTTCCAGGCTGTCGATATTGATCCCGTGGCGGATCAGCAGGTTGGTCACCCTGAACACGATCCCGGTGCGGTCCATCCCCACCACCCCGATCCGCACCGGGGCGCCCTTTTCCAGGCGCTGCGTGGGACGGGCCAGGGTGGGCTTGAGGTTCAGGCTGAGGCCGGTGGCTTTCTCCAGGTCGGCGATGCGGCCGCTGAAAGTGTCCAGGGACGATTTCTCCCCGGCCAGCAGCACCAGTATCGCGAACTCGCCGCCCAGCACGGCCATGCGGCTGTCCTCCAGGCTCAGCCCGGCCTCGAACGCCGCGGCGCTCAATTCGCGGGCGATGCCGGGTTTGTCCGGCCCGAGGCCGGAAAGCACGAGATAATGTCTCATCGGGGTTCTCCAGTTCCAGTGGGATCGTCGATTGTTGTCCGGCGGTCGGTCCTTTTCCGGGCAAATACTATGGGCGAATAATAAGCCCGAGCCGGGGTGGCTGTCAATTCCGCACTGCCAAGTCTCACGCCGAAGTTGACTGGAGGCTGTCTTTTCCTGTATTATTAGAAGTATTCCGGCCCCCTTCCAGAGGCAAAGATGACCAAATTATTGCTGATTGCAGCCCTGCTCGCACCATTTGTGGCCTGGGACGCCGCTGTCTACGTGATGCGCGCCCGTGGAGACCGCAGCCCGTTGCGGCGGGAGCAGGTGCTGCGGCATTTCTCCGAGCAGGATATTGCCACCGGGCGCGAGTTGGTGCAGCGCCGCAATGTGCTGTTCCCGGTGTATCGCATTTTGTTCTACGCCCTCTACTGCGCGCTGCTGTTCGCCGGGCTGGGCGCGCGCCTGGAAGCATCGCTACTGCCGTGGGCCGGCGGACGCTGGTGGCTGGCCCTGCCGCTTTTTGTCCTGGCTGTGCTGATAATCCGCACCCTTCTTTTCGCCCCGGTGGCGGCCTACAGCGAGTTTGTCATCCAGCGCCAGGCCGGGCTCAGTACGATCACCGTGGGCACCTGGCTTCTCGACCTGGTCAAATCCCTGCTGCTCA
>CAYLSM010000291.1:0-4609 GCA_964386505.1 uncultured Gemmatimonadales bacterium
GTGATAGCCTGACGGATCCACCAGGTGGCGTAGGTCGAAAACTTGTAGCCCTTGCGGCAATCGAATTTTTCGGTGGCGCGCATCAATCCCTTGTTGCCCTCCTGGATCAGGTCCAGGAACTCCAGGCCGCGGTTGACATAGCGCTTGGCCACCGAAATGACCAGCCGCACGTTCGACTTGATCAGCAACTGCTTGGCCTCGGCCACGGCCTCGTTGTATTTGGCCAGACGGCGCCCAAGGCGCAGAATTTCGCGGCTGGCAAGGCCGTAGTCCCGCTCCAGGCGGCCCAGACGCGAGGCGATCTCCTCCCTGTAGGCACTCAGGTCGCCCTCGTTCCCGTCGCCGAAATACCCCATCCCGGCCTTGCGGGCCAGATACTGGCGAATCTGCGCAGCGGGCAGGGGATGGGCCGCCTTGCGCACACGTGCCAGCACACGTTCCAGGTATTCGAGGCGGCGCAGAAGGTCCTCCACCTCGGCGCAGACATCCGCGATGGAGTCCACCAGTTTCTGTATCTGCGAGGAGTTAACCGGAATGCGGGCGAAAACGTTCTTCAGGGCGCGGCGTTCAGCATCGACCCGGCGTTCCAGAGCGTCACGCTCCGCACCCGGAGCGGCCGCCTCCAGCGCCAGCATGCTCTTCTCCATCTCACGGAACTGTGACTCGGCCTTGGCCAGCATCTTGAGCACGCGGTTTTTCTCGCGGTTGCCCAGGTAGCTGCCTTTCCAGTCACTCAGGTCGGTCTCGACAAACTCCTCGATCGTCATGTTCTCGCACTCCAGCATGTCCTTGCCCTCGATCAGAAGGCGGAACGACTGGAGGCTTTCGAACACCGCGGCGCGCACCTTGCGCCGCCCCTGGTCGATCACCTCGGCCAGGGAGATTTCGCCCTGACGGTCGAGCAGTGGAACCCGGCCCATTTCCTGAAGGTACAGCTTGACCGGATCATCTCCGCCGCCCCACTGCACCTCGGTCTCGGCCAGGTGCTCGTGCCCGGCGCGTCTCAGGCGCAGCTTGCGCCGAGCGTTCAGGGGTTCAGGCGTCTGCCTGATCCTTGTCTCCACCGCCGGTTTCTCCACATTCTCCCGGTTCTCATCCATCGATTCACTGCCGCTCTGGATACTGGATGCTCGTCGGTTCATCACACACGGTCCGTAGTGGATTAAGGGATTGCGCGGAAAGAATGGTCCGCTGGAAAACAAAAAACCACGTCCATCGGATTGAACGTGGCCCCGACAACAGATTCTATAAATAAATCACTAATGAATGCGCGTTTGGTGGTTGGACAAATAAACGGCGAGCCTGGGTGGCAGAGCTGCATGCCCGTCTCCTCGAAAACAGGGACGGATGGCGCGCAAACACCCTTCACTCGGGCATTCCGGCCATCCAAGGCGACTGCGGTTCAGGGGATAAAAAGACCGCGTTGCTGCTCATTACCGGCCAAGATAGGGCAGATTGAAAGTATCTTGACTGTTTGAATTTAAACACCGGCTGGCCTGAAGTCAACAAATGGTTTACTTTTGGATAGCAAAATGACTGGACATTTCGCGTTCGAGTTTTTTCATTTCCTTGTGAAGCAAGGCCTGTTCACGGATCAACCCCTGATCGTCCGACTCGGCCAGTTTTTGCATATTCTCTTCCAAATGTTTAAGTATCCGGCTCACTTTTATTTTTCGCCAGCAGTAGCCGAACACCTGGGAGGCCGGCTCGTAGCGGGTCGCGTCCGAGGCCAGCTCGGCCAGGAGCGGATAGAGCGAGGGCGGGAAGCCCTGGTAGAGCGCCTCGACCAGGTTGCGCACCCCGGTGCGGTGAAGCTCGGACAGGGTGTCGAAAGCCTGGGCGTAGAGGGAGCTTTCGAACGGCGGATCCCCCAGAGTCTCCAGTGTGTGCGGTATGTAGTCCGGGTGGAGGATGCAGAGCGCCAGGACATAGCGCTCGGCGTCCAGCGAGCCCGAAGCCCCGCCTGAGGGAGAGGGCGTACTCGAAGCGGCGGTATCCTTGGGTCCGGCCGGTACGATACGTTCAGACGGAGCGCGCCGGGCGCGGGATTCGATGCGCGTGAGCCGCTCCTGCAGCACAGCCTCCGGCACCTCGATGAATTCCACGCACTTGCGCAGATAGAGCGTGCGGGCCATGCTGTCCTTGCAGCGCGCCACCGATTCGAGCAGCTTGTCCGCGGCCTGCTCGCGCTGAGCCACCTGGCGCAGGTCCACTTTCTGACGCAGGATGTCTATCTTGCGGTCCAGGAAATCCACCGCCGCGCGCCGGAGAGATTCGAACTCGGCCGCCCCGTGGGCGCGCAGGAACTCATCAGGGTCCTCCGCGCCGGGCAGGCTTATCACCCGCACGGCCAGGCCGGCCGCCAGAAGCTCGTCCCCGCCGCGGAACGTGGCCTTGAGGCCCGCCGTATCCGGGTCGTAAAGAAGGAACACCTCGCGCGTGTAGCGCGACAGCAGGGCGGCCTGCTCCGGGGTGAGCGCCGTGCCCAGCGGAGCGACCGCCATCTCGTAACCGTGCGAGGCCAGGGCAATCCGGTCCATGTAGCCCTCCACCACCACGGCCCAGCCCTCCTGGCGCATCGGGCCGCGGGCGCGGTCGAGGCCGTAGAGCATATCGCCCTTGCGGAAGAGAGGCGTTTCGGGGCTGTTCAGGTATTTCGGCTCGCCCGGCCCCAGGATACGCCCGCCGAAAGCGATGGTGCGCCCGCCCGGATCGTGGATCGGGAACATCACGCGACCCCGGAAACGGTCCACGCTCTGGCCCTGCTCATCCGGGTTGGTGAGCAGCCCGGCCTCGTGCAGGGTCGGCTCTTCTATTCCATGGGCCAGGGCGGCCTTTTTCAGGGCCTCGCGCTCGCGCGGCGCCCAGCCCAGCTCGAAACGCTCTATTATCTCCTGGCTCAGTCCGCGCCCGGCCAGGTACTCGCGCGCGGCGCGGCCCTCAGAGGCCTCCTCCAGGCAGCCGCGGAAAAAATCCCGTGCGAACTGATTGGCGTAGATCAGCCGTCCCCGGCGCTCGTCCTCCTTCTGGTCAAACTGGCCCTTGGGAATGGTTATCCCCAGCCTCTCGGCCAGAAACTCCACCGCCTGGGCGAAATCCAGTTTCTGGTGCTCCATAAGGAACGAGTAGACATCCCCGGCCTTGCCGCAACCGAAACACTTGAAGAACCCCTTGTCCGGAGTGACCGTGAACGAGGGCGTGCGCTCGCTGTGGAACGGGCACAGGCCGAGCCAGTTACGCCCGCGGTGGCGCAGCTCGACAAACTGGCCGATCACCTCCACCAGGTCGGTCTGCAGGCGTATCTGATCGATGATTTCATCCGGAATGAAACGGCTCACCCGGCCCTCCCGGTCGGTAGATTACTCCGCGATGAACGTGGCCACTGTGGCCCCGGACCCGCCTTCGTTCCAGGCTCCCAGACGGAACGCCGCCACGCGGCGGTCACGCGAGAGCAGCTCATTCACCCGGCTGCGCAGCGCCCCGGTGCCCTTGCCGTGCACGATCACCACACTGCCCAGGCCGGCTCCGCGCGCCCGGGCCAGAAAACGGTCCAGTTCCTGGTCGATCTCATCCACCCTCAGACCGCGCAGGTCCAGACGTCCCGCTCCGGCCGGGTCGGCCTCCGGTTCCGGCGCGCTGTAGGCTACCGCGGCGGTGTGACGCTTACGGGCAGCCCGGTTGGAGGAGCGCAGCAGCTCATCCGCGCGCAAACTCATCTTGGCCCGCCCGGCGATCACCGTGTAGCGGCCCGTGCTGTCGGGGCCCTCGGTTATCTCACCCTCCAGGCCCAGCCCGACCACGCGCACCCGGTCCCCCGGCCCGAACTCCCCGCCGGCTTCGTCGGTCTCCGTGCCTTTTGTCACATTGTCGGCCTCGGCCGCGGCGCGCAGCTCGGCGATACGCTCCTCCATGCTGCGCCGGGCGGCCCGGGCCGCCTCTTCGGCCTGGCCCTCGCGCCACTGGCTCTCCAGCCGGGCGATAACCTCCTCCACGTTGCGGCGCGCCTGAAGCATGTGTTCGCGCTCGCGGCGGGCCATTTCTTTCTGGAAATCCCTCTCCCGGCGCGCCAGCTCGGCCAGGCGCTCACGCATCTCCTGGCGCTCGCGGCTCAGGATTTCACTGTCCCGCTCCAGCCGGGCCTGAAGGTTGTCTGCCTCAAGGGTGGCGGCCTCCAGCTTTTTCTGCTGTGCTTCCAGACGGGCCAGGTACTCGTTGATGTTGATCGCCCCGCCGGTAAGATAGTTGGAGGCGCGCTCCAGCACCAGCGGGCTCATCCCCATGTTGCGGGCAATGGCCAGGCCGTAGCTCTGACCGGGCAGTCCTTTGCGGAAATGGAAAGTTGGCCGCATGCGCTCCGGGTCGAACTCCAGCGAGCCGTTGACCAGCCCGGGGATGCGCTCGTACAGCAGTTTCAACTCGCCGAAATGGGTGGTGCTCAGGGTCAGGCAGCCGCGGCGGGTCAGATGCTCCAGGACGCGGGCGGCCAGGGCCGCGCCCTCGGCCCCATCGGTGCCCACGTCGATCTCATCCAGCAGGATCAGGCACTCCGGGTCGCCCGAGTCGATGGCCGTGACCAGGTCGAGCACGTGGCTGGAGAAAGTCGAAAGGT
>CAYLSM010000292.1:0-4600 GCA_964386505.1 uncultured Gemmatimonadales bacterium
AACCACGGCGATATTTTCTCGATCCACGGGGCCAGCCTCACCCCCAGCCGTCCGCACCCCGAGGGCTGGCAGCGCGCCCTGCCCTGGGTCGAGGCGGCCAAGCCGGCCGGACAGTGGAACCGCTACCGCCTGGAGAGCCGCGACGGCGTGCTCAAGCTGTGGGTCAACGGCCAGGAGGCCAACCGGGCCTACTACTGCAACCCGCGCAAGGGCTATATTTGCCTTGAGAGCGAGGGGAGTCTGGTCTATTTCCGCAATATCCGGATCAGCGAGCTGCCCTCCTCCAACCCGCGCCCAGAGGTGACCGCCAAAGAGGATGAGGGCTATAAGAGCCTCTACACCGGGCTGGACCTGCGCGGCTGGAAACAGGTGCCCGGTAACGAGGGCCACTGGACCGCCAAGGACTGGGTGCTGGACTATGACGGTAAGAGCGAGGCCGAGGGCGAGGACAAGAACCTCTGGAGCGAGAAAGAGTACAAGAACTTCAAGCTGATCGTGGACTGGCGTCAGCCGGGCGAGGCCATGATCGACACCGTGCCTGTGGTCCTGCCGGATGGCAGCCATCTGAAAGACGAGAAGGGCAACGAGGTCAAGGTCTCGATCCTGGATGCCGGCGACAGCGGGATTTACCTGCGCGGCAGTTCCAAGGCCCAGGTGAATATCTGGAACTGGCCGGTCGGCTCGGGCGAGTTCTACGGCTACCGCATGGACCAGGAGATGACACCCGAGGTGCGCCGCGGAGTCACCCCGATCCAGAACGCCGACAAGGCCATCGGCGAGTGGAACCGTTTCGAGATCACCCTTGAGGGCAACATTGTCACTGTGTACGAGAACGGCAAGCTGGTGATCGACAAGGCCGAGCTTCCCGGCGTGCCCGAAACAGGCCCTATCGCCCTTCAGCACCACGGCGACCAGATCCAGTTCGCTAACATCTACCTCAAGGAGCTGCCCTGAGGCGCGCGGGTTCCCGCGCCTGAGGGGCTGCACGTGAGCGGATGATCGAGATCACGCCCGGAATAAGCCTGGATGAAAGCTGGCTGAGCGAGAGCTTCATCCGATCGAGCGGCCCCGGCGGCCAGAACGTGAACAAGGTAGCCACGGCGGTGCAGTTGCGTTTCTCTGTGCCCGATTGCCCGGTCCTGACGCAGGAGGTGCAAGCGCGCCTCCTGCGCCTGGCCGGCAAAAGGGCCACCTCCGAGGGGGAGATAATAATCGAGGCGCGGCGGTTCCGCACCCGCGAGGCCAACCGTCTGGAGGCCCGAGCCCGCCTGGTGGCGCTCATAGCCCGGGCCCTGGAGCCGCCGCCCAGGCCCCGCAAGCGGACCCGGCCCTCCCGCGCCGCGGAAGAGAAACGCCTGGAGGCAAAAAAGAGGCAGGGGGAGAAAAAAAGGCTGAGGGGGAAGGTGGAGGAGTAGGGGCTGTGGCATGACGAAAGAAAGCACAACCCCCTGTGTCCCCCTTTTTCAAGGGGGAATAAAACCACAGACTCACGCACTCTGGAGGATTAGCATGCTCCGTTTTCCGGCCGTAGCCCTGCTGCTGGCTGTCCTCGCCGGTCCGGCCCGCGCCGCAGATTCTCTCACCTCCGGGGATGCCTTTGTCCGCTACGACCCCTCGACCCTGAGCTGGACCTGCGGCACCGGCCTGATCGAGCAGCGCCTGGAGCTGGCCGGGGGCCGCTTCCTCCTGGCTCACCTGACTAACCGCCTCACCGGCACCGAGTACGTGGCCGGACAGAGCTCGGATGAATTCCGTTTCCTGTTCGGCGGTGTCGAGTTCACCGGCGCCAGTGGCGGTTACAGTCTCAAGAGCTATCGTATCGAACCCCTGCCCATACCCACGGCCTCGATCGGGATAGAGCCTGGGGTCACGCTGACCCTGGAGCTGGAGCATCCGCTCTTTGCGCTCTGCCTGCACTACGACATCTATGCCTCCACGCCACGCACCCAGCTCGGGATGATCCGCAAATGGTACACGGTCACCAACCGCACCGGCGGCACCCAGCCGCTGACCCAGATCAGCATGAACCGTCTGCGCCTGCGGCCCGAGGGATCAATGCGGTTCACACTCTACTCCTGGCTCGGCGGGGGCGCCGGGAAAAACTGCAACGCCCTGCAAACAGAGCATTTCGCGGAGACTGATGGGCGCGCGTTCGGGACCAAGGCCCGGACTTTCTTCTCCATGTCCGGCAACCCCGACTACCGCGCGGATGACATTTTCAGCGGAACTGCCAGTTGGCACCCCTATTTCGTGCTCGAGGACTCCAAGGCCGGTGAGGGGTTTTTCTTCGGTTTCAATTACCTCGGCCCCTGGTCGGCGCGCATCTGGAACCCCGGCAACAACGAGGTGGGCGGCGGCTTCCCTGTCCAGTCCCAGCTTGAACTCCACACCGAACCCCTGGCTCCGGGCGCGGCTTTCGAGGTCCCGAACGGTTTCATCGGAGTCTACAAGGGCGACCTGGACAACGCCTGCGAACAGCTCCAGGACTGGCAGGCCACGTTCAAATGGGATTACACCCGCGAGCGCTACCTTTTCCTTGCCAGTATCTATAACCGCTACTGGTGCGACCGGAATTACATGCAGAAACCAGACCTGCACTGGAAAGTCATGTGGGACATCGCCGAGCGCTGCCGCCGCACCGGAGTAGAGATCGCGCACGAGGACGATTTCTGGTTCGACCTGCGCGGCCGCGGGGTGTGGGAGGGGCCGGAGTGGGGCGAGTTGGTACGCTACCTGAGCCAGTCGGGCGGGGTGTTCAAGCTCTGGATATGCCCCCAGCATTTTGCGCCCGGCACCCCGCAGGACCTGGAACACCCCGACTGGGCGCTGGACCCGAAAGTCCCGGACGGGATCACGATCTGGTACGGACGCGGGTTCTGCGTCGCCTCGCAGCCAGCCCACGATTACATGCGCAATTTCATGCTGGAGCGGGAAAAACGCTACGGCACATTTTTCTGGCGCATGGACGGCTGGGTGGAAGCGCCCTGCGCCTCCACCGGGCACGACCATCCCGCCGGACAGCCCTTTGTCCAGCAGTACCGCCATTTCCTTGGCCTGCTGCGCGAGGTCAAGGATGCCAATCCCGAACTGGCCCTCGAGGGTTGCAATTCCGGCGGCGAATGGGTCAACTGGGACAAGTTCGAAATGTTGGAGGACAACCAGGGTTCGGACGGCGACGGGCCGGATGAACGCTACTACCTCAGCTATTTCTGGCCCGTGGCCAAAATGATCTGGGGAAGCGGGGAGGGCACGGAAGATGAGGCCCAGGCTCGTGCGGAATCGGCGTTTCGCCATTTCCTGCGCCGCGAGGGGGTCTACGACCGCTACATGAAAGTCTTCCACCCACGGGCCGAGGGCGCGCCCACGCCACACACCTACCTTCAGTTGACCAACGGCACGCGAACCAAGGCCATAATCACCCAGGATTCGGTGCCGGACGGCGCGGTGGTGGTCTACCCCCGGGCCCTGGTCCCGGAGGCGGAGTACAGCGTGACTTTCCGCTACGGCAAGGGCGTGCATAAGGCTACCGGGGCCGAGCTGATGCAGTCCGGGATCAGCCTGGAAAAACCCCGGCCGGATGAGATTGTGCTGCTCAACCTGGACAGTGCCCCGGGTCGCAGTACGGATACGACTCCACCCTCCGCTCCCACCGGGCTGTCAAGAAAGAAAGAAACCTGGAACGGTCGCACGGGTGTGGCCCTGCGCTGGAACGCAAGCCGGGATGACGGGATAGTCTCGCACTACGAGATTCACCGCGGCGGGAAACTGCTCGATTACGTAGCTTTGGGCACGTTCTATTTCGACCCGGAGACAGCCGGAGGCCAGAATTACTCGGTCGTGGCGGTGGATGGGGACGGCAACCGCTCCAAACCGGCCAGGATTAAATAAGGGAGAGCCTCGTTCCTGCGCATACATATCTCTCCTGTCGGCAGGTGCGGCATCAGACCTGCCAGTGTCCTGACCGCTCAGGAGGCTTCTTCCTTCTTCTCTTCTTCCTTGACCTCCGCCTTCTTCTCCTTTATTTCCTTGCTCTTTCTGCGCTGCTCGTCGCCGTAGCGCGCCAGACGGCTTTCGATGCTCTTTTTACCGCCACCCGTGCCGCGTTTGCCCGCTCCTCTGAATCCCATGCTTGCACCTCGTGAAAGGATGATTGTCCTGCTCTGGGTCGTCCGGAACGCCAGGCGAGCCGGTTTTCAATTTATTTTAGACAATTCCGCCCGGCGGAGCAAGTTTATTCAATCCCATCCGCGACACAGGCGTCAGACCAGACAAAGGCGCGCCCCGGCAAGCCCGGAGCGCGCCTTTGTGTTTCTCCTGAGACACTTCTTCGCAGAGACTTGAAGTCAAATCACTTGCCGCGGGCCTTTTTCACCAGGGCGATCGCATTGGCCACGTTGGCCGCGATACCATCCCAGTTCTTGGCCGCGACCATATCCTTGGTCACCAGGTTGCTGCCCATGCCCAGGCACACGCAGCCGGCCTTGATCCAGGCGCTGATGCTCTCCTCGGTGGCCTCCACGCCGCCGGTGGGCATGAGGCTGGTCCAGGGCATCGGGCCCTTGATCGCCTTCACGAACGCCGGTCCGCCCACCTGGCCGCC
>CAYLSM010000293.1:0-4543 GCA_964386505.1 uncultured Gemmatimonadales bacterium
CGGGGCAAAGGATTCGGCCTACCTGGCGCATGCCAACACCATGGCCGAGGCGGTCAAGACAGCGGCCCTCAGCTACAGCACCTCGCGTATCGACGGTGCCGCTCCGACCAAGATCAGCCAGTTGGCCAAGATCAATCCCGATATCGCCGCCACGGTCAACAACATGAAACTGACCATCAACGGCAGTGTCCTGACTATCGATAACACCAAGATCACCGAGAGCACCAAGGCCCAGGTGAACCTCAAGACAGGCGCGGTCACCCCGGCCTCACTGGTCGAGTAACAGCACATACGGATCTTCCCGTGTGACGGGAGGACACAGATCTTCCTGCGTGGACAATTCGGCCAGGGGATTGTGTCCTCCCTTTTTTTCGGTGTGCTTTTGAGATTGACGCGGCGGAGGGAAAACTGGTAAAATCAAAAAAGGGAAAGGTTTCATACCATTCTGCCTGTATTCTGTGGTAAAAAGAATCTCAAAGACAGCTCTGCTTTCCTTTTGGCGAAAGCAGATACAGACTTTCCCGGCATGTTTGACATATGGATACTGCTGAAGCTGTTTCAAAAGTCTGCGGGAAAAACACATGCACGCCGAGCGCGGGTTCACCATAATCGAGCTGATGCTGGTAATAACGATCCTGGCCATTGTGATCACCGCCGGTGCGCCGCGCTTTTCGTATTTCATCCAGGAGGTGCGGCTGAAAAACAGCGCGCGCCAGGTGGCGGTCTCGTTCCAGACAGCGCGGCTCAAGGCGATCAACGGCAACCGCCGCTGCTTCATCGATTTCGCGCCCGCCGGTCTCACACCGGCCGACAGTTTCTATACCATGTGGCTGGACATGGACGGTGATCAGGTGCGCGACACCGGCGAGATCGACAGCGTGCGCCTGGCCATGCCCGAGGCCAAGGCCGGTATCCGCGGCTGGAAGATTGCGCGGGATGCGCGTTTCGGCGCGAGCGGAGTGGGTAGCGGCCCGGAGGGGCGCGCCCTGCCGGCGGACGGGGTCGATTTCGGCGGCGCCGACCGCGTGGGGTTCAGTTCGCGCGGCGAGGCCACCTCGACCGGAGCCGTTTACCTGTACGGGCCCTCCGGCTCCAACTACGCAATTACCGTGGGCAGCCTGGGCAGTGTCCGACTCTGGCGCTGGGAGAGCGGCCAATGGAAATGAAAGCGAAACCGCTGGCAGACCGGCGCGGCTTTTCCCTGGTCGAGGTGATGCTGGCGCTGATGATCGGCGCGGTGGGCCTTCTGGCCCTGGCCGGCATGCTGGCCGACGTGATGCGCACCAACCGCGCCGCCACAGACATCTCGATCGCCACGGCCCTGGCGCGCCAGAAAATCGAGCAGATCAAGCTCACCGACTACACCCAGGTGCACAGCCAGACCGAAAGCAGCCTGGATCAGAACGGGGCCGCTTCGGGCGGCAAGTACACCCGCGTGACCACCGTGACCGAGAACGCCGCGGGCTACAACACCAAGACTGTCAGCGTGGCCGTGTTTTTCAGCCCCAGCCTGAGCGACACACTCAAACGCGCCGTTATCACCACGATCATCTACCCCTAAGCCGGACCGGTCACGATGCGCCCTCGCCTGGACAATGCCTCAGCCGGGTTCAGCCTGATCGAGATGCTGATCGGCTTGACTATCACCATGCTGATCGTGAGTGCGTTCATCGACCTGCTGATAAACCAGAACCGCTCCTACACCACCGAGGGCCTGCGCCAGGAGATGAACCTGAACGGCCGGATCGCCCTGGATGAGATTGAGCGCGAGGCCATGAACGCGGGCACGGGGCTGCCCGGACTGTTCGCCGCGGTGCAGGTGCGTAACGGCGGCGCGACTCTGCCCGACACGATCACGTTCCTCTATGTGCCCCAGACCTCCATCCACCTGCGTTTCGCCACCAGCCCGCCGCCCAACGCCAGCGCCAACAGCCTCAAGCTGTCCAACGACTCGGACGTGGGCGACCTTGTGGTGGGCGATCAGTTGATCATTTTCGACGAGGTGGATTTCAACATCATCGAGGTGACCAGTATCAACGTGCCGTCCAAAACGGTCGTGTTCGTGCCGCCAGCAGGAGTCAACACCCCGTCCGGCCTGGCCAAGGCCTATGACCCGGCCACGGCGATAATCACCCGGGTGACTATCCGCTCGCTCACTGTGGACCGCACCGACAACTCGCATCCCAAGCTGGTCAAGTTCAGCGGCGGCACCAGCCTGGGCGCGGTGGCCGAGGATATCGAGAACCTCCAGGCCACGATAGTGTTCGAGGACGGGGACACGGCGGCGGTGGCCAACGATGCGGACGGCGACAACACCAACGACTCTATGGACCTGCGGGCGATCAAGGTCAGCCTGACCGCGCGCAGCTCCCACGCCGACTCGCGCTACCAGGAGGGCGACCACTACTGGCGCCAGGCGTTCGGCACAATGATCGCCCCGCGGAACATCATCTATTAGGAGGCGTCATGAGGGGCTGGAAAGCGTTGGGGGCAGCGCTTCGGCAGCGCGTTCAGGGCAGCCCGCTGGCCGACTGCCGGGGCGTGGCCCTGATCACCATGATGCTGCTTCTGACCGCCCTGACCATGCTCGCCATCGGCGCGGTGGTGATCAGCTCCATAGACATGCAGCTCGCTGGCAACTACTACCAGAACAGCCGCGCGTTCTACGCCGCCGAGGCGGGTGTGGAAAAAGCCCTCTCCGATATCCAGAGCCTGCTGGACGGGCAGGGCACGGTCACGGACGCCGAGCTGGCCACAATCGTCCCGCCGACCATCGACAATTTCACCTTCGAGCAGTTCACGGTGGCCCGCTCCGCCGCCTCCTACGTGGACACCGTGGACAGCGGTCCCTACATGGGCATGCTCAGCCTCAACCAGCCGATCACGATCACCTCGCGCGTGGTGGGCCCGGGCAACAGCCGCTACTCGATCGTGGTGCAGGTGGAGGGCCTCCAGATACCGATCTTCCAGTTCGGCGTGTTCTACGACGACAGCCTGGAGATTCACAACGGCGCGGCGATGGATTTCATCGGGCGGGTGCACACCAACGCCTCGCTGTTTCTGGGCACCAGCGCCACCACCACTTTCCACCGCAACATCACCGCGGCCGGCGACCTGTACCGTTTCCGTATCTGGAACCACGAGACTTTCGGCGGCACGATCTCCATCGAGCGGCCGGACGCCACCCTGCTGGCCCTGACCTACGACAGCCAGAACTACGTGGGCAACGACGCCGGCTGGGTGCAGCGCACAACCACGGATTTCCAGGGACGGCTGCGCACTCGGGCGCACAATGTCACCCCCCTGGGCATGCCCATCCCGCGCACCATCGCCCCGATCCAGATCATCAAGCGGCGGGACGGGGCCGATGGGGTGGCGCTCAAGAGCGAAAAACTGGACTGGAAAGCCGACCTGCGCATCTATGTCAACTCGGCCCTCTCCACAGTTACGCTCCTGGACAAGAACGGCGCGGGAAAGGTCCTGGTCGACCCGACCGCAGTGACCACGGCCTATGATGCGTTCTACGACGACCGTGAGCAGCAGTGGACCGACCTGCTGCGGATCGATGTCTCCAAGCTCAACGCCGCCGACCTGGGCGCCGGAGTGGTCTATGTCTCGGTCCAGGAGCAAGCCGGACGCCACAAGGGCGTGCAGCTCTACAACGGCGGCACCCTGCCCGCCGCCATGACCGTGGCCTCAGACAACGCGATCTACATCCAGGGCAACTACAACACGGCCAACTGGAAACCCTCGGCCGTGATCGCCGACGCCGTGAACCTGCTCTCGGGCTCCTGGACCAACGCCGCCAACCACAACACCAACGCCTCGCCCAACAACGGCAGCGCCACTACCTACAACGTGGCGATCCTGAGCGGTGACACCCAGAACACCGCACAGTACAACGGTGGACTGGAGAATTTCCCACGTTTCCTGGAGAACTGGAACAGCGCCGCCTGCAACATCACGGGCTCGTTCGTCAACCTGTACCTGAGCGACAACGCGGTCGGGGCCTGGGTCTACGGCAATCCGGTCTACAACGCCCCCACCCGCAACTGGGCCTTTGATCTCAATTTCCTGGATTTCAACAAGCTGCCGCCCGGTACTCCCTCGGTGGGTACGGTGCTGAGGATCGCGTTCCGGCAGGAGTTTTTCGAGTAGCGTATGAGGCCCTGGACACGGGAATCCCATCAATCCTCAGTATGCGCGGAACTCCGTGTTTCCATTCAGAACCCTCTGGACGATTTTATCCCATTATCTTGGAGTTTTTTATCCTAATACGAGCAGACTCGTAACCCTATCTTCCATGCAATGCTGGTACCTTGAAGGCCAGCGGGAAGCCATTTGGGCAGGCTGGCTTCTCACCGGTCGCGAAAGGTGGAAAGCTTTTTGTGATCATTGCTTGACGAACAATACATTGCGCAACCGGCCGACATAGTTCAGCTTGAAGCCGGTCACCGCCCCCTGGTCACTGCGACTAAATTTGACCGGCATCACCGCATACACGCAGTCGTCCCCGCCGGTGTAGGTAAGAGTATCCTGCCCG
>CAYLSM010000294.1:0-4484 GCA_964386505.1 uncultured Gemmatimonadales bacterium
TTACCCTGGGAGGCGAGTTTCACCAGCAGGGCGTTGATCTCCTCCTGGCGCAGGGTGTGCGCGCCGGCTTTCTTACCCACATAGATCCGCTCCACCTCGGGCCTGGCATGCTCCAGCAGGACCGGGTTGACCAGATAATCGTAGACTATCACCTCGGCCGCGGCGATAGCCCGCACGGCCTTGAGAGTAACCAGCTCCGGGTCGCCGGGACCCGCCCCCACCAGATAGATTTTCCCTTTCGCCGCCTGGCTCATTCTCTCTCCTCCGGTTCCACCCCGCCCGAGGCGAGGATTTCATCCACAATCGCCTGCCCGCCCGTGCTCAGTAATCGCCGGGCCAGGCTGAGCCCAGGGTTGCTCGCGGCCGGGGCTGTGAGACTGTCCCGCATAAGCCGCTTCCCATCCAGGTCCGACAGCAGCCCCACCAGAGTGATATGTCCATCCGGCTCCAGGTGCGCCTTGGCTCCTATCGGCACCTGGCAGCCGCCGCCCAGGGTATGGAGAAATTCCCGCTCCGCCGTAACCTCGACCGTAGTAGCCGGGTCGGCCAGGAACGAAAGAAGCCCCGCGGTGCGGCTGTCAGCGCTCCGCCACTGGATTGCCAGCGCGCCCTGGCCAGCGGCCGGGACCATTATCTCCAGGCCCAGAACCTGGGTGATTTTTCCGGCCAGGCCCAGACGGGTCAGGCCGGCGCGCGCCAGCACTATGGCATCGTAATCGCCGCGCTCGAGCCGCGCCAGACGTGTGTCCACGTTGCCGCGCAGGTCGGCGAATTCGAGGTCCGGGCGCAGACGCTCCAGCTGCACGCGCCGCCTGAGGCTGCTCGTTCCGACCCGCGCCCCGGCGGGCAGCGCCTCCAGGGGCAGCCCCGCACGGCTCAGCAGGGCGTCTTCCCAGCACTCGCGCTCCGTGATCGCGCCCAGAACCAGGCCCTCGGGAACCACGGTGGGCATGTCCTTGAGACTGTGCACGGCGCAATCGACCTCGCCGGCCAGGATCGCGCTCTCCAGCTCCTTGGTGAACAACCCCTTGCCGCCCACCTTGGAGAGGGCTACATCCAGGACTTTATCCCCAAGGGTCTTGATGATCTTTATCTCAGCCGAAATCCGGGGATGCTGAGCCTCCACCCGCGCTTTTACGTGCTCGGCCTGCCAGAGAGCCAGCTTGCTGCCCCGCGATCCGATTATCAGCCTCTTATCACTCATCCGGCCCCCCGTTGTCCAGCCCGAACAGGAACCGCATCAACTGGGCCGGGTCCATCCGCGAAAGCGCCCCGGGATCGGCCTTGATCCGGCTGGTCGGGGCGTGAAGGAACTTGTTCAGCATCTGCACGCTGAAAGACTCCACAAGCTGACGGTCGCTCTCGGACAGATGAGAGAGCTTACCCAGCACCTTTTCCACCTCCCGGCGCCGCAGGCTGTCCATCTGGGCGTGGAGCGAACGGATGAGCGGCACCACGGCCAGGGATTCGTACCACGACATGAACTCGGCGCACTCGGACTCGACTATCTCCTCCACCATACCCACCTGCGATTGGCGCTCCTGGACATTCGCCTGCACCACACCCTGGAGGTCATCGATGTTGTAGAGGAAGCAGTTCTCCAACTCGGCCAGGGCCGGATCGATGTCGCGCGGCACGGCCAGATCGATCAGGAACACCGGGCGGTGGCGCCGTGCCAGATAGGGTCCGGCGTTATCGCGTGTGAGGATGAAATGCGGCGCGCTGGTTGAGCTGAGGACTATATCCGCCTGGGCCAGGTACTTGTGCAGCTCGTCATAGTTGACCGCAGTGCCGTGGTATTTCAGGGCCAGCTCCACGGCTCGGCGGTAGGTGCGGTTGGCCACCAGCACTGATTCCACCCCCTGGTCCACCAGCAGCGAGAGGGTCAGCTCACCGGTTTCGCCCGCCCCCAGCACCAGGGCCTGCCGTCCGCTCAGGTCGCCGAAAATCTTGCGCGCCAGGTCCAGGGCCACCGAGCTGACACTCACCGCGCCGGCCGAAATGGCGGTCTCGCTGCGGGCGCGCTTGCCCACGCGCACCGCCTGCTGGAACATGCGCGACAGCACCCGCCCCGAGGTCCGTCCCTCCTGGGCCAGACGGTAGGCCTCGCGCACCTGGCCCAGGATCTGCGACTCGCCCAGGATCATCGAGTCCAGGCTCGCCGCCACCCGGAACAGGTGCCGCACCGCCATCTCGCCGCCGAAACCGTAGAACTGGCTGTCGGTCAGGGAAACAGCCGCACCCCTCTTGGCCGAAAGAACCCCCTCCAGGGCCACGCGCAGAGCGGTGTCATCCTCACCGCAGGCGTAGACCTCGGTGCGGTTGCAGGTGGAAAGCACCACCAGCTCATCCATTCCGGCTGGAAGGCTCCCGGCCTGGAAACGGTTTTTGAGCTCCGCCGCCGAGAAAGCCAGGCGCTCGCGCAGCTCCAGCGGTGCAACCCTATGGTTCAGTCCGCCAACCTGGACAGGCATTGCTCGATCCTTCTGTTTATCGCGTCCTCGAGGTCCGCCTCGTTTAGTGAGGCAAAGAAATCGAGGTCGATGAAACTCTCCCAGAACTGACGCCGCTGCGACTCCCCGGGCAGCTCGGCCTTGACCCGCTCGCGCAGGGCGGACAGAAGTTCCACCACACGGGTGTAATGCTCCGGGAAAAGGCTCTCCAGCCGCTCGCGCACCTTACGGGAAAGCACCGGGCTCGCCCCGCCGGTAGAGACAGCCAGTTGGAAATCTCCTCGCCTCAGCACAGAGGCGAGGATGAAATTGCAGTACTCGGGGTCATCCACAATGTTGACCAGGACATTGCGTGACTCCGCCTCCCGGAACACCGCGGCGTTGACCGCGCGCTCGGGGGTGGCCCCGATCACAAGGAACGCCCCGGCGAGGTCCCCCTCACGGTAGGCCCGCCGCTGCCAGACGATTTTCCCCTGCGCGGCCAGGGCCTCCACCTCGGGCACGGCCGCGGGGCTTATCACCTCCACACGCGCCCCGGCCTCAAGCAGGCCCTCGATCTTGCGCCGGGCTACTTTCCCGGCCCCCACCACCTTGCAGAGCCGTCCGTTGAGGTCCAGGAACAACGGATAGTAGCCGCCCCGCGGCGTGTCGCTCATCCGCCCCCCCGGCTCACATGTAGGCGTGGGTCCTGGACAGCACCAGGGTGACCACGAGCAGGTTGAAAATCAGAAGCCCGAACCCGGCCACAGCCAGCCAGGCCGCGCGTTTGCCGCGCCAACCCCGGCTGAACCGGCTGTGCAGGTAAAAGGCATAGAGCACCCAGTTGGCCAAGGTGAATATCTCCTTGGGGTCCATCTGCAGAAGGCGGCCTGTGCGGAAATAGGACCAGATCATCCCCAGGCAGATCGAGGCGGTAAGGGTGCTGAAACCCACCGCCACGCCGCGCCAGGTCAGATGGTCCAGCTCGCCCAGCGAGGGCAGCCGCTCGAAAAACCGTCCCAAACGCTTGGACTTGATCTCTCGGTGCAGCAGGATGTACAGGATCGCGGTGGCGAAGGCGACGCTGAATGCGGCGCAGGCGAAAAGGCCCAGCGCTGCGTGCAGGATGAACCAGGGATTGGGCGCCAGCGAGGGGTCGCCCAGCGGCACGAGCGGGGTGAACACTCCAAGAAGCTGGAACAGGGCCGCCAGCGGGATGATTATCATCCCGGCCGATCGGTCATCCTCCACACTGCGGAACATTAGCACGAACTGGGCGGCCAGGACAAACGAGGCGAAGGTGAGGCCCTGGAAGATCCCCGAGAACGGGGCCTGGCGCAGGAAAATCGTGTAGGTGACTATCCCGACCAACTGGACCAGCATCGCCAGGTGCAGCAGCACCAGGCGGCGCCGCCGGGGCGCGGCTCCGCGCGGGCTGAAAGAGCGGATGTACTGCACCGCCGCCGCGATATACAGTCCGCAGGCCAGAGCGTAGAATATTCTGAGCGCGATCAGCATGCTGTTTAAACGCTCCACTGGCGGCTGATTGTTTCACCGGCGGACTGTTTTCCCTCCGGCGCGTGGCTCAGTCCGCGGGAATGTCGTTCCGTCCGGTGGCGATCCGTCCCACCACAGCGCTCAGGGCGATCAGCCCAATCAGGTTGGGCAGGGCCATGAAAGCATTGGCCGTGGTGCCGATACTCCAGACCAGATCGAGGTGGATCACCGCGCCGGTGAACACGAACAGCACGAATACAGAGCGGTAGAGCGGCGCGATCCGAATGCCGGTGAAATACTGCACGCACTGCTCACCGTAGTAGGACCAGCCCAGAAGAGTGGTGAATCCGAACAGCAGTGCGCTCACCAGCACAATCAGATAGCCGTGTGGTATCTCGCTGGCGAAAGCCGCGGCGGTCAGCTCGGTGGAGGTCTTGCCGCTGGTCCACTCGCCGCTGAGAAGGATCACCAGGGCGGTCATGGTGCAGACCACGATGGTGTCGACAAACACGCCGTTCATGGCCAGGATGCCCTGCCGGTCTGGATTGTCCTCCT
>CAYLSM010000295.1:0-4343 GCA_964386505.1 uncultured Gemmatimonadales bacterium
TACCCCTGTGACGGCAAGGCGCTCTACAGTGATCTTACCAGTCCGCAGGGCTGGGATGCCGTGTCCGGGTTCCTGGAGGTCACCGGGGCGGATGGAATGGTCCGGAGGATCGCCGATCGCAGCGCCGATCCTTGCCATTTCTTTGTCTGGTGCGGTAACACCGGGCCCGAGGGCGTGCGCACGACAATCGTCCACTCCTCCAGCGATGACCTCCGTGGCAAACTGGTGTTCCAGGACAAGGCCCCGCTGGATGACAGCCTGCGCCGTCGCCTGATCGACGGGGGCGCGCTGGGTCTGGTGAGCGACGAGCTGCCCTGCTGGCCGGACGTGCGCGAGCGCAGCGAGAACATGAACGTGATCCGCTGGAACAATGCTTTCCTATACCCCGGCAATCCGGAAAACCTGCTCGCCTTCCAGGTCTCGCCAGAAAGCGGCGACTGGCTGCGCGCAGTTCTGAACGCCAAGGGTGCGGCCGACTGTTTCGCCCGCGTTGACACCCGCCTTTACGACGACACGGTCCCTGTGACCACCGGAATCGTGCGCGGCAGCGAGGAACCGGAAAAAGAAATCTGGCTGATCCAGCACCTGCACGAGCCCGGCGCGCACGACAACGCCTCGGGCGTGGCCAGCGCCATCGAGCTGGCCCGAGCGATCACTGCCCTGGCCGCCCGGGGTGAAATCGCCGCCCCACGGCGCAGCATCCGGGTGATCTGCTCCTGGGAGATGCTGGGATTCCAGGCCCACCTGTCGCACAACCCGCACATCGCCAAGAATGTTCTGGCCGCGATCAATCCCGACATGGCCGGTCCGGACCAGGACCGCTGCAAGAGCTGGCTCCAGTATTTCGTCACCCCGCACTCCAACCCCTCGTTCATGGACGAGCTGGGCCTGAAAATCATCCAGGACCTCTACGCCGACCACCCGCGCTGGCGCTACGAGGTGATGGAGTACATGATCAACGACAATTTCCTTTCCGACTCCGTGATCGGCATCCCCTGCACGGCTTTCATTTTCCTGCGCGACCGCTACTATCATTCGAGCAGCGACCGCCCGGAGAACCTGAGCCCCACGGTGCTGGGCGAGGTTTCCGCCGCGATGGGGGCCTATGCCTGGACCCTGGCCGCTGGTGGCCCCGAGGCGGCCCGTGACTGTGCGGCCCTGGTGCGCCACGCCGCATTCGAGGCCCTGTCCAGCGCGGCCGAGAAGCTGGCCGACGGGGCCGCGTTCGATGAGCGCGCCCAGTACATTCTGTTCCTGTACCAGCGCAAGCTGGCCCGGATGGACAACCTGGCGGTGAGTGCCGGGGAAAGGAAACAGATTGAGGCCATCGCCGGTCAAACCGGCAAGGAAATCGCCGAGTTCGCCGCGCGGCTACGCCCGGCGGACGGCAAGCGGTTCGAACGCAAGGCCCAGAGCGAGGCCGAGCGCAAAGCCGACCGGATCGTGCCCAAGCGCCTGATCGCCGGGCCGCTCTCGCTGACCCGGGTGCCGGAAGCGGTCAAGAAAGAACGCGGTCTGGAATGCAGTTGCTGGAATTACGAGCAGAACGCCCCGATGTGCTGGTCGGACGGGCAGCGGAGCCTGTTCGAGATTCAGTGGCTGGTGGGGCAGGAACTGGGCAAGGCTCCCACGCTGGAGAGCCTTTTCACCCTGTTCGACACGCTGAAGGAATACGGCTACATGGAACTCGGCGAGCGCGCCTGAGCCCCTGGCTCAACCTTGGTAGGAGCCGTCCCCGGCGCGGTGACGGTCGATCACGCGGCGGATGAAAGCCGCGGCGGTCTCCACCATCAGGTTGTAAAAAGACTCACCCTTTTCCGCAGTGGCGCGGGAGGCCAGCCCCCAGGGGCGGCCTCCCGTGAGCTGCGGGATCGAGAACATGTCCAGCTCGGCGCGCGAAGCCTCCGGCGCGCCGTCCACCATCGCCTCCCGCCGCACCCGCTCCGGGGCCAGGTAGAGCATAACCGAGGTCTCCTTCTCACCGCAGTGCAATTCGTTCCGGCTTTCGAATATCCTGTCCACCTCGGCCTGCGGGGCCAGTTCCCAGGGATCGACGAAAATCGTCTTGCGCCCGGCGTTGCGGTAGTTGATCTCGCGCACCGTGGGACGCAGGACAAAATTACCGCCGTGCGAGTTGATCAGCACCACCAGATCGAACCCCTGGCCGTAGAGACTTTCCACCAGGTCGCGCACAACAGCGGCCAGGGTGCCTGGCATCAGGGTCAGGGTGCCTGGGCGGCCGGTGTTCTCAAGCGAGGTGCCGTAGGGCAGCGCCGGGCAGAGAAAACTGTCGAAATGCGCGGCGATGTCGCGCGCCAGGCGCTCGCTCTGGAAAATGTCGGTGCACAGGGGCAGAAGGCCGAAATGCTGCTCGCAGGCGCCCACCGGCAGGAAAGCTATTTCGGCCCCGGCGCGCTCCAGCTCGGTGGAGGTGGCATCCGTGTCTATCATTCAGTTCTCCGCTCAGGGGTGGCGATTAATGGCATGTTCGAGGTGACACCGGCGGATGCCAGTGTGAAGTCAACGGCCGCAGAATGGAATATACAGCCGGCGGCAGCGGCGGCGCAACCGTGAAAAATGCGTCGGTCATTGGCAAGAGAGTCGATATCGGGCTGCGGGAACAGCAGATGCGGGGAAGGCTCTCAGCTCTTGTTGCGGCGGAGAAGGCCCTGGTAGATCTCGCGGAAATTCTGCACCTTCGCGCCGGGGGCGTTATCGATTGAGGCGAGGATGTTTTTCAGCTCGGTCTCGTCGCTGATCTCAAGCAGGGTGTTGATCGAACCCTCGGTCACACCTAACAGCAGCACCCGTCCGCAGACTTTCACCAGGGCGAGATGCTTTTTCGGGCCGAGGTGGAACTGCTGCAGAAGCTGGAACTGCCCGCTGGCCGGACCCAAACCGCCGGGGCGCTGGAAGAAGCGGCGCAGAAGATAAAGGAACAGGTACAGAAGGCCGATGACGATGAGGATGGAGGAAAAGACCCAGACCCAGCCCGAACCGGAGCCGATCGGGCGTTCCTCCGAAAAGTCGAAATGCGGCACGCTCGTGCCCGCGCTCCAGGCCGGGATCGTATCAAGGGAGGTGCGCAGGCTGTCGGCGGCGGAGGAATCGTGGCAGCAGGCGTCAACTGCGGCGGTGTCGGCAGCGGACTGCGCGGCGACCGGGGTGCTCAGGGCCAGGATCAGGGCCAGCAGAACAGCCAGGGCCGCAGGCAGCGACACTAACAGAGCCCGTTCAGGGTTGTGGCGGCGACAGCTCAAACCATCTCCAGACAAGGGGTGATTACCGCACAGGGCCGCTGCCGGCTCAGGCGGTCTGAAGCATCTTGATACGCTCTTCCATGCTCACCAGGTGCGTAATGCGCACCCCGAAATTCTCATCCACCACCACCACCTCGCCCTCGGCCAGTTTCTTGTCGTTGATCAGCAGGTCTACCGTCTCTCCGGCCATCTTGTCCAGCTCGATCACCGCGCCGGGGCCCAGTTCCAGGATATCGCGCAGCAGCATCCGCGAGCGGCCCAGTTCGATCGAGACATCCAGCTTGACATCCAGTAGAAGTTCGAGGCGCTCGTGCTCGGCCTGGCCCAAGTTGATACTCTCCAGCACCGGCATCCGTCCGCCACCGGAGGAGGGGCCGAAATCCATCCGGGACTCCGGTGCGGAGCGCCCCGCGGGGGCCTCCATGCCGCCCATCCCCATGTCCATGTCGAAATCCGGCATCCCGCCACCGCCGGAGGGGGCCGCGGGTCCGGGCGCGGCTGCGGCCGCGGGGCTGCCCTGTCCCAGCAGAGACTCCATCTCGGACAGGGTGGCGTACGGGATCAGCAGAGAAATCTGTCCCTGGGCCGTACCCTCGACCTGAAGCTCGAACAGAATGGAGGTCAGGTCAGCGAGAGTCAGGCCAGCGTCGCCCAGCGTGCTCAGGCGGGCCATGGAGGGCTGGAAATCGAGGCTGCGTCCCAGCTTGGCACCGAGCGAAGTGGCGGCGGCCCCCATCATCTGGTTGACCCCCTCCTGGATCGCGTCGATATGGTCCTCGCTGAACTCCGCCGTCCCGTCGCCCATCATCATCAGATCGCTCAGACGGGCGACCAGAGGCTTTGTGAACAGAAAGTTTAACGACCCGTCGAACCCGGTCGCAAAAGCACTCTCCACCACCACAATCTCATCCGCGAACAGACTGTCCAGGCCGGCCGTATCGGCCGCTCCGGAGCCTTTCACGTTGATGTCGATCTTCTTGTCCAGCAGGGTCGACATCACCACTGCGCTTTCCTCGGCCACGGTCTTGGCGATATCGCTCAGCGCCTTTTCCTGATCCGGGGTCAGCGTGAAATTACTCATGT
>CAYLSM010000296.1:0-4308 GCA_964386505.1 uncultured Gemmatimonadales bacterium
GGCGGAGCCTATGCCCTGAGTTTCAACAGCATGTGGGGCGCCCTGAGCATCCCGGCCCGTGTGGGCCAGGACATGAACGCCCAGCCCCTGGACTGGAACGGGGTTTTCCGCACTTTGCCGCTTTCCGACATCCCCCAGGCCCTGGGCCGCAACGTGCCCTGGTTCGCCGAGTGGCTGGCCCACCCGACTTATGACGATTACTGGAAGAAGTGCAGCATCGCCTCCACCTATGATAAGATACGTGTGCCCGCGTTCAACCTGGGCGGCTGGTACGACGTGTTCCTGCAGGGGACGCTCGAGAATTTCAACGGCCTGCGCGCCAATGGCGCCACCGAGGCGGCCCGCACCGGCACCCGTCTGGTGATCGGCCCCTGGTTCCACGGCTCCACCTGCGACCGCAAATCCGGACAGGTGGATTTCGGGCCTCAGGGCGAGTTCGACGAACGTCAGTCCGCGCTCCGCTGGTGCGACTACTGGCTGAAAGGGGTGCAGAACGGCCTGGACAAGGACAAGCCCGTGCACCTGTTCGTGATGGGCCAGGGCGCCTGGCGCGATTTCGACAACTGGCCGCCGGCGGAAGCCGCGCCGGGGGAGTTCTTCCTGCACGCCAAACGAGGGGCCAACAGCCTCATGGGCGATGGCCGGCTGGACCGTCGCGCCCCGGCGGCCAAGGAGCGCCCCGACACCTACACCTACAACCCGGATGACCCCGTGCCCACCCTGGGCGGCAACGACTGCTGCCGCGAGACCATTGTCACCGCCGGGCCCTACGACCAGCGTCCGGTGGAAATGCGTAGCGATGTCCTGGTCTACACCAGCGCTCCGCTGGAAAAACCCCTGACCGTGATCGGCCCGGTGAACCTGGAACTCTGGGTCGCCTCCAGCGCCACCAACACCGATTTCACCGCCAAGCTGGTGGATGTCGACCCCTCGGGCAAGGCCATCAACATCACCTCCGGCATCCTGCGCGCCCCGCTGCGTAACGGTCCGGAGCGCTGGGAGGAGCTGGTTCCCGGCCAAAGCACCAAACTCACTATCGAGCTGAGGCCCACGGCCAACATGTTCCAGGCCGGGCACTGCCTGCGCCTGGAGGTCTCGAGCAGCAATTTCCCGCGCTACGACCGCAACCTCAACACCCCAGGGCCGGATTTAGCTGGCAAGACCGAGTTCAAGCTCGCAGACCAGACTGTATTCCACGACAAGGAGCACCCCTCGCGGCTGATCCTGTCGCTTATGCCCAACTGAGCGGGAAAGGGGACTGATACGATGCTGCGGCTTGGCGTACGGGGCACGCGCTGGCTCAAGGGGGTACACCTGATTTTCTGCGGAACCTGGATCGGCGCGGCGGTCTGCATGCTGCTCATCATGAACGTGAAATCCGCCGCCCCGGTTGACGGCCAGCGGTTGTTCGCCTATAATTCAGCGGTCAAGCTGATCGACGATGTGATAGTCGTGCCCTGCGCCCTGGGCAGCCTGTTCACGGGGCTCGCCTACAGCCTGTTCACCCCCTGGGGCTTTTTCCGTCACGCCTGGGTCACGGTCAAGTGGGCGGTCACCGTGGGCGCGATCCTGTTCGGGACATTCTTCCTCGGCCCCTGGGTCAACCGCTGCGCCACCCTGGCCGAAAACCTGGGCCTGGAGGCCCTGCAGGACACCGCCTACCAGAGCGCCCGCAGCCTGAACAGCGGTTTCGGCCTGCTGCAGGTCTCTCTGCTCGTGGCCACAGTGTTTGTCTCGATCCTCAAGCCCTGGAAGAAAAAAGGCAAAGGTCAGGCGGCGGAATAAGCACCCTGACTTGCCTGCGGTTGTAAACGAACGCCGGAGCGGGCACGCCTCACCGCTCCGGCTTTTTTCTGTCCCGGCCTGCATGCCGCCCGGCTGGCATTTGCATTTGTGAGAAAACATTTGCAAATAATGAGAATTCGGCAAAACGCATCAGTCGTGTTTTGTTTGTCTTGCAATAAGTTATCTTGTCTTCTCCGCCAGGCACGCTTCTTGATTCCCCTCGGACAGCCTATCACCGGCTCCGCCACAACCGATCACTCAAGGAGCGCATACATGCCAACTGTCCGTCACCTGAATTCCCTGCTCATCGTATCGAGTCTGTTCTGCCTTGCCACTGCTTTCGCCGCACCCACGGTCCCGAAAGTCGAGCGGGTCAAGCCGCTGGAGTCGGTGCGCCTGGACTCGCTGCCGGGCGTGTTCTTCGCCGAGAACCTGGAAACGATCAGCAAGCTGTCGGACCGTTTCCAGGACGTGAGCACGAACAACGGCCATTTCGACCTTTCAACGCGCGACCACCTCAGTGGCAATTTCTCGATCCAGCAGGAGTATCTGCCCCTGACCGACTACGGCTCCGGCGAGGACCCGGGCGGGGCGGGCTGGGCCACCCGTTTCTTCGGCGACTCGCCCATGTTCACCAGCACCATCCCGAATGACCAGAAAAAGCCCTATCCCACCCTGGTGGCGCGCTGGTACCACAAGTACGAGGAGGGATTCCAGCCGCGGGACGGTTACTGGCCGAACAAAAATGCCCGCATGCGCTGCTACGGCTACGGCGACTATAACTCGATCTACGCGGTGTATTTCTGGACCGACGGGCTGGATGGGCACCTGTCAATGGAGGCCAGCACCAAGGCCCCCGGTGCGCACCGCGACTGGGTGCCCAACCACTATACGAACTTCTTCTATTCCGATGCGCAGAACGTGGGCCGCTGGGTTCACTACGAGATGCGGCTCAGCCTGGGCGAGGGCCGCAACTCCGACCGTCTGCAGGCCTGGGCGGATGGCCTTCTGATCTGCGACGTGGCCGGGCACGACATCGCCTCCGGCTACCGTGACCAGACAATCAATGCCATGATGTGGGACTGCTACTGGAACGGCGGCAGCCCCAAACGCCAGAGCCGGTACTACGATGATCTGGTGATGAGCACCGAGCCGGTGGGGCCGCTGCGCACCGGGCCCAACCCGGTCGTTGTCAAGAGCGGATTCACCGGGGATGCGCAGGATGCGGTCCAGGCTGGCTGGGAGGTGGAGGTAGCCGAGGGCCGCCAGTTGCCCATGCACGCCGTACAGACCATAGACGGGGTGGTGACCCGCTACGACCCGCCTCAGATAGATTGCACCGTGGTCTGGCGCGGCACGGTGGAGGGAAAGGTCAACGAGGTGACAGTGGACTCTCAAAATGGCTCGTTCAGCGGGCCGCGTGAGGGCCAGAGCGGCCTGGCCCCCAACACCCTGCATTTCGTGCGGGTTCGCCAGCGCGACAGCTCCGGGGCCTGGTCCGACTGGTCCGGCTGGCACTCGGGTTTCGCCACGGCTTGGGCCGCCGGCACTCCGGCCGAGGAACGCACTCTCCCGGCCGGCTACATGCGTGAAACCTCCGCCGCGATCCTCGACCCGGATTCAGCCGCCCCCTCGATCCAGGGAGCGACCGGCCCTGCCAACACCGCGGACACCCGGGGCCCTTACACCGTGAGCGCGCAGGTGAGCGACGAGCACCTGATGGATGTGTATCTCTACTATCGCGCCGCAACGGACACAGTCTACCAGCGCGTGGCGATGAGCGCTGGAGCGGATGGCCGCTACAGCGCCGGGATACCGGGTTTCCACGCCGGTTCCCAGGTGCTCTACTATATCCGCGCCCGCGACCTCAGGTGGAACATCACCTACTGGCCGGCTGACTACAGCAGCACCCCGGCCGCTTTCGGCGTGCTGAACGGGGATATCAACGGGGACGGCAAGGTGGGGCTGCTGGATGTTCTCAGCCTTCTGCTGCGCAGCCTGACCGAACCCTACAGCGCGGCCCTGGATTTCAACGCGGACGGCCATTGCACTGCGGCGGACGCCTTAGTCCTGGCTCGCGGTCTGCTGTAGGAAGCACACATTGCACGTAGCCGCATAAGTGTCGGGGCACGGCGAGCCGTGCCCCGATTTATTTGGATAGCTCCCCCTCGATCCCCGTTTGCCAAAGGGGTCCAGGGGGGATTTAATGAAATAAAAAGGGCGAACATGAGTTTCGCCCCTTGCCTGACTCGACCCTGTGTCACGTCCAAGCCCCAGCCGGCCGCTGTTGCCTTTTGGGCCGCGCTTGTCTGAGCCTCCCGCCAAGGTAGCGTCGAGTTCCGCGCGCTAAACGGCCCAGACAACAGGTGCTCAGTGGTGCGGCGGCGATTCGCGGCAGCGCCGCCGCTGCAGTCAGCAGCGGAATCGAGGATTCAGACACAACGGAGGCGGCAATAGTGACGTGGCCTGGACGAGTTCGCGGCCCCCGCTGGCTTTGCTGCTTTGGCCGAAACCAAAGCAGAA
>CAYLSM010000297.1:0-4284 GCA_964386505.1 uncultured Gemmatimonadales bacterium
CTCAACACCTTGATCCTCAGCCTGGTCGGTCTGCCCGTGCTGTGGCTTGTCCGCACCCTGCCCACGACCTGGCCGCTTCCGGCTGCGGCGGTGATCCTGGCTATTTCGGCGTTTGGCATCTGGATCAGCCCCTGGCTCATCGACCCGCTGTTCAACAAGTTCACGCCGCTCGAGGACAGCGCCCTGGCCGGGCAGATACGCTCCCTGGCCGTGCATGCCGGAGTGCCGGTGAAAAACGTCTACGTGATGGACGCAAGCCGCCGCAGCACTTACCTGAACGCCTATTTCACCGGCCTGGGCAACAGCCGCCGCGTGGTGCTCTACGACACCCTGGTCAAGGAATGCAACAACCGCGAGGTGCTCTCCGTGGTGGCGCACGAGCTGGGCCACTGGAAAGCCAACCACATCGCCAAGGGGTTTCTGCTCGAAACCGTGGGCGTGGTGCTTGGGCTGTGGCTTTTCTGGTGGCTTCTGGGCAGCGGCGCGGCGCGCGGCTTTTTCGGGCTGCCCGAGAGGACCAGCCTGGTGCTGCTGGTGCTGCTGCCGTTCCTGCTCAGCCTTACCGGCACCCTGACCGCCCCGTTGGTCAATGCGGTCTCACGCCGTTTCGAGCGCCAGGCAGACCTGATCAGCCTGGTGCTGACCGGAGACAGCGAGGCTTTCATCACAGTGGAGCAACAGCTTGTCCGTCACGCCAAGGCCGACCTGCTAACCCCCCGCCTGCTTCAGGATATCTACGGCAGCCACCCGCTGCCCGAGGAGCGTATCCGGATGGCCGAAAACTACGCCGCGGGCGGCGCCGGCGCTCCGGGTCCATCCAACTGACTGCCTTATCTCCCTGGCTCTCAGCCGTCCGCAGCCGCCCCCGGCAGTCCCTAATCCTTGAAAAATTGAGGGATGGGTTTTATTTTTATCGTTTATTCCTTCAATGCAAATCAATCCAGACCTCAGACTGACTATAGCCCAAGGAGTGTCCGATGTCCCGATTCAAGGTTATCATATCCGACTGCGACCATGGCACGGTCGAGGTCGAGCGCAAGGTGTTCGAGCAGGCTGGTTTCGAGTGGGAACTCCTCGATTGCAAAACCGAGGACGAGGTGATCGCCAAGTGCGCCGGGGCGGATGGCATCCTCAGCCAGTACGCGCCGATAAAGGCCAAGGCCGTGGAAAAGCTGGACAGCCTCAAGGTGCTCTCGCGCTACGGCGTCGGGGTGGATAACCTGGATGTCGAGGCGGCCACGCGCAAGGGCGTGGCGGTCTGCAACGTGCCCGACTACTGCCAGGACGATGTCTCGACCCACGCCATGGCCCTTCTGCTCGACCTGGTGCGCAAGGTCACGCTGCTGGCGAACGATGTCGCCGCCGGGGGCTGGGATTTCCGACTGGCCGGGCCGGTGCCCCGCACTGCCGGCAAGACCCTGGGTCTGCTGGGTTTCGGCGCCATCGCCCGTATGACCGCGCGCAAGGCCCTGGCTTTCAACATGCGCGTGCTGGCCTATGACCCCTTTGTCAAGACTACGGACATGGAGGTCAAGCTGGTCGACCTGGACACCCTGCTGGCCGAGAGCGATTTCCTCAGCCTGCACGCCCCGGCCACCAAGGACACCGAGAAGATCATCAACAGCGCCAACCTGGCCAAGATGAAAAACGGCGCCCTGATCGTGAACACCAGCCGCGGCAAGCTGGTGGATGAGGCCGCCCTGGCGGCGGCGCTCACCAGCGGCAAGATCGCAGCGGCCGGCCTGGATGTGCTGACCAATGAGCCTCCCGAGAAAGGCAACCCGCTCGTCGGCCTGAAAAACGTGGTTCTGACTCCCCACATCTCGTTCTTCTCCAACGAGTCGTTCGATGAGCTGAAAGAGAAAGCCGCCCGCAACATGGTCGAAGTGTTGAGCGGCCAGCGCGCCCGCTACTGCCTGAACCGCGAGGTGCTGGGCGGAGTCTGAGCTGCGCTCTGGGAGCAGCGCCGGATTGATAGTTCTTCCCCGACCGGAGAGGGGGCTGTTTTCTTGACATATCCGTCCGGGTTGTGGCATAATCACAGCAAATACAATTACTATCAGGCTCTTGTTATTCTACGGCCTCCCGGGCTTGCCGCGACAGGCCCCCGGCCTGACAGGATCAGGGATGGAAGAGAAACCGAAAGCGGAATCGCTCGACGAGATCGAGCGGATCGAGGGCAATTACTATAAAGTCGACCTGTTTGTCGCCTCGGCGCTGGTGCTGTTCACAGCCTGGGTTGTCCTGTCGGAGAAAAGCCAGGGCTGGGCCGTGTTCCTCGGCCTGCTGTCCCTGCTGTTCTTCGTGCGCGGCGTGAGAAACTGGCGCCGCCACAGGATGGACACACCGACGGCAGGCGACTGAGACTGGACCTGAGGCATGGACAGGCCGCTGATCACGCTGCTGACCGATTTCGGGACGCGCGACGGCTACGTGGGGGCGCTCAAGGGAGTGCTGCTCACGCTCTGCCCGGCGGCCCAACTGGTTGACATCACGCACGAGATCGGCCTCGGCGATATCGCCGAGGCGGCCTTTGTCCTGGAAAGCTGCTGCGGCCTGTTCCCGGCCGGCACGGTCAACTTGACGGTGGTCGACCCGGGAGTGGGAAGCAGCCGCCGGGCGCTGGCCCTTCAAAGCGGCGGCCGCTGGTACGTGGGGCCGGACAACGGGGTGTTCGAGCCGCTGCTCGCCTCCGGCTGGACTGTCTGCCGGGAGCTGGCCAGCCTGGAACACCGGCGCTCCGAGGTCAGTAACACATTCCATGGGCGGGATATTTTCGCCCCGGCGGCAGCGTTCCTGGCTGCGGGCGGCGACCAGTCCCGGCTGGGCCAGACAGTGGCTGACCCGGTTCGCCTGGCCGCTCCGGTCCGCCCGGATTGCGCGGAGGGATGCCTGGCCGGGCGGGTGGTCCATGTGGACCGTTTCGGCAACCTGGTGACAGACATCCCGGCCGCCGAGGTGCAGAGACTCTGCCCGGACCCATCATGCCTGGTCGTGGAACTGGCCGGACAGCGCCTGCGAGGGCTGCACACGCACTACGCCCAGGTGGCCGAGGGAAAGTTGCTCGCCCTGACCGGCAGCCACGGGCGTCTGGAGATCGGGGCCAACCGCGACAGCGCCGACAGGATGCTCGGCGGGGGCTTGCGCGGTGCGACCGTGCAACTCTGGTCCGAACCGGCTTAAGGCATATCTTTCTTGACTTTGGGTGTGCTTTTTGTATCTTTTTTCGATTTCTGGCGTTTTTTCTTGCACTGTCACTCATGCCGGCCGGCCCCGCAGTTACTCCCGCGCCGCTGCCTTTCAAGAAGTGTACCGGAGTTTCACCAACCGCCCTCAGACACCGCCCGATCCGGCTGACCCAGAGGGCTGCGATACAGGCTGCAATCAGGCCGATGGCCAAGCGCCGCGGCGTAAATAACCCAACTTCCCCGCTCGGGGAAGACGAAATGGAGGTCTAAAGCATCATGGCTACCGCCCCGAAAGACATTCCGGCCAACCCCCTGGACACCACCTACTGTGGTGCGCCGATAAACAATATGGTCAAAGGCCTGCCGCGCAACACCACCTCGCTCTGCCCGGAATGCGGCAAAGCGGTGGAAGCCCGTCTGTTCGAGGAGAACGGCAAGGTCTACATGGACAAGACCTGCCCCGAGCACGGCTACATCAAGGACCTCTACTGGGCTGATGTGGACCTCTACCTGAAAGCCGAGAAATGGGAATTCGGCGACGGGCGCGGGCTGTCCAACCCCAACATGAAACACACCCAGTGCCCCGACAGTTGCGGACTGTGCGAGAATCACACCAGCCACACCGCCCTGGGCAATATCGACCTGACCAACCGCTGCAACCTGACCTGCCCGATCTGCTTCGCCAACGCCAACGTGACCGGCAAGGTCTACGAGCCCACCAAGGAGCAGGTGCTCGAGATGCTCAGCCTGTACCGCAAGGAGGAGCCGGTGGCCGGGCGCATGGTGCAGTTCTCGGGCGGTGAGCCGACTGTCCACCCGGATTTCCTGGAAATAGTGGCCGCGGCCAAGGCCTACGGGTTCAGCCACATCCAGATCGCCTCGAACGGGATCAAGCTGGCTGACTACGAGTTCGCCGAGCGCGCCGCCGAGGCCGGCCTTCACACCGTGTATCTTCAGTTCGACGGGGTGGACGACGAGGTCTACATCCAGACCCGCGGCAAGGCCCTGATGGAGTACAAGCTGCGCACGGTCGAGAACATCCGCAAGCTCGGTCTGAAAATCGTGTACGTGCCGACCATCGTTGGCGGAGTGAACG
>CAYLSM010000298.1:0-4272 GCA_964386505.1 uncultured Gemmatimonadales bacterium
ACCTCCCAGGCCACGGCGCTCTCGGTGGGGTCGGCCGGGCGCAGCACGGTGAGCCCAGGGATAAGGCGCAGCGCCATTGTCTGCTCCACCGGCTGGTGCGTGGGTCCGTCCTCGCCCACAAAGATACTGTCGTGGGTGAACACGTAGATCACCGGCCAGCCGCTGATCGCGGCCAGACGGATCGCAGGGCGCAGGAAATCGGAGAACACGAAGAACGTGCTGCCGAACGGTTTCAGGCCGCCGTAGGCCGCCATGCCGTTCATGATACCGCCCATGGCGTGCTCGCGCACCCCGAAATGCATGTTGCGTCCCTCCGGGCAGGCGCGGCTGAAATCGCCGCCGCTGGAGATCAAAGTGCGGGTGGAGGGGGCCAGGTCGGCCGAGCCGCCGATCAGGTTCGGGTAGGCCCTGGCGATTACCTGCTCGGCCTTGCCCGCGCTGGCGCGGGTGGCGACCGGCTTGTCACTGGCCACGGAGGCCAGGAGCTGGGCGGTCAGGTCCGCCGGGGGCGCGGGCTTCAGGAACCTGTCCAGAAGGGCGGCTTTCTCGGGCTGGGCCGTGCGGTACTTTTCCATCATCTTGAGCCAAGCCACGCGCTCGGCCTTGCCCCTGGCGGCCTGGGCCGCGAACAGCTCGTACACCGAAGGCGGAACGAAGAAATCCGGCTTGTTATCCCAGCCCAGCTTCTTTTTCAGCGCGGCCAGTTCCTCGGCCCCGATCGGTGCGCCGTGAATCTCGGAGTCGCCCTCGCGGGTGGGCAGTCCGGCGCCTATTTTCGTGTTGCACTGGATGATCGAGGGCTTGTCGGTGACAGCGCGGGCCTTTTCGATGGCCGCGGCCACGGCCTTGCGGTCATCCCCCTTCACCTCCTGGGTGTGCCAGCCGTAGGCCGCAAAACGGCCCAGGACGTTCTCGGTGTCGAAAGCCAGGGCCGTGTCGCCCTCGATCGAGATATGGTTGCTGTCGTAGAGGTAGACAATCTCGCCCAGGCCCAGGTGCCCGGCCAGGGAGGCGGCCTCGGCGGTCTGGCCCTCCATCAGGTCGCCGTCGCTCACTATGGCGTAGATCGTGTTCGAGTAGACCGGGAAACCCTCGGCGTTAAACCGCGCGGCCAGGTGACGGCGCGCCACGGCCATGCCGATGCCATTTGTAAAGCCCTGGCCCAGTGGGCCGGTGGTGGTCTCGACTCCCAGCGGGTGACGGTACTCCGGATGCCCCGGTGTACGGCTGCCGAGCTGACGGAAATTTTTCAGGTCCTCGATAGTCAGGCTGTAGCCGGCCAGGTGAAGAAGGCTGTAGAGCAGCATGGATCCGTGGCCGGCCGAGAGGATGAACCGGTCGCGGTCGGGCCAGCCGGGGTCGGACGGGTCGTGGCGCAAAAAGCGGGTCCAGAGGGTCACGGCCACATCCGCCATGCCCATGGGCATGCCGGGGTGCCCGGACTGGGCCTTCTCCACGGCCTCGCAGGCCAGGATTTTTATGGTGTCCACGGCTAATTGTTCGGTAGTGCGTTCCATCGTTTCCCCTCCCGGTGCGTCAAAAGGCTATGATTGTTTTCGTTTGGTTTCGGAAGATTAAGTTATCCCGGCTGGAAATATATTTTTCCAGTGGTTGGCAGTCAAGGGATTGGGGAAGGGATAGTGTTGTTAATGGCGCACCGCTCCCTATTGTTTTTCCCTCAGGCTCCATCTCAACATGTTTTTCATGATATACTCCCGCACCCGGTTCAAATCCTCGTTCTTGCGGATCACGTGCTCGTGGTAGCCGCGTTGCCAGACAACCATTTCCGAATCGCCGCTCAATTCCCGGATACGCCTTGTCACCGCGGACTTGAAATAGCGGACAACGGTAGGCAACGATGCGGGGACCGGCCGTGAGAAAGATTCCGGCGTAGGGGCACGGTGCACCGTGCCCTCATATTTTAAAATCACAATCCCGTGAAAATGATCGGGCATGATAACATATTCATCCAGGTCTACATTAGTTCGCAACTCCGCAGTCCGAAGCCACTCATCCCTCACAATTTGCCCGCAGCCGTTCAATTCCATCGTCCCATCCGCCAAAACATTCCCGAAAAGATCGGATTTCATGACAGTGCAGATTGTCACCAGGTATGCACCGGGGCTGGCATAATCATATTCCGGCAGCCGGACGCTTCTTCTTTTGCGATCCATGGCGGACTCGATGGGATTGGTAAGTTGGGCACGGTGCACCGTGCCCCTACGCAAAACCAAAGCGCAAACAAAACAGCGGCATCAAGAAAGCTATTCGTTATTACAAGCAATTCATTGAACAAGTTTAACACAAGTCCGTAATTTCATCACCACAAAAAACGCGCCGGGGAATCGCTCCCACGGCGCGCCGGTCATTCTCTATCATTATGCCAAATAATGCCTTAGTGCGCCCCGACCCGCGCGGGCGACAGCTCGCCCTTGACCATCTCGATGTTGTGGTTCGGGCAGCGGAAAGAGCACATGCCGCAGGCCACGCAGGCCTCCTTGTCCACTTCCACTTTCTTGCCTTCCTCGTGGCTCCAGGCGAAACGCATGCACAACTCCTCGCAGATCTGGCAGCCCACGCCGCAGCCGCAGCTCAGGCAGCGTCCGGCCTCCTCGACCGCCGCTTCCTGGCTCAGGGTTTCCTCATATTCCTCGAAATCCTGCTTGCGCTCGGCGGCGGGCTTCACCTCCACCGGCACACGGTCCTTGAGCGGCGTGTCGCTGCGGCGGTTGACCACATCCACCGGGTCGACCACGCTCAACGCCGGGTCGAAATCGAGCACGGCCTTGTCGGCGCGCAGGAACTTGTCCACCGAGACCGCGGCGCGCTTGCCCTCGGCAACCGAGCGGATCACGGTGCTGGGGCCCATGGCAGCATCTCCCGCCACGAACACGTCCGGCACAGCGGTGCGGCCGGTGGACTCATCATAGGCCAGGGTGCCCCAGCGGGTCAGCTCGAGGCCCAGAGCGGAGGCCACACCGTCCAGTTTCTGGCTCACCGCGGTGATCACCGTGTCCACGCTCAGGGTGAACTCGGCGCCCTCGACCTGCTCCGGGCTGCGGCGGCCGCCGTTGTCGGCTGCCATGCCCAGGACGTTGCTCTTCAGGCGCAGGCCGGTCACTTTGCCGCCCTCTGTCTCCACGGCCACCGGGCTGACCAAATACATCACGCGCACGCCCTCCTGCTCGGCCTCCAGCACCTCCTCGGGCACGGCGGGCATCTCATCCTTGGTGCGGCGGTAGGCGATGTAGACACTCTCCACGCCCAGGCGCGCACAGATACGGGCCACATCCACGGCGGTGAACCCGCCGCCCACGATCACCACTTTCTTGCCCAGGGCGGGAGTTTTGCCAGCGGCGTGGCCGCGGATCACATCCACCGCCGAGTAGACCTGGGGCGCATCCTCGCCCGGGATACCCAACGTGACACCGGCCTGGGTGCCCACGGTCATGCAGACCGCCTTGAAACCCTTGGCGCGAAGGTCGGCCAGGCTGAAATCCTTGCCCAGGGCCTTGTTGTACTCAACCTTCACACCCAGCTGGCCCAGCCACTCCAGCTCGCGGTCGATCAGGGTGCGCGGCAGACGGAACTCGGGGATGCCGTAGCGCAGCATGCCGCCGCCCTTGGCCTCGCGCTCGAACACCGTGACCGCGTAGCCGGCGCGGGCCAGGCTCGACGCGGTGCTGATCCCGGCCGGGCCGGAGCCTATCACCGCTACCTTGAGACCGTTGGCCGGGGACATTTCCATATTCGGCTTCCAGCCCTCGGCGGCGGCCTTGTCCATCACGAAACGCTTGATCGCGCGGATACGGATCGGCTCATCCTTGAGGCCACGGCTGCAGGCATCCTCGCAGGGATGGTTGCAGATATAGCCGCAGACATGCTGCAGCGGGTTCTTGCTGGTGATCATCTTGTAGGCTTCCTCGAACTTCTCCTGCGCCACCAGGCGGACATAGGCCATGGCCGGGACGTGATGCGGGCAGGCGTAGTCACAGGGAGCCGACAGATTGTCCTCTTTCTTCTTGGCGTAGCCCTCGTAGATGGTCAACTCCGGGGCGCTCTTGATCGAGGGGATGACCTTGTCGCGCATGTCGCCGGGGTGCTTGAAACCCATCTGCTGCATGTAGTCCTTGAACCCGCGGAAAAACTCGGGGAAGAACGAGAAGCCGTAGATGATTGTGGCGGAGCAGAAACCGACCAGGTCCGCCCCGGCCATCATCATCTCGACCCCGTCACGCCAGGTGGTCACCCCTCCGGTGCCCAGAAGTGCCG
>CAYLSM010000299.1:0-4251 GCA_964386505.1 uncultured Gemmatimonadales bacterium
CCGGCTCATCGACAGCTCAAAGACAGGAGGCAGGCTATGCAAGAGGTCAACCGGAGAGGGTTTGTCAGGCAGGCGGCCGCGGGCGTGGGCGGAGCTTTCACCGCCGCGTCCCTGGGTGTGTCCCCGGCGCAGGGCGGCTCCCCAGCGCCGGCCAAACGCCTTCCGCGTGAGGTCTGGGTTGCCTCGGTCAGCCAGAACGGGCTGACTGCCGAAACCCCCGAACAGATGCTCGGTATGCTTCTGGACCGCGCGGAGACCGCCTCCGCCCAGCAGCCGGACATAGTCTGCCTGTCCGAGGTGGGCCCGTTCATGAACCTGACCGGCGCGCGGGTGACTGCCCAGGAGGCGGCCGAGAAATACTGCGGCGCTTTCACCGAGCGTTTCGCCGGGTTCGCCCGCAGCCACAATTGCTATGTCTGGGCCCCGCTGTATACCCGGGAGAACGGCCGCATCTACAACTCCCTGGTGCTGATCGACCGTCAGGGCAAGGTGCTGGGCGAGTACCGTAAGATGCACGCCACCCTGGGCGAGATGGAGGACGGGGTCAGCCCGGGGCCGCTGGACCCGCCGGTGTTCGACACCGATTTCGGCCGGATCGGGGCGCAGGTCTGTTTCGACATCGAGTGGAAGGACGGCTGGGAGAAACTGGCCCGGGCCGGGGCCGAGATCGTGTTCTGGTCATCCGCTTTCGGCGGCGGGCGCAAACTGAATATCCTGGCCGGAATGTTCCATTACAATATCGTCTCCAGCACGAACAAGGGGATCAGCCAGGTGGTGGACAACGCCGGCCTGACCGTGGCCTGGACCGGCCTCTGGGATCCGAGCCTCTGCACCTCTCTCAATCTGGAGAAAGTTCTGGTCCATACCTGGCCGTTCAGCGAGCATTTCGACAAGATTCAAGCCAAATACGGCCGCGCGGTCCGTCTGACCACGTTCATGGAGGAGGAGTGGTCGATTGTAGAGAGCCTCTCGCCCGAGGTTAAAGTGGCGGATGTGCTGCGCGAGTTCGGGATAAAGAGCTACGACCAGTTGATCGAGGAATCGACCGCGGAACAGGACAAGCGCCGAGGCTGAGCGCTCCGTGAACTGAAACGAACGCCGGTCACATGGAAGGAGGCCAGGATGCAAGCCCGGTCAATCTCTCTGCTCTGTCTGACAGCGGTCCTCCTGGCCCTCTGCCTGGGCCGTCTTGCGGCCCGTGAGCCGCGCCCCCGGGTCTACCTGGCTCCGGATGACCATACCGACTACATGTGGACCGCGGATGAGGACACCTACCGCCAGGCTTTCCTGGACATGCTGGATTATTACCTCGACCGGATCGATTCCACCGTCGGCAACCCCTCCGACAGCCAGATGCGGTTCAACCCGGACGGCAGCTACTGGCTCTGGGTCTACGAGCACAACCGCAGCCCGGAGCAGTTCGAGCGTCTGATCGGGCGCGTGCGCGACGGCCATATCGGCGTGCCGATGACCAGCCTGCAGTCCTGCTACGGCGGCATGCCCCTGGAGGCGGTCCTGCGCGGGATGTACTACGCCGGGAGCCTGGAACGGCGTTTCGGCCTTCGCTTCGAGCTGGCCCTCTCGGTGGAGAACCAGACCTTGCCCTACGGGCTCGGTTCGCTCTGGGCAGGCTGCGGCGCGCGCTACTCCTGGCGCGGCATCTGCGACTGCGTAACCCGGGTAAAAGACGCCGGGAAACGGGAGCACGAGGTCTACTGGTGGAGCGGGCCCGACAGCAGCCGCATCCTGATGAAATGGTACTCCATGCCGGTGGGCAACGCCCACCTGGGCGGCTACGCCGAGGCCCGCGACCAGTCCGCGGTGGTGGAGTATGTCACCCGGGGAGCGGACAGCAGCGGGTTCGCCGCTCGCTACCCCTGGCCGGTGATCGGTGCGTTCGGCCAGGGCTGGGATGACCTGGAAACCCTGAACGACAGTATCCTCCTGGCGGCGCAAAGCCTTGCCGACAGCACGCGCCGGGTGATAGTCTCGGATGAGCTGGATTTTTTCCACGACCTCGAACATACCTGCGGGGCGAGCCTTCCCTCCCAGGCCGTGAGTTTCGGCAACGAGTGGGAGCTTCTGAGCGCCAGCCTGGCCGCGCCGACCGCTGCGGTGCGGCGCGCGGTGGAAAAGCTCCGCACCGCCGAGGCGATGAGTGCGCTGGTCTCGCTCTCCGTGCCGGAATTCACCCTTCCTTTCGCGACAGCCTCCGAGCAGGCCATGCAGGCCCTGGGAATTTACTGGGAGCATGACTGGACCGCGGACGGCCCGGTGAGCCGCGCCGAGCGGGCCGCCTGGCAGCGGAAAACCGCCCGGCGGGTGGTGGCATACGCGGACTCGCTGCAGTGGGCGGCGGGACAGGCCCTGGGCGGACTGGTTCCGGCCGGGAAAAGCTGTCAGCGTCTCTACGTGTTCAACCCGCTGGGCTGGAGCCGCACGGACGCCGCGGAGGTGGAGTGGCCCTCCCCCGGCCCTGTGCACGTGGTGGACCTGGTTACAGGAGAGGAAATCCCCTCGCAGCCGGTACTGGTTCAGGGAAAGCCCTGCCTGCGGATACTGGCCGATTCCGTGCCGCCCCTGGGCTACCGGGTGTACGAAATACGTGACGGTGCGGGCAAGGCTTTTCTGGATGCGGCGGAGGTCGATTTCAAGTCCGGGCGGTTGGGAAACCGTTTATACAACCTGACCCTTTCCCCGCGCGGAGCCATTTCCTCTCTGGTGGACAGGCTGGACAGCGGGCGGGAGTATGCCGCCGCTGGCGACAGCGCCGGGATAAACGACCTGGGTCCTGGGGGCGGACGGCTCGAAATCCTGGAGCGAGGCCCGGTGAGCGTGAGCCTGCGGGCTGTTTCCACAGTACCTGTGCCTCACGAGACCACGATCACCCTGATCCAGGGCTTGCCCAGGATAGAGATCGAGAACCGGATCACGGCCAATTTCGACAGCCTGCTCGCCTGGGGTTTCGCTTTCAACCTGGAGAATCCCGAGGTCCGTCACGAGGAGATCGGGGCCGTGGTCCGCGCCGCGCGGAAATCGGCGGGCGGGGTCTACGCCGAGCGCAGCGCCCGCACCGACTGGCTGAGCCTGAACCATTTCCTGGATATCGGCGGCGCCGGCGGCCCCGGGGTGGTCCTCTCCAACGCCGACTGCTCGTTTTTCCGTCTGGGCAACTCCACAGTGGACAGCCTGGACACCCGCACGCCGTCCGTCGCGGTCCTGGCCGGGGGGCAGGTGGACGGTCCGTCGCTGGGGATACCCGGCCAGGGCGGAGACAGCCTGTTCGTGCAGCGTTTCGCCCTTCGCACCCGTCGGGAATATGACCCGGTGGAGGCGATGCGTTTCGCTCTGGAGCACCAGAACCCGCTTGTGGCCGGTGTCGTGACCGGTGGGCCGGAGGCTCCCCTGCCATCTGACCGCTTTTCGCTCCTCAAGCTGGATAACCCGGAGCTTCTTCCCTGGGCATTCAAGGTGGCCGAGGGTGGAATGGGCCGCGGGCTGATAGTGCGGTTGTGGAACCTCACCGGGCAGTGTCAGGCATTCAGCCTCGGCCTGAATGGAGCGGCTCTTTCCGGGGCTTTCCGCGACAGCCATATCGAGACCGACCTCGATCCGGTGGGCCTGGACGGCGGCGCCCTGCGGGACTCGCTGCGGGCCGGACAGCTCGGCACCTGGCGGCTGAGCCTGGAGTGAGACTGTCCGGGCGATTCGGATTGCTGAAAGCTTCAAAAAGAAATCGATTCACTCTTGCCCGCTCCCATTTGCCGGGCTATTTTCCCATTGCCGCCCATTTGTTCCCCGCGGCGGACCAATCCGAACACTAAAGACAGTTCCCCATAACACCGAGCCATTTACAAAGGAGAACCCCGATGTCCGAACAGACCAAGAACATGGACCGCCGCTCGTTCCTGGCCGCCACGGCCAATGCCGCCATAATCGCCCCGCTGGCCATGGGCCGCGGACCGTTCAAGTTCCCGGTGGAGGCGACCAAGAAACGCTACTGCCTGGTGGGCACCGGGGGACGGGGCCACTCGATGTGGGGCCGCCGTCTGGTGGACAAATATTCCGACATGGTCGAGTTCGTGGGCCTGTGCGACCGCAATCCCGGCCGCGCGGCCTACGCCAGGAAGTTCATGGGCCTGAGCTGCCCGGTCTACACCGACCTGGAATTCGACAAGATGATCGCCGAGACAAAGCCGGACGTGGTGATTGTCACCACCACCGACTGTTTCCACGCCAAGTATATCTGCC
>CAYLSM010000300.1:0-4145 GCA_964386505.1 uncultured Gemmatimonadales bacterium
GGGAGCGGACGGCCACACCTGGAAAGCAACGAGCGCCTGGAATTCCTTGGCGATTCGGTGCTCGACCTGGTGGTGGCCGAGCACCTGTTCCAGGCCTACACCGGCGCACGTGAGGGCGAGCTGACGCGCATAAAGTCCTCACTCGTTTCGCGGGAGGCCTTGGCCGCTCAGGGTATACGCCTGGGGCTGGACAACTACATCCTGTACGCGCGAGAAAGCGTGCGGGGCCGTCAGCGCGGACTCAACACGATCATCTCCAATTGTCTGGAAGCGGTGATCGGGGCGATCTACGTGGATGGCGGCTACGAGGCGGCCCGCCGGGTGATCCTGAACGTGTTGCTCGAGGGAGGGCAGGCCCGCCCCGGGGTGGATGACCTGCTCGAAGCCAAGAACCGCCTGCTGCACCTGTCGCAGGTGCACTACGGCGCTCAGCCCGTGTACCGGATCGTGGAGGTGAGCGGCCCGGAGCACGACAAGTGCTTTGTCTGCGAGGTGGGCGTGGGAGGAGAAATCCTGGGCCGCGGTGCCGGCGCGAACAAAAAAGAAGCGGAAAAACAGGCCGCCCAGCAGGCGCTCGGTCTTCTGATCGAACGTCATGGCGAGGAACTGCCCTGAAAACTATTCGGCATATCTTGCGATTCACTCAATACCCATCATTCTGGAGACCCCATGGAGTACTTCCTCACAGAAGAACAGCTTGAAATCAAGCGTCTGGCGCGCCGCATTGCCGAGAATTACATCATCCCTCAGCGTGAGGAACTCGACCACAAGAGCGAGTTCCCGCACAAGATCATGGCCGAGATAGCCAAGGCCGGACTGCCGGCGATCTATATCCCCGAGGAGTACGAGGGCATCGGCGGCGGACTTCTGGAGCTGGTCCTGGCCACCGAGGAGCTGAGCCGGGCCTGCGCTGGCGTGGGCGTGACCTACGCCGCCAGTTCGCTGGGCAGTTTCCCGATCATTATCGGCGGTGACGAGGAGCAGAAAAAGAAATACCTGCCGGCCATCGCATCGGGTGAGGAGTACGCCGCGTTCTGTCTGACCGAGGCTGGCGCCGGTTCGGATGTGGCCGCCATGCAGACCAGCGCCCGCAAGGTGGGCGATGACTACGTGCTCAACGGCACCAAGCAGTGGATCACAAACGGCTGCGAGGCGCACACATACACCGTGTTCGCCAAGACCGACAAGGCCCGCGGCGCGCGCGGCATCAGTGCGTTCGTGGTGCGCAAGGGCAACCCCGGACTCAAGTTCGGTAAGAAAGAGGACAAGATCGGTATCCGCGCCTCGGCCACCTACGAGGTGATTTTCGAGGATTGCGTGGTCAAGAAAGAGGACATGCTCGGCCGCGAGGGCGCCGGTTTCGGTATAGCCATGCGCACTTTCGACAAGAGCCGTCCGGGCATCGGCGCCCAGGCTATCGGTATCGCCCAGGGCGCGATGGATGCCGCGCTCGACTATGCCTACAAGCGCGAGCAGTTCGGCCAGTCGATAATGAATTTCCAGGGTGTCTCGTTCATGATCGCCGACATGGCGATCCAGATCGAGGCCGCCCGCGCCCTGGTCTACCAGGTGGCGCGCATGGTGGACGGCGGGGTGAAGAACTACGGCATGGAATCGGCCATGGCCAAGGTGTTCCCCTCGGACGTGGCGATGAAGGTGGCCACGGATGCCATTCAGGTGCTTGGCGGCTATGGCTACATGAGAGACTACCCAGTGGAAAAATATTTCCGCGACGCCAAGATCACGCAGATTTACGAGGGGACGAACCAGATCCAGCGCGCAATCATCGTGTCCAACCTGGTGCGTGAGATGGCCAGCCGGAGAGGTTGAACGGTTTAATGGCGTTTTCGATCGATGTGTCGCGTCTCAATGACCCGCGCCTGAGAGAAATCGGCCGTGGCCTGGAGTTGGGCCAGCGCTTGGGGCGGGACGAGGCCCTGGTGTTGTGCGAGACCACGGACATTCCGGGTCTCGGCCTTCTGGCCGACCGGGCCAACCTGGCGCTCAACGGCGAACGGGTCTGCTACATCAACAACGCGCACATCAACTATACGAATATCTGCGTCAACCGCTGCCGGTTCTGTGCCTACCGGCGTGCTGGGGCCGAATCTCCCGGGGCGTTTTCCCTGAGCCCGGACGAAGTGCTGGAGAAGGCCCGTGCGTTGTGGAGCGGGCGGGTGCGCGAGTTCCATATCGTGGGCGGCTGTCACCCGGATGCACCGCTGGAATACTATGTCCGGATGCTGGAGTTGCTGCGGCGGGAGTACCCCGGGGTCTGCCTGCAGGCGTTCACCGCTGTGGAGGTGGAGCATATCGCGCGCAAGGCAGCCTTAAGCGTGTCCGAGACCCTGGCCGAGCTGAAACGGGCCGGATTGGACTCGCTGCCAGGAGGCGGAGGGGAGATATTCAATCCGGAAGTCCGTAGCAAAATATGCCCGGAGAAAATCAGCGGTGAGCAGTATCTGGAGGTGATGCGCCAGGCACATGGCCTGGGTATCCCAACCAATGTGACCATGCTTTTCGGCCACATCGAGAGACGGGCTGACCGGGTGGACCACATGCTGGCGATCCGCGAGTTACAGGACCAGACCGGCGGGTTCAACTCGTTCATCCCGCTGGTGTTCCACCCGCAGAACACGGAGTACCCGGAGCTGAGCAAGACCGGCGCGGTGGATATCCTGCGCACTATCGCCATCGCGCGGCTGCTTCTGGACAACGTGAAGCATATCAAGGCGTTCTGGATCATGCTCGGCTTGCCGCTCACCCAGGTGGCGCTGTTTTTCGGGGCGGATGATGTCAACGGGACGGTGATAGAGGAACGGATAACCCATGATGCCGGGGCCGAAACCCCGCAACACCTGAAAGAACGCGAACTGGTGCGGATAATCCGGGAGGCCGGACGGCAGCCATTTGAGAGGGATACACTGTACAACGCGGTTGAAACGGTATAAATTGACGACAGAGACAGTCCGGTTTTCAGGTTTCCATCAACACCCCCGCCAAGGGAGCGAACATGAGAACATCTTTTCTGGTGCTGACACTCTTTGTAACCTTTATCGCTTTCACCACCTCGCGCACCTATGCCGGCAGTCCCTCCGGCAGCGATGAGATTGTTCTGGCCCAGCACGACGCAGGCCAGCCTGCCATTGTGGAATCCGGTACAACCGAAACCGCGGCCGAGGGTGGACACGGTGAGGACCTGGGCACAAAACTGCCCCTCTGGAGCATCATTCCCTTTGCCGGTATTCTTCTGAGCATCGCCCTGTTCCCGCTGTTCGCTCCGCATTTCTGGCACCATCATTTTCCCAAGGTCAGTCTGGCCTGGGCCCTGCTGTTCGCGGTGCCGTTCCTGTTTACCTACGGGCATGCGGCCTGGCACTCGATCCTGCACATCTACCTGATCGACTACATACCGTTCATCATACTCCTGTGGGGTCTTTTCACCGTGTCGGGCGGCCTTTTGGTGCGCGGCAAGCTGGAAGGCACCCCGATGATCAACACGATATTCCTGCTGATCGGCACGATCCTGGCCTCCTGGGTCGGGACCACCGGCGCCTCGATGCTGATGATCCGCCCGGTGATCCGCTCCAACAAGAACCGCCAGAGCAAGGTCCACATCATCGTCTTCTTCATCTTCCTGGTGGCCAATATCGGCGGCAGTCTCACGCCGCTGGGCGACCCGCCGTTGTTCCTCGGGTTCCTGCACGGGGTGTCGTTCTTCTGGACCCTGCACATGCTCCCGATGATGTCGTTCCTGTCGGTGATCCTGCTGGCGCTGTTCTTTGTCATTGACACCATCGTGTACAGGCGGGAAACCAAAGGCGTGACCAAAGCTCCCACGGGTGAGAAAAGCGCCATCCGGATCGTTGGCCTGTACAACTTCATTTTCCTGGGCGGCATCGTGGGCAGCGTGCTGTTGAGCGGCATGCTCAAGCTGGGCATAATAAACATCGGCGGGATCGAGGTCGAGGGGCAGAACCTTCTGCGCGATGTCCTGATCCTGGGCATGGGTATTCTCTCCATGGTGTTCACGCCCAAGGATGTTCGTAAGGAGAACGAGTTCTCCTGGGCCCCGATCCTGGAAGTGGCCTATCTGTTTGCCGGCATCTTCATGACCATCATCCCGGCCCTGGCGATCGTGGGCG
>CAYLSM010000301.1:0-3813 GCA_964386505.1 uncultured Gemmatimonadales bacterium
CGGCTGGGCGGGCTGTACTATTCGTTCCTCAACGACCCGCGACAGGCCCTGCAACACCTGCGACGCAGCCTTAGCCTGGAGCCGCTTCAGGAGAACAACCTGCTGATCCGTGGCATTATCGACAAGCTGGGCTGATTCCTCACCTCCGTGGCGCCAGCTCGAGCAAACGGATCTCCTCCGGCTCCAGGCTCTCGTGGAATGTGGCCGGCAGGGACCTGTTTTTCGAGAGGGCCTTGCGGCCGCCCGGGTCGATCCGAGCAAGATCGTAGGCGCCGGCCCACCCGCTGACAAAAGGGTAATCCGCCGGGTCGAGGCTCAAAGCGCACTCGGCGCTGCGCTCCCCGCAGTTGACCAGCATAATCCCCAGGGCCCCGTCCTCCGCTTTCCAGAGTGCACCCTGCAACAGGGGGGCGCTGCCTTGGATCGCACTGGCGGTCAAGGCGCCGGGGGGCGCCCAGAGCCCTGAGACAGAATCCACTGCCGAATCAAATTCCAGCATTCCAAGGAATTCCCCGTAGGTCAGATACTTGTGGGCGAGCATGCGGCAGGCGCCCAGTTTCTTCATCCATTCCAGCTTGGAACGGTGCGCCGGGTCGGTGACCAGCTCCAGGGCCAGCCAGCCGACCTGCCGTCCCCACAGGAAATCCCTGGCTTGCACGGCCCTGAAAATCCTGTCGTCCATGTCCAGGTTCATCGGGCTGCCGTAGCAGAGCGTGTAGCCGCCCCAGACCGCCGGGGTCATCGGGATCTGGCTCTCATCGGGCGGTTCCCAGGTGAGGAACGCGTCCATGCAGTCGATATAGGTCTCGCAGAAAAATTCCGTGGTGATCGCGGTGCCCCGTGGCTGGACCACCCGCTTGATTTCCCGGCACAGGTCGCGGTAACCGGCGCACCACCAGCCGCCGCCGCCCAGCGGGTGCCCGTGGCTGCGGTCGAAGCACAGCTGGGGTTTGCCTGCGGCGATCTGGTCCAGGTAGATGGCGTTGGAGCCGTAATAGCCGCTCAGGGTGTCCACCAGGGCGGTTACTATCTGATGCCAGCGCGGAGTGCTGACACAGGCGAAAGTCATGCGGGCGGAGAAATCGCCGTAGAACACTATCTCCGGGGTGTTGAGGCGGTCCTTCACGGCCAGGTCCTCGAACCGTTGACGGTACTCCGGGCGGTCGTAGTCGAAACTGAGGGCGTTGATGTAGGGGGCGAGCAGCACCCCGGCCTTGACCGCCCGAGCTGTCACCTCCCGGAAACCCGGCCGCGGCGGCAGGAAATCGGGGTACTCGTTGTCGAAACGGTTGTGGTGCCAGTTGTACCACTGCACCCCGATCGGGAAGCCGAAACAGCGGTCCGCCTGCAAAAGCAGGTGCTCGTCATCGAGCAGGGTGTTCTTGCGGCTTTCCACCGGCCCGAAATCGAACAACCCGTGCACCAGCCACAGCCCCAGCTCCTTGATCGCGAGCGGCATGTCTTTCCGCGCCGAGAGCGGCCCGCCCTTGCCCCAGGCCTGCTTGACTGTCCATTCACGGTAGAGCTTGCAGGCCTCGATCCAGCCTCCCCTGTAAACCCCGATCACCGCCGGATAGGGCGCGCTGTAGCCAGTACCGGCCTGGCCCATGTTTTCGGGGTAAGTCAGGAAATAGAATTTCTCCCCCGGGTCGATCACGTAGCGCTTGTTCCAGGCGGCTGAATCGTGGGCCGCCAGGTAGACCCCGCTGTTCCCGCGGTTTGCGGACAGGAAAGCCATGGGCCAGCCCGAGGAGGGATAGCCGAAATAATTGGTCAGCAGGCCGGAGGCCCGCCGGTGCAGGCTGCCGGTTTTGAAATCCGGGATCGCCAGGTCGTACGCGCTGTCGGCCAGGAACCCGGTGAAGAATGGAAAGTGCACCTCGGCCAGGCCCCAGGAGTCGCTGCGGTTGTCCACGGCGATCCGCCATTCGGCGCTGCCCTTGTCCGGAGGAAGGTCCACCGTGACCGTGATGTCCAGGATATCTTTCTCTTTCCAGAGGCTCAGCCCGCGCCAGGCAAGGCGCAGACGGCTGCCGCGGTCCGCGCGCGGCTCCACGCTCCAGTCCGTGCAGTCGAAGCCGGAGCTTTTTATCACCTGCTGACGCTCCCCGTGGCTGAACACCAGTTCCCAGAGCGTGTAATCCTCCCGGCCGCCGAGGACATGGTTGATATCCGCGTCCCGGTCGACCATCCCCGAAAGGCCCATGCGCGGGGGCTGGAACTCGAACCTGACCAGGCCGTTTTCCAGGACGACAATTTGACGGTTCTGTGCGTTCAGGAGTGCTGGAAAGGCTGCCAGGATACTTAGTAGGAGCAACAGACAGATTGTTTCGGCCTTGAGTTTGCGCATCGGAGTTTCGCCCTGTGGTTGGGTTCGGGGGAAATTTCACGCTTTCAGTGTGCGCGGCCGTGGGCTACGGGCCGGAAGACAGCTTGGCAGGATGGTAACCGATCGGCGGACAGCCGTCAAGAACACGGCCTGAGAGTGACGTTCTTGCCGCGTGAAATGAAAAACCTTTGAAATTAAACCGGGAGGCCTTATTTTATTGTTATATGGTAACTGTCCTGTAACAGAAGGCGCCCAGCCGCGCGATTTAAAGGTGCATGACTCCTGCCTGTCATGCACAGCGGTTAGTCGTGCCTTCTGACCTCCCTGAGAAATCTCCGTTAATCCAACTTGAATCCGAGGCCGGCTTGACACGTTTTGCTGCGTGTATCCGCCTTGAAATATCTTTTTCGATAATGGGAAGGTTCCGACAATGGACGAGTTCAAACTGCCCGATTTTTTCTACGAGATTTTCACCGCTTCCCTGCCCAGGCTTGGTCCGGGCGAGGAGGATTCCACCCGCAGGGCCCTGCGGGTTGTCCTGGATGGATGGAAGCGGGACAATTTGCGGATTCTGGACGTGGGCTGCGGCAACGGGGCCCAGACAATCCAGCTCGCGCTCAACACTCAGGGCGATATCACGGCCCTGGACAACCACGCGCCGTTCCTGGAGGAGCTGCGCCATCGTGCCGAGCGCGCCGGAGTGTCATCACGGATACGCACCGTGTGCAAGAGCATGTGCGAGCTGGGCGAGGCGGACGGCCTTTTCGACCTGATCTGGTCGGAGGGCGCGCTCTCGCTGTACAACATGTCGTTCGAGCAGGGCGTGGCCGCCTGCCGGGAGCGCCTTGCGCCCGGGGGACGTCTGGCGGTGAGCGATCTGGCCTGGTTCCAGGCCGACCCGCCCCAGGAGTGCCGCGAGTTTTTCAACAATGTCTACCCAGGCATAGCGGGGCTGGAGGAGAACCTGGCCCGGATGCGGCAGATGGGCTACAAGGTGCTCGGGCATTTCAACCTGCCCGAAACAGCCTGGCGCGAGAACTACTTTAAGCCCCTGGCCGCGCAGATCGACTCCGTGCGGGAAAGCTTTGCCGCCGACCCGGACAGGAAGGGGTTCCTCGAGAGCCTGGAGTACGAGAGGGAGGTCTACCGGAAATATTCGAGCTGGTATGGGTATACTTTCTTCATGCTGCAGCGTGAGTAGGCCGCGACCGGCTTAGCTATTGAGCAGTAAAAAGCCCCCCGGAGGCCGTGCGCTTCCGGGGGGCTTCAGCTATTCCCTGTACAGCTTGCCTATTTGACGAACCTGATCAGCGACGGGTCATACTCCGCGGGCTTCTCGTAGCCCAGAAGGTTGAGCAGGGTCGCGGCCACGTTGGTCAGGCCGGGCTTCTCGATCCCCGCCATCTCGTACTCACCCTGGTAGCCGTAGTCCACGATCCAGAACGGCACCGGGTTCAGGCTGTGGGCTGTGCGCACCTCGCGCT